>CAKUOV010000026.1 GCA_934670115.1 uncultured Eggerthellaceae bacterium
TTTTGTCGATTCTATTGGGATAATCTGGCAACAAGCCTTTCTGTTTACGGGCGCGAAACGAAACATTACTATGATACGAATGAATTTTTGCGACTATTCGCTTGGGTTTTGCGCCTGGGCATTGGTATCGATTTGCGCATTGGGTTGCGCGCTGACTTGCTGCGCTTTCCGCCGATAAGCGCGTTTCATACGAGTGGCGTTGACCGCGATGGTCAGCGTGCCGGTGCGCCAGCCAACCTGTATCAACGGAAAGAGGTAACTATGACACGTGTGGGCATTTTGGGATACGGAAATTTGGGAAAAGGCGTTGAGCTGGCCATTCGCCAAAACGACGATATGGAGCTTGTGGGCGTGTTCACGCGCCGCGATCCCGCAACGGTGACCATTGCTACGCCGGATGTGCTGGTGCGTTCCGCAAGCGAGCTCGATGAAGGCGCTGCGACAGACGTTGACGTGCTGATCATCTGCGGCGGCAGCGCGACCGACCTGCCCAAGCAGACGCCGAAATACGCTGCGAAGTACAACGTTGTTGACAGCTTTGATACGCACGCGCACATCCCCGAACATTTTGCCAACGTGGATGCTGCCGCAAAAGCCGCAGGTAAAACGGCACTTATTTCGTGCGGATGGGACCCGGGCCTGTTCTCGCTGAACCGCTTGTATGCGAACTGCATTCTGCCCCAGGGAAACGACTACACGTTCTGGGGCCGCGGCGTGAGCCAGGGTCACTCCGATGCGCTGCGTCGCATTCCTGGCGTGGCTGATGCGAAACAGTACACGAATCCGGTTCCCGAAGCGCTTGAGGCTGTCCGTGCGGGTGAAAACCCCGAACTGACTACGCGCGAGAAGCATACGCGTGAGTGCTGGGTTGTCCTTGAGGAAGGCGCCGACCCTGCGGCGGTCACAGAGGCAATTGTGAACATGCCCGATTACTTCGACGAATACGACGTTGACGTGAACTTCATCTCGCAAGAAGAGCTCGATCGCGACCATGCGGGCCTGCCTCATGGCGGTTTTGTCATTCGCTCGGGTCAAACGGCGGGCGGCAAGAACTGCACCATCGAGTACTCCCTGAAGCTTGAGTCGAACCCCGAATTCACGGCATGCGTGCTGGTTGCGTATGCGCGCGCGGTGGCCCGTCTGGCGGCCGAAGGAAGCACGGGCTGCAAGACCGTTTTTGATATTGCGCCGGCGTACCTCTCTGCATCGGATGGCGCTGATTTGCGTGCTCATCTGCTGTAATTGCACGTAAAATATAACAAAACACGGTAAAAACGTGGAAAAAAGACGGTAAAATAGCGAAGGTGTGCGCGAGGCATTGAAAAGTGCTGCGCGAATGCTCGCGATGAAAGCGGGTGCGGCGGCTGCGTCTAGAGGCAGCGTGTGTCAGCTAAGTGCATGTGTCGCAGTCGTCGCGGCGACGGGAAACATGTGCGCGGCGTTGAGCCGAGCGCGCATGGCAATAACAGACAAGCGGAAGACATAAGAAACGGAGGTGCAGGAATTGGAAGAAGCAAAGCAGGCAGAGAACGCCTCTTTGGAACAGGCGGCGCCTACGGCGAAGGCCGACGCAACAGAAGTGTGCGCAGCTGCGGCAAGCGCAGATGCCTCTGCAGCAACGGATGCTGCTCCGGAAAAGGACGAGCGCATCTTCACACACGATGCCTGCCCTTACTTCCCTTGCCATCAGCTGCCGAGCGACATAACATTCAATTGCGTTTTTTGCTACTGCCCGTTATACGCATTGGGGCCTGATTGTGGCGGCGCGTTCCGTTACAATGAGAAAGGGTACAAAGACTGCACGTATTGTACCGTCATGCACGAAGGTTCGCGCGGCTTCGACCGCGTGCAGGAACTGTTTCCGAAATTGGCGGAGCTTGCTCGGAGGACGAGTTAGGGCATCGCTCATACACTCATAACGAAAGGCTGGCGCGATTCATGCTTCGAATTTTCGAAAACATGGCACGAACGAATCCGCGTCAGCTTTGTTTTACCGCCATGGATGCAGCGGGTCGTGAGACGCGATACAGCTATCATCGTGCGCGTTTGCATGGAGCCGCCTTGGCGCAATGTTTGCGCTTGGCAGGTGTGGCGCGCGGCCATTATGTGGCGGTCGAGCTGCCTAACGGCGAAGCGTGGCCGTTGCTGCTGCTTGCGGCGGCGTATGGCAACTTTGGCCTGATAGGCATGGATCCGCATTTGACGCCCGCCGAGCGTGCGGCGCGTTATGCTGAAATCGAATCGATTCCCAACACAACCATTTCGTGTTTCATTGACCAGGAAAACATTGATGATCTTATTCAGCATGCTCGCTTGATCATCGATGGGGAAGCACCTGGTGTTCAAGCAGGTCTTTCTTCCGATGCCGGCAGTTCCGAGAACGATTATTTGCGCGGAAAAGTTGCGCGCGCGGGTGTGCGCAGTGCGGCGGGAAGTTCCGATACCGAAACGGCGCGCGGCTGGTCGTCCAATTCTGGCGCGAACCGTCGCAATGGCGCGCGTGCCTCTTTCTCAAGCGGCCCCATTCAGGGGTCATATGCGGAAGCGGGACGCTTGGGGCGCGATGCAACGAAGCTTCCGCCTTCGCAGTTGCGCCGCTATTCTTCCGATTCGGAAGAAGCGGTGGTGCATTTTGCCGACCACTCCGCGCATCTTTTCGACGGTGCGAAGCCGGCAGTTGTTTTGTTTACGGCGGGTGTTTCGGGCAAGAGCAAGCCGGTGTGCCTGAGCTGGAAAAACGTAACGGAAGCGGCAAAATCCCTGAACAGCGTGATGTGCAAGCAGGGGCGCGGCGTTTGGCAGGCCGTGCTGCCGTTTTACCGCGTTATGGGCTTGCAGGTGATCGTGCGCAGCATTTGCAATCATTGCGCCTTTGCCGTGTACGAGTGCTTTCAGCCCGATACGTTGCTGCACGATGTTGACCGGCTGGGTGCGACGCATATTGCGGTTGACGATGCCATGGTGGCCGAGCTGCTGATGTGCGAGAATCAAGCGGCGCTGCGGCGGTATAGCTGCCTGCTTTTAGGCGGGTCGGCGCTTGACCACAGCGTGATGTCGGCGTGCGCAAAGCGGCGCATCTGCGTATATGCGGGGTATGGTATTACCGAAACCGCAGGTCATATTGCTATTGGCCCGATTGATGACACGTTTGATGGCTCGCTTCGCTTGCTGCCTGGTTACGAGGTGCGTATCGAACAAGCGGCGCCAAGCGGATTTGGGCGTTTGCTGGTGAAGGGCGCCAGCGTGTGCGACCGATATCTGGGCACGCGCAGCTCCATTACGGTGAACGGTTTTTTGCCAACGGGAGACACCGCGAAATGCCACGCCGATCGCATTACCGTGCGGGGGCGTACCGATACCATGTTCCTGTGCGGCGGAAACAACGTTTTCCCTGATGAAATCAAAGAATTGCTGCTTGCCGAAAAAGGCGTGTCCGATGCATATGTTTTCGGTGCGCCGCATGCCGCGTTGGGTCAGTGTCCCGTGGCATTCGTGGAGCGCAACGATCGGGGTCAGCAGAGCAGGCCGTCGAACAGGGATTTTGCTGCACGTCTTCGTTTGAATCTAGCAGCGCAGCTATCGACGTACAGCATTCCGCGCCATGTTTTTGCGCTGGATTCGTTTCCGCGCACGAGCGCGGGACGCGTGGATGAAACGCTGCTTGAGCGATGCTGCAGCGAGCGCTTGGAAGTGGCGAAGGTGAAGCTGCATCATGTTGCGGTGCCGCTTGCAAGCGCGGCGAAAATTGGCGGGAAGGCGTGCAAGCAGCGTGAGTCGCTTTTGGTTGAGATTGTGGATTACGCGGGCCGCACGGGCATTGGTGAATGCGTGGCGTTTTCCAGCGACGATTCCGGCTTTGAAACGCTGAAGGATGCCGAGGAGTATCTGGCGAATGTGCTGGCGCCGCACGTTGTTGGCCAGGCGTTTTTGCATCCAGGCGAAGTTTTCCTCTGCCTTATGGAATGTCCCGATGCCCAGCGACACGTGCGTTCTGTTGGTGCGCTGGAGCCGGCGTTTTGGGACTTGTACGGCAAGGTGTCGGGTTTGGCATTTTGGCAGTTGATTGGTGGCAGGCCTTCCAGCGCCGATGGTTCGCAATGTCGCGTGCGTGCGGCTGCCGTGGTGGGCCTGGTGGATGCGCACGATACGGTGGAGCAGGTGTGGCGCTGCGTTGAGGCAGGCTATAGCTGCGTGGCGCTTGATGTTTGCCCGGGCATGACGTACCAGCGCGTGCGCGCTGTGCGGCAGGTTTTTCCGGATTTGATGATAACGCTTGATGCTCATCGCAGCTTTACGGAAGAAACCGCAGATGAGCTGCGTGCTTTGGATGAATTTAACATCTCTTGGATTGAAGAGCCGCTTGCGTTTGCGGGGGATGTTCCCGCAGCAGCCTCGCGCTTTATGGGTGGCGCGCGGGCGAATGATCGGCAGTCTTTAGTGCGCCGCCATTTGGCGCATCTGTCTCGCTTCCAGCAGACGTTGCATACGCCGATTTGCCTGGACGAGACGGTCCCAACGCTGCAGGAAGCTTATCTTGCCTTGGAATATCCCAATTTGCGGTACGTGGTTGCACGCGTGGGCGAGTTCGGTGGCGTGCGGCCAACGCTTGACTTTGTTCGGCAAGCTCATATCCGCGGGGTGCATATTTGGGTTGACAGCATGTTTGACCTGGGTATTTCGCGAAAAGTGCACGCAGCGCTGCAAACGCTTCCCACAGTGGAAGATGCAGGAAACACCGGTTCGGTGCTGCGGCAGTTTGTAAGTGACATCGCGAATCCCGTCCACACGGTGGAGCGCGGGCTGGTCACGCTGAACAAGGCTCAGGCGCCCAGCGGTTTTGGGTGCGCTATTGACCGGGCGGCGCTGGAGCGCTACCTGATACGCAGCATTGTTGTGGAGTAGCGACGCCCTCGGGGCAGTCGCGCTGCCTGGTGCGACGGGCGACGTGCGCCTTCGGGGTGGGCGAGAAGATGGCGACCGCGTGGCGGGAGCGAGAAGCGGAAGGCGCGGGCGGTCACCCGGCGCGTACAGCCCAGCGTGGCCTTCTACCCAATGGTTCTTTCGCCGAGCGTCATCTCAATGCGTCCATGCAGCAGCGTTATGTATCGTTTAGCCAGTTCAGATAGTACTTTCTCATCGTGTGTTATGTAGCCAATGCGCATGATGCATTCCTCTTCAAGGGGGATTGCCACGATATCCGATGACATTTCGTCGGACAAAACGCCCGTGGACAGCGTGTAGCCGTTGCCGAAGGTGAGCAGCGTTGTGAGCGTGCCGCGGTCGGAATATGTGATGTTGCGCGTGTGCGGCAGGTAGCCGAACGGCTCTTCGGAATAATGGAACGAGTTCGTAAGGCCCTGCTCGAACGAGTAGCGCGGGTAGTTTTCAAGATTGGCCAGGGAAACGCTTTCGCGCGCCGCCAGCGGATGATGGCTTCCCACGAACACGTGCGCACGGGCGACAAACAGCGGCGTAAACGTCAGATGTGCTTCGTCGAAGGTGCTGGTCAGAACCTTCTCGTTTGCGGCGGAAAGGTACAAGATGCCAATGTCGGCTTTGAAGTTGCGCACGTCATCGATGATTTCGCCGGTACGCGTTTCGCGCAGCGTGAAGTCGTAGGCACCGCCTTGGTATTCGTTGGTCAGGCTCACGAACGCCTGGACGCAAAACGCGTAATGCTGGGTGCTAATGGCCAGACGCGCGCGTTCTTCCGAGCGGGTGGCGTAGCGGTTTTCAAGCAGTTCGGCCTGCTCGATTACTTGGCGCGCGTAACCAAGCAACTCGGTGCCGTCGTTGGTGAGCTTCAGGCCGCGATTCGAGCGCAAGAAAATCTGAATGCCCAGTTCTTCTTCCAGTTCTTTGATGGAAATGGAAAGCGTTGATTGGGAAACGAAAAGGCGCGCGGCGGCAGCGTTGAACGAGCCTTGCTGCGCTACTGCCATAAGGTAGCGAAGTTGTTGAAGGGTCATGCGGTTCCTTTCGTTTGCATTTCCGAATATACAAGGCGGCTGGCGCTTTGCGCTGCATTTACGGCGCGGGTTGCGAGTGTTGCCTGTAGGCTGGCAGCACGACTGTTTCTGCGTTATGTATTTTATTTGGTATTAAACTGGTGAAGGGCTCAGTCATTAATTTTTACAATATCTACGTCTTATCTGCCATGCGCTTACGGAGAAAAGTGAGCGTATTTTGCATTTTTCTCAAAAATGACTAGACAAAGCGTTTTATGCAAATAAACTGCATATTACAAACTAATTATGCAATATTGAACGGATTTTGCTATGACAAACGTATTTATCGACGGCAGCGCCGGCACCACGGGTTTGCGTATCCACGATCGCCTTGCACAGCGGCCTGACATCACGCTGCTTGCGCTGCCCGATGACCAGCGCAAAAATGTTGTCAAGCGCAAAGAAATGCTCAACGCGGCCGATATCGCGTTTTTGTGCTTGCCCGATGCAGCGGCAATTGAAGCGGCATCGTTAGTGGAAAACCCGGATACGGTGATTATCGACACCTCCACGGCGCATCGCGTTGATCCCGGCTGGACTTATGGCTTTCCTGAGATTTTACCTGATGACCAGGCTGTTTCAACGGCAAAGCGCATTGCCAATCCGGGATGTCATGCAAGCGGTTTCATTGCGCTTGTTGCTCCATTGGTGCGCTTCGGCGTTTTAGACCCTGCGGCGCAGTTGACGTGCTTCTCGCTTACGGGCTATTCTGGCGGCGGGAAATCCATGATTGCGCAGTACGAAACCGCAGCGGACCAAGACGAGCTGCTTGCGGCTCCGCGCGTTTACGGCTTGAGCCAGCAGCACAAACATCTTCCCGAAATGGTGAAAATGTGCGATTTGGAGCAAGCGCCTATTTTCTGCCCGACCGTTGCCCCGTATTATGCGGGCATGGAGGTATGCGTGCCGGTTTTTGCCTCGCAGGTGACGGGCGGCAAAGTGGCTATCGAGCAGGCGTATGAGCAGTTTTATGCGAGTGACACGCGCGGCGTGGTGCATTTTGTCCCCGAAGCAGAAGCTGCTGAAGGGGGCTTCTTGTCGGCTGCCGCATTCACGGGACGCGATGACATGCAGGTAAGCGTGTGCGGCACCGATGAGCGTTTGCTGCTGGTGGCGCGCTTCGACAACTTGGGCAAAGGTTCGTCGGGTGCTGCTATCCAGAACATGAATTTGGTTTTAGGCGTTGACCCTACGCTTGGCTTGAATGTGTGAGTTTGAGCCTTCGCTCCATTTTGATTGCGCGGTTGGGCGCGTAGGCAGGGTAAGTGATGAGGGTAATCGATCGGATGTTTCTGCAAAAACGGAAAGGATTGCTATGAAATTTATCGAAGGTGGTGTTTGTGCTCCAGCGGGATTTACCGCTAACGGCGTGCATTGCGGCTTCCGCATGAATCGCTCCAAACGCGATTTGTCGCTTATTGCAAGCGAAGTGCGCTGCGCGGCCGCGGCAACGTACACCACGAATAAAGTGAAAGGTGCGCCGCTTGAAGTGACGCGTGCCCATCTGGCGGATGGACATGCGCAAGTCATTATCTGCAACAGCGGCAATGCGAACACATGCAACGCGAACGGCGTGGAGATTGCCGAGCAGACAAGCCAGCTTCTTGCCCGCGAAATGGGTATTTCTCCTGATGACGTTGTTGTTGGTTCCACGGGTGTTATCGGGCAGCCCATGAGCCTTGACCCGTTCAAGGCAGGGATTCCGCAACTTGTTTCCGGTTTGAGCGCACAGGGCGCCAGTGCTGCCGCGGAAGGCATCATGACAACCGACACGGTGGAGAAAAAAGTTGCTGTTGAGTTCGAGCTCGGTGGCGTAACGTGCCGCATGGGCGGTATCTCCAAGGGAAGCGGCATGATTCATCCGAACATGGCCACCATGCTTGGCTTTATCACCACCGATGCTGCTATTGAGCCGGCGGTTCTTCAGGCGGCGCTTTCCGCGGACATCCAGGATAGCTTCAACATGATCAGCGTTGATGGTGACACGTCCACAAACGACATGGTTGTGGTGCTTGCGAACGGGTTAGCGGGCAACAAGCCGATTTCTGCAGCGGAAGGTGCCGACTATCAGGCGTTTACCGAGGCGCTTGCAGCGGTGACGCGCACGCTTGCGCGTCGGATGGCAGCCGACGGCGAAGGTGCTTCGAAGCTTATCGAGTGCGTGGTGTCGGGCGCGGCTGACAAACAGACGGCGCGCGTTGTAGCGAACAGCGTTATTTGCTCGAGCCTGGTGAAGGCGGCGATTTTTGGTGCAGACGCCAACTGGGGCCGCGTTTTGTGCGCCATTGGATATGCGCCCGTTGATGTGGACGTGCATAAAGTGGATGTGCGCTTCTGCAGCACCGGCGGGGAAGTGCTGCTATGCGAAGGTGGTGCCGGCGTTCCCTTCTCCGAAGAAGAAGCAAAGAAAGTCCTGGTTGAAAGCGAGATTCAAATTCTTGTAGATTTGAATAGCGGTCAGGAAAGCGCCACGGCATGGGGCTGTGACTTGACGTACGAATACGTGAAGATCAACGGAGATTATCGAACCTAAGGTGCAGCGCGTCGAAACCGGAAACCCTTGCCAAGAGCAGCATTGAAGAAAGAAGAACGAAGAGAATGCAGAATCACTTTTCCAACGAGCAGCGCGCCGAGGTTCTTGCTCAGGCGCTGCCGTACATACGGTTCCATGCGGGGCAGATCATCGTTATTAAATACGGTGGCAACGCAATGGTTGACGAGCATCTAAAGCAGCAGGTCATGGAAGATATTGTTCTGCTGTGGCTTGTTGGCGTGCGCGTGGTGCTCGTTCATGGCGGCGGCCCGGAAATCAGCGCGTTAACGAAGCGGCTTGGCAAGGAAGTGCAGTTCATCGATGGTCAGCGTGTGACCGATGAGGAAACCGTTGACATTGTGCAAATGGTTCTGGCGGGCAAGGTAAACAAGACGCTGGTGGGCATGCTCAGTCAGCGCGGCGGCAATGCCATGGGGCTTTCGGGCTTGGACAGTCGCTTGATTCAGGCGAAACAGCGTGATCCGAAGTTGGGGTTCGTGGGCGACGTGACGTCGGTAAACGTCAAGCCGATTCTCGATTTGCTCGATGGCGGGTATATTCCGGTCATCTCGACGCTTGGCTGCGGGCCAAATGGCGAAACGTACAACATCAACGGAGACATTGCTGCCGCAGCTATTGCCGGTGCCCTGAACGCGCAGCGCCTTATCATGATGACCGATATCGCGGGCGTTTTGCGTGATAAAGATGATCCTTCGAGCCTTATCGCCGAGATGACGGTTACGCAGGCATCGGAACTTAAAGAGAGCGGCATTATTTCGGGTGGCATGATCCCCAAAGTGGCGTGCTGCATTGACGCCATTGAGCGTGGCGTGGAAAAAGTTGTCATTATGGACGGACGCATTCCGCACTCCATTTTGATGGAGCTTATGACCGACGAAGGCGCCGGCACGATGGTTACGGCGTAATGTTCTGTCGGCAATCCGTTTGTTGGGGTTTGCCGAACATGTGCTAAATAGACAACGTTTTACCTGCGGTTTTATAGGGCATAACACCTTGAAGAGAAGGAAAAACCAGTGAGAATTACTGATATTGATACCGAATTTGTGGCGGGAACGTATAAGCGTTTTCCCGTTGAGCTCGTGCGCGGCGAAGGCTGCCATGCCTACGATGCGCAGGGCAAGCGCTACATTGATATGGGCTCGGGCATTGGCGTGAACGCTTTCGGCTATGCCGATGAGCAGTGGCAGCAAGCGGTAATTTCCCAGCTGGAAACGTTGCAGCACACCTCGAATCTGTATTTCACCGAACCGTGTGCAAAGTTGGCTGAAATGCTGTGCGAGCGTACCGGCATGAAGAAAGTCTTTTTCGCCAACTCTGGCGCTGAATCGAACGAGTGCGCCATCAAAGTTGCACGCAAATGGGCGGCCGATACAAAAGGCTCCGAGTACTCTACTATCGTGACGTTGCAAAACAGCTTCCACGGGCGCACTATCACTACGCTTGCGGCCACCGGGCAAGAGCATTATCACGAGTTGTTCCAGCCGTTGACGCCTGGATTCGTTCATGTTCCGGCAAACGATGCGCAGACGCTGCGTTCCTGCTTGGAGACGCATAACGTTGCGGGTGTGCTTATCGAGTGCATTCAGGGCGAAGGTGGCGTACTGCCGCTTGAGCCTGAATATGTGCGTGCTGTTGAAGCGCTGTGCCATGAGTTCGATTGCTTGTTCATGGTGGACGAGGTGCAAACGGGTAATGGTCGTACGGGTAAACTCTATGCGTACATGAACTACGACGTGAATCCCGATATTGTCACTACGGCGAAGGGTCTGGGCGGCGGACTGCCCATTGGCGCATGCCTCATGGGCAGTCGCGTTCAAAACACGCTGGGATATGGTGATCATGGTTCGACGTTTGGTGGAAATCCTGTTTGTTGCGCTGGCGCGTTGAGCATCCTTTCTCGTATCGACGATGCTCTTCTTGAGCTGGTGGGCAAGAAAGCGGTTTATTTACGTGATCGTTTTCAAGGTGCAGACGGCATCGAGAGTGTTTCGGGCTTAGGCTTGATGATGGGGTTGAAGACAACTCGTCCCGCTGCTCAAGTGGTGTCCGATTGCCGTGATCAGGGTGTCTTATGCTTGACTGCTAAGGATAAAGTTCGTCTTTTGCCTCCTTTGAACATTCCGTTTGAAGATTTGGCTGAAGCGGTTGATGTTATTCTTGCCGCTGCGGCACGTCCTTGCTAGGAAGAGCCAACGGGGTGGTTCTTGAAGCGGGCTGCGTAGTCTCGATTGTCGCGCTGAGCTGCGTCTTAGAGGGGGCTGTGTAATGCGACCCCTGCGCGCCTAATGCGCTTTCGGGCTGTTGCATTTCCGTCAAGTTGCACCAGTAGCGTACGGGCATATGCTGGCGGCGCAATTCAGGGTTGTAGCGTGCATCAATGGACAGCGTGCGATAAAACAAGCGCCACGCATCTTGCATAAGGCATTCTTCCGAGGAATACATTGGTGCGTTGAAACAGCTGGTGTTGACAAGATACCAGCTGTTTTTTTCATACACGCCGGCAATATGGTGCACTTCATCGTAAATAGCGAATGGCTGATCATTGAATCGTGCAGCAAACCAATTCATGACCAGGGGAATCACATTATCACGTGGGTTGCATACCGCAAACCACCCCCCGCTTTCCAAATGAGAAAACCGCACGAATTGGCGCATGCGTTCGCATTCAACGTCCACGGCTTTCACTAGGCGCATGAGCTCGCCGACAACGGGGTCGGCTAGCTGGTTGAGCAGATACCCGCGTTTTTTCATGAGCTTCTGCACGAAGTGAAGAACGGTGGTTCCCGCATGGGGGTCGCTGGAAACCGATGCTTTCTTTACGGCCTCGAATGTCGCCTTGCCTCCAGCGCCTATGATGCCGCGTGCGACCCGCTGCGCATGGGCGGCGTTAGTTTCAATTTGTCGTTCTTCCTGTCCCAAGCGCAACTGTAGCCGATCGCGTGGCGCAATATCTAACGGGTTCTCACGGTTGGCGTAAGCGGCAAATATGGCGCTGAACAGCCCTTCAAGGGTTCCATCGTAACTGTAGGCAATCTCAAGGGCGGCTTCTTCGATATGCGTTTTCATGAACTCATCAGCGCCTTCTGCGGTGTGTTTTGTAAAAGCTGCTTTCCCAATGGCGCGGGTTGCTTAAGCGCTCGTGTTTCGCTGTCGAACAAGCTCATTTGGCCCGGTAACACCTTGTCGGCGCGTCTTCCGTGATGACCCCCGTTGATGGGGCCTGCAAGCACGCCATGAAGTCCTTCGCGTGAAAAATCCGCGCCCGAGCCACAATAGGAACCGTTGCAAGTGATGAAAAAGCGTGCGCGTTTATAGGCAATGCCAAGTTTTTTAAGCTCCCTTTCTCCCAACGCATGGGTGCGTCGTGCTTTCACGATAAGGCGTGCGCCTTTTGCGCCAATGCCGGGAACGCGCAGGAGTTCTTCAAGCGGTGCTTTGTTGACTTCAACGGGGAAGAAGTCCAGATGGTTGAGCGCCCAATTCGCTTTCGGATCAACATCGGTTTCCAGGAAGGGGTGGGTTTCGTCGATTATTTCAGTCACGTCGAATTGGTAGAAGCGCAACAGCCAATCTGCCTGATAAAGGCGATGCTCGCGATTGAGCTGGATGGCGTCGTTTTGCGGCAAGCGTGCATCGGTGTTCACGGGAAGATAAGCGCTGAAAAACACGCGCTTCAAGTCCATTTGCCGATAGAGCGCAGCTGATAACGTTAGTATTTGGAAATCGCTTTCAGGGGTTGCGCCAATAATCATTTGGGTGCTTTGACCTGCAGGAACAAATGCACGCTGCTTTTTGCGTGGATGCGAATGCGTCAGATATGTTGTGCTTCTGCGTGCAAGACTGCGCGATTCGGCGTCTTCGGCAGAGCTGTCGCGAATCTGGCGCATAGGCGCCAAAATTGACCGCTTGCTCTTCTGCGGACAGAGTAGTTGCAAGCTCTTCTGGCTGGGTAGTTCCATGTTCACGCTCATGCGGTCGGCAAGCCTGCCCAGTTGGTCAACGAGTTCAGGAGAGGCGCCGGGAACCGCCTTCGCATGAATGTAACCGTTGAAGCGGTGTTCTTCGCGCAGTATTTGCAACGTTTGAATCATGAGTTCAGTGGTGTAGTCGGCGTTTTTAATGACTCCCGAACTCAGGAAAAGCCCTTCGATATAGTTGCGTCGATAAAACGATATAGTCAAATCGGCAAGTTCTTGTGGGGTAAACGCGGCACGCTTTACTTCGTTCGAACGTCGGCTTGCGCAGTAAGCGCAATCATAGACGCATACATTTGTCATGAGAACTTTCAGCAGGGAGATACAGCGCCCATCTGCGGTGAAGCTGTGGCAACAGCCGGCAGACAGGGCATTCCCTAACTGTCCTTTGCGTGCACCTCGGTCCACCCCCGAAGAGGTACAGGCGACATCGTATTTTGCGGCGTCTGCTAATATTTCCAGCTTCGCAAGAACGTCCACCAGCGCCTCCTTCGCAGTCCGGCAGTTGACAACCAGAGCTTTCTCCAAATTCTAAAAATAAGAACTTCTGTTCGTTTTTATGATATGCTACTATAAACAAACAGATGTTCGATGTCAAGAAAAAAGATCGAATAGCATCAACGGATTGCGCGTCATCCATTCCTGCTTTTCGAGATGTCGGTGTTCTTGAAAATATAGCTTTAAAGCTATATAATTTGCAAAGCGAGGGAGTATGTGGGTAATCGAAATTGAATACATTACAGAATGGCTCGACAATTTGGATGCTGAGACGATTGCGAAAATATTTGCTGCGCTGAAAAGACTGGAGCAAGAAGGGCCAAATCTGGGGAGACCTTTAGTAGATACCCTCTCGGGAACAACCTTCAAGAATCTGAAAGAGTTACGGCCCGCTTCTCCAAAGGGATCAGAAATCAGGATTATCTTTGCCTTCGATCCCTCAAGAAAAGCGATCATGTTACTTGGTGGAGATAAGGCTAAAGGGAAGAACGGCAGAACGAAATGGTCCGAGTGGTATAAGCGTGCGATACCTAAGGCCGAGGCGATCTATCGCGATCATTTGAAAGAATCGAAGGGGTGAAAGATGTGAGTAACTTGGATGAGTATCTGATTAAACGAGGGGTGACACCTGCTCAGATGAAGCAGGCGGAACAGGAAACTCAGGCTTTGGTTGATGCCTATAACCTTCGAGAGGCCCGCAAAGCGTCTCATATGACGCAGGTCCAGGTTGCGAAGGCTATCGGCGTATCCCAGAATCGCGTTTCTCGTATGGAGAACGGTGATCTTGGGGCCATGAGCGTTGATTCGCTGCGTCGTTACGTTGCGGCATTGGGAGGCAATTTGACACTTGTGGCAACGCTACCTGGAGGTCGGTTCGAAATAGCGTAGCCGCAAGCGCATCGTGATCCTACGCCCCGATGGTCTGTTGCGTCAGAAGCGATTCGTGGCTTTTCATGTACTGCGCCATGGCGAACTTCGTAATGTCCGAGCGGTTGATGATGCCCACAATAACGCCGTCATCCAGCACGGGCACCTTCTTCAGGTGGTTTTCGCCTAGAACGCGGCATACCACGGACAGGCGATCGTGGATATCTACGCAGATGATTCCCATATGCGCAATGGAGGTGACCGGCTGCTCCATCAGGGACTTCAGACGCTCCTCAAACCCAGCGGAGTTGGCACTGCCTACCGAGCTGCGAATAAGCATGCTCACGGGATCAACGTATTCCTTGTTGCTTTCTTCGCCGGAAAGTGCGCGCAGAATGTCGCCATCGGAGATAAAGCCCACCGCTTTGCCTTGCGCGTTCACAATCGGAACGGCGCTTACGTCCTTCTCCACAAATGCGGCAGCAGCTTCTGCCACTGTTGCGGTGTCGTCGATGGTGAACACGTCGCGCTTCATGATCTGCTCCAGCGTGAAGCGGCGCTGTCCGCCCTCATCGGCGCTTACGTTGTGCGCGCGGTTACTCTTCACCAGCGCGATGGATAGAATCATAACCAGTGCGGCAATGCAGGAAGAGAAAACGAATGCAACATCGAAGCCCAGCGCGTTTGCGGCATGGATTTCAAGACCCGCACCCGTGCCTATATTCGTTGCAAACGTCGAGATAGAAACAATAATTGCCGTTCCCAGGGCGCCTGCCACCATGCGGGTGGTGTTGCTGATGGACGATCCGTGGCTCATCAGCTTATCGTCAAGCGCATTCATGCCCCATGTGCTAATAGGCATGTTGATCAGGGCAAAAGCAGCGTTGCGCATTGCCATGCATGCACCCACGGCCCACAAGGGCGTATCCAGGTTGAAAAAACACATGGGAATTGTGGCGGCCGTGAAAATAGCGCCGCCGCCAATTGCCAGCTTGCGTGGTCCCTTCTTGTCAAAAAGGCGTCCTACAATGGGGTTCAGGACCGCCATAAGAATGGCGCCTGGAATCATGGTCAGGCCAGACATCGTGGCGGAATACCCCAGTGTCGATTGAATGAAGATGGGGATAAGAATCGGGCCGCACATGAGTCCCGGTTGCAAAACTACAATGATGATGGTCGATATGGCGAAGCGCTTGTTCTTGAGGATATCCACCTTCAGCATGGGGTAATCCATGTGAAGCTGACGATGCACGAAGAACGCCAGGATAAGCAGGCCCAGCAAAATAGAACCAATAACCAGGGGCGAAAATCCCACCGTGCCCATCATGCTGAATCCGTACAGCAACGAACCCAAGCCCAGCGAAGAAGAGATAACGGAAAGCTTGTCCATGCGGCTTTTTCGCTCGCGCTTGCCGCCATCGCCATTCTTCAGCGCAATCAGGCCTGCAATGATGCCCGCCGCGGAAAGGCCCGAGACAATATAGAATAGAACATGCCAGTTAAACGAGTCGATAACAAGGCCGGAAAGCGTGGGGCCAGCAGCGGGGGCTACAGCGTTGACCAGGCCGAATACGCCCATTGCCTGCCCGCGATGCTCCACGGGAAACGACGTCATGAGCTCGGTCAGGCACATGGGCATGAGCATGCCCGCGCCTACGGCTTGCAGCATACGGCCAATCAGCAGGAGCTGGAAAGACGGGCCCCACGCAGCGAAAAGCGATCCCGCAAGGAAAGCAACCATGGCGCAGGTGAACAGCGTGCGCGTGCTGTAGTTGTCAATCAGGTGCGCTACGATAGGCACCATAATGGCGTTTACGATGGTGAAGCCGTTCACAAGCCACTGCACCGTTGCCGTATCAATGGCAAACTCTACCATGATGGTGGAAAGCGCAGGGGTGATAAGTGTTTGGTTGAGCAGCGTGACGAAAGAACCGCAGGTCAGCACAGCAAGGCCGATGAAGTTTTCACGCGATAGACCCATTATCATGGCAGGACTCCTTTCCGGTGTTCTGTGGTGCGAATGCGCGAAGCCCTGCTACGCTACGGAATATCCCAGGAAGCGCTCAGCGTTCTTCCATAGGATTTTTTCCATCTCGTCGTCGGTCAGATCAAGGCTGCGCAAAAATGCCAGCTCAGAGGTGGGTTCCCACATGGGGAAGTCGCTGCCGAACAGAATGCGGTCGGCGCCGTAAATGCGGATGAGCTCCTTCGCGCGCTGGGCACCCACGAATGCAAACGAGCTAGAGCAGTCCATGAAGCAGCTCTCGTCTTCCATGTACTCCACCGCTAAATCGGGCACGCTCCAGCCGCCGAAATGCGCTGCGTTCACTTTCAACTGGGGAAACGTGTGGCAAATGTTCTTGATGCGGCGCGGGTGCGAATAATCGTAGCGGTAATCGCCCGCGTGCAGAATCAGGCACGCGCGGCCTTCGATCATCTCGTAAATGCGCATCATGCGCGGATCATCGGCATTTACGTACTGGGTGTCGGGGTGGATCTTCATGCCGTGCAACCCTGCGGCCAGACAGCGTTCGATTTCGGCTTCAGGGTCGTCAAAATCGGGATGCATGGTCATGAACCCAATGAACTCGGGATGCAGCTGGCATTGCTCGATGATGAAGTTATTGATGCTGGTCACGTTATGAGGCTTCACGGCCACGGAATGGACAATAGCATGCGTGATGCCGCCTTGCTTCATGTATTCAAGCAGGCGGCCTGCGGTGCCGTCGCCGTCCATTTCCAAAGAGTAGAAATCGCCGACAGATTGCACCGCGCGGGTGGCAATCTTTTCCGGGTAAATATGGCAATGCGCATCAACGATAGGCATCATGCTACCTCTTCTACGTGATATTCGTTTTCGTGCAAATGTGAAATGCGCGGGAACGGAAATGTGTTACGTGCAGTTTTTTTCAAATTACAGTATAGCGAACGGCTGGGGCGTATGCGACTGAGATGGGAATACGTTACAAAACAACGATAAATGGGAAGGGGAAGGGAAGGGTTGCGCGCTGGCAGCGAAAAGCGAACAAAACGTGAAGAAGCCTTCATATGCGAAGGCGCTCGATTAGGCTCTTTTCGCGCCAGATGCTACAATATTCGCTTGTTTATTAGTTGAACATGCGGCCGCATGAACGGTTTTCGCTGCGCACAAGACATTTTCGCCTTCGCGCGTAGATGAAAGGTGCACCGTTTATTGGCAGCGCCGTTGATTTAGAGAAGGTTGTATGGCCAGTAGAAAAAGTGTGAAGAAGGCGAAGAAGAGCTTTGCCGCGAAAGCGGTTATCGGCGGCGTGTGCGCGTGCGTGCTTGCTGCTGTTATTGGATTCGCTTCCTCGAACATGCTTACGCCGAATCAGGTTTCAATGGGCCTGGGTTCCTCGGGGTCGTTCAAGGCGCGCATCACGGTGAGCAGCGATATTACGCCGCCAAGTGCTTCGAACGCCGCCGCTCAAGCCGGGCAGTCCGCCACTGCCCAGGAAGCGGGTGCCTCGTCGGGTTCGACGGATTCCGAGGACGGTACCGACGGGGCAGACGTCCCTGTCACAACGGGCATCCTGGGTGTAGATGCTGCCTCCACCACCTCTATCGCATCGGGCACGGCTTCGTCGGCATCGAGTGCTCCTGCTGCTTCGACCAGCGCAAACGCAACAACTACTGATGTGTTCGCGAACGCGTTCGCCCGCCGCAACGCACTGAACGACTTGGCGCCGTTGAACGCAACTGCCGACCTCAAGACGCTCTCCGATCGCATTGAGCAGCAGCGCCGCGAAGAGGAAGAGGCGCGTCTTGCGGCCGAGCGCGAACATATCCAGGAAGTTCAGGCCAAGCAGCGCGCTTATGGCGGCGAAAGTGCCGTGGCGCAAGTTGACTTCTCTGTGGGTGAAGAGGCGTTCGTGGAGGAATGGACGCAGCGCATCGATGCCTATCTGGCGGGTTCGAATCTGGCAGGCCACGGCTGTGACTTTGCTCAGGCCGCATGGGATTATGGCGTGGATCCGCGCTGGTCACCGGCTATTTCCAACACGGAAAGCGGCAAGGGCGCGCACTGCTTTTTGCCTCACAACGCATGGGGTTGGGGCGCTTCCATTTGGTTTAACTGGACCGACGCCATCTACGCCCACGTGAAGGGCCTGGCCGATGGCTACGGTTATTCCATTACATATTCGGCGGCGGCAAAGTACTGCCCACCGAACACGGCAAACTGGTACAACAATACGCTGGGCGAAATGGCTAAGATGTAGCTAATAAGGTGGAGCTGGAAAAGGGCTGAACGCGAAAATACCCCGCGGGGACACGCTGCAAGCCTCGGTTCCAGGCCCCAGGGCTCCAAAGCAAAGGAAAGGGAAATCGTGAGCAATGTCATTGTTGTAGGGTGCGGGCGTGTGGGCTCGCAGCTTGCCAGCTTGCTTTCGGAAAACGGCAACAACGTGTGCGTCATCGACCGCGACCCCCAGGCGTTTCGCAACTTGGGGCGCAACTTCGATGGCTTAACCGTGCGCGGCGTGGGCTTCGATGAAGAGGTCCTGAACCACGCGGGCGCGGCGGAATGCGACGTTTTGGCGGCGGTTACCCAGTATGACAACACGAACCTGATGGTCGCGGAAGTGGCCAGTCGTCTGTGCGGCATCCCCCACGTTATTGCGCGTCTGTACAACCCCGACCACGAGCGCGCCTACATGCAGCTGGGCATCGACTACGTGTGCGGCACGTCGTTGGTGGCCGAAGACGTGTTCTCGAAAATCGTTTCGGGCCACGGCGCCCACCTGGACACGTTCGGCGAATACGAGGTGCTGCGCTTCTCGCTCAACCTGAAATGGCTCAAGCGCCGCACCATCCGCGTGTCGGAAATGGAGCGCGACCACGACATTCGCATCATTGCGTTCGAGCGCTCGGACGGCTCGGCAAGCTCCATTCCCACGAAAGAATCCATTCTCTATCAGGGCGATACGGTTCTGGCGTGCGTGCGCCACGAACTTATCGAGCAGTTCTCACGCTTCATTCAAAGTTAGGGCGCATCATGTACGTTGTTATTGCGGGTGCAGGAAAAGTTGGCGAATATCTGGCAGCGCTCATGCTGAAAGGCGGCAACGATGTTGCCGTTATCGAGCGTGATTTGGAAGTGGCGGACCGTCTTTCGGTGGTGCTGCAAGGCCGCTACCTGGTTATTCACGGCGATGGCTGCGACTCCAAGTACCAGGAAGACGCGGGCATCCGTCGCGCCGATGTGTTCGTGGCGGCAACCGGCCAAGACGACAACAACTTGGTTGCGTGCGAGATTGCCCAACGCGTGTTCAACGTGAACCGCTGCGTGGCCCGCGTGAACAATCCGCGCAACATGCGCATTTTCCAGGAACTGGGCATCGAAAGTGTTTCATCGACCACGCTTATTGCCAACCTGATTGAAGAAGAAACCATGGCCGGCTCCATGAGCGTCATGTCGAACTTGACGCACGGTAACGTGGTGCTGGCGGAAATGACCGTTCCGCGCATGAAGCACCATTCCAACGATCAAGGCGTGCTGGTATCCGATATTCCCATGCCGGCAGAAAGCCTGATTGTGGCTGTTTCTTCTGGCGAAGATGACGTATCGGTCGCTAGCCCCGATACTGTGCTTTTTCCTGGCGACAAAGCGATTGTTGCAGCCGACACCGAAGTGCGCGACGCCGTGCGCGCCTGCTTCCGCTCGCTGTAGAGCTAACGCGTTTCGGCTCTTCTGCACCTGCGTTTTTAGTGCATTTGTCGTTGCATTGCGCCAACAAGTGCGCTTTCATGCGAGAATACCAAGGTAAAATGCAACGCAAGACGTGTCGCTGCGCTTTGTCACCGACAAGGCGATTCAAAGGAAAGGAACTGTACGGGAAATGATCGGTCGTTATACTCGTCCGGAAATGGGCGCTATCTGGGAGCTGCAAAACAAGTTCGCCATTTGGAAGGAAATCGAGGTTTTGGCTTGCGAAGCCCACGCTGAGCTGGGCGATTGCGGTATTACGAAGGAAGATGCCGCTTGGATTCGCGCACATGCCGATTTCACGGTGTCCGAGATTGACGAGGTAGAAAAAGTCACGAACCACGATGTGATTGCCTTCACCACCGTTATGGCGAAATATATTGACGCCGAACTTTCCGAAGGCGCCGAGAAGCCGTCCCGCTGGGTTCATTACGGCATGACCTCTTCTGACCTGGGCGATACCGCGCTGAGCTATCAGATTGTTCAGGCGTGCGACATCATTTTGGCCGACATCAAGCAGCTGGGCGAAACATGCAAGCGTCGCGCATTCGAGTTCGAGGACGCGCTGTGCGTGGGCCGCACCCACGGCATCCACGCCGAGCCCATGACGTTCGGCATGAAGTTTGGCTCGTGGGCCTGGGCGCTCAAGCGCGCGCAAACGCGTTTGGAGCAGGCGCGCGAAGTGGCCGCTACCGGCGCGATTTCCGGCGCGGTGGGAACGTATTCCAGCATCGACCCCTTCATCGAGCGCTACGTGTGCGAGCGCATGGGTCTAACTCCCGACCCGCTGAGCACGCAGGTTCTGGCGCGCGACCGCCACGCGCAGGTTATGACGTGCCTTGCTGTGGTTGCCTCCACGTTGGAATCCATTGCCATGCAGGTGCGCCTGATGCAGCAATCCGACGTCATTGAGGCCGAAGAGCCGTTCACGAAGGGCCAGAAGGGCTCTTCCGCCATGCCGCACAAGCGCAACCCCATTACCGCTGAGCGCGTTTGCGGCCTTTCACGTGTAGTGAAGGCGAATTCCCAGGTGGCGCTTGATAACGTGGCGCTGTGGTTCGAGCGCGACATTTCGCATTCCGGTGCCGAGCGCGTGGCGCTTGCCGATAGCTTCATCGCTCTTGATTACATGTTCGGCAAGATGCAGTGGATGCTTGACGGCTTGAACGTGTACCCCAAAAAGTCCGAGCAGAATTTGTGGCGCACGAAGGGCTTGATCTTCAGCTCCAAGGTTATTCTGGCGCTGGTTGACACGGGCATGACGCGCGAAGATGCGTACGTGGTGGTGCAGCGCAACGCCATGGCGGTATGGGATGACATTCAACAGGCAGTGGACGGCCCCACGTATCGTGAGCGCCTGGAAGCCGACCCTGAGTGCCCGCTTTCCGCCGAAAAGCTCGACCAGATTTTCGATCCCTGGGCGTTCCTTACGCGCAAGGGCGAGGTATTTGATCGCTTGAAGCAGCTGGAATTCTAGAGTCACCAAGAAAACACGCAGGCAATGAGGCGTTGACGCAGGTCAGCGCCTCATTTTTTATGAAAAGACAGTAAGGAGCCCTGCGGCTGCGTCTTCGCGCTTGTGCAGATGGCTTGCTTGAGAGCGGGTGTCTTGCGTGCCTGCACTAAACCCCTGTTTCGCTTCCGCGCGTGCCGTTAATTAGCGGTGAAGATGCGGGCGCAGCAATATTTGTTGCTACTTGATGTGGCATTATCGTTCACGTTGGAGAAGACCAGGATGCGGCTCCTGCTGCCGGTGGAGGCCAGATAGTCGCCGTACGTGTCGCTGCCGCTTATCGAGTTGAGCAGGAAATACGTATCGCTTGCAAGGTCAACGCCAACAACCGATCGCGTGGATTTGACCATCAGGTAGTTTCCGCACCAGCAGGGCGGGGCGGAAGGAGTGCGTGCGAAATGGAACCACGGTGCCGCGCTGTAGTTGGCACCGCGCGCGTCGGTCTTGGGGGCATACGTGCCCAAGCTTGCAATGCCGTCGCCGTAACTGTAAATGCCTTCGAACGAGAACATGAATCCGGTTTCGCCGTAGCCTGCTTCAAGCGGCTTCATGGACTGAGGCAACACCATGGTTTCTTTTATCTCGTGCGTGTTCGCGTTGATAACGGTAAGCTGGTAGTAAACGCCGCTTGTTTGCGCGCGAGGCGTTACCGTAATCTCGTCATCGGATGCATAAACCGGTGTGCACATGCGGCCCCGCGAAGAGAGTACTACCTCATAAGCGCTGGTAGAAGCGTTGTTGTTTGTTGCCGAGTTGCTGCTGTTGGCGGTGCCGGTGCCGCTTGCGCTGGCATTCGCGTCCGATGCGCCGGCTGCTGCACTGGTGCAGGCACCGCTTGCACCACCCGTCACCAAAGCGCAGCGCAACGTGGAAGCGCTGGTCTTTTTCGGGCCTTGCGCGTTGGGCAGCACTTGCCAAAATGCTTCTTTTCCGCAGATGGCCAGCGAAGGCGTCTCCCAGTCATCGGTATCCTGGTCAAGCAGCCGTGGCGTGCCGAGCGAGGCATCTGCAAGCGGCGCGCCATAGATGCGCCACACGCCCTCAAGAATATTCACTTCAGTCCACACCACGCCTTCGGCCGAGGCGCGCACGTCGTAAATCTCAAAGCCTTCGGCGGCGCCTACCGCCTGGTTGATAATGGAGAAGTAATAGCCGCTGGTCAGGCGTAAAATGCTAACGGTTGCCAGGGGCGAACCCGTTTCCGTGGGCAGAAGAAGCGCCGCCACGTCGTCGTTTGTTGCCCACATGAGCGTGCCGTAAGGCAGCTCGATTTCGGCGGACAGGTTCATTTTGCCGCCGTTTTCGACTTCGGTTAAATCCGTTGATTCCGTTACGGCGCTTTTAGGAACAGCCAGCACGGTGACGGCATTTTCCTCCGCTTTCGCGGACGTGTACGCCTTTGCGCCTGCTCCAGCCGCCGCCAACACGCCTACGCCCGCTGCGCCATACAGGAAGTGACGGCGCGTGAGCAAAATGTCGCCGTTCGATGCGGGAATAGTAACAACGCCCTTGTCAAGGAAGGAATTGCCCTGCATGCGCGAGGTGGGCTGGGTGCGTTTGCCGCCGCGCTTGTTGCTGCTGCGACGTCCTCCGCGGTTGTTGCGCCCCGAACCGCCGCCTAAGCCGGCGCCGCCCAAGCCGGCGCTGCTAGGGTCGCCCGCGTAACGTGCGCGATGCTTTCCGCTGCCGGCGCTAGTGTCCGTGCCGGAAGAGCCGTATCCCGCTACATTGTTGATTTGGGACGATGACGAAAAGCTGCTTGAAGCATGCTTATGCCGCGCGCTCGATGCGCCGCGACCGCTTCCGTAACCTCCGCCGTAACCGCTGCTGTAGCCGCTGCGCTTCGAAGAGAATGACCCACTATGTTGATTTCGTTTGATCGCCATACGTTTATTGTGTCATTTCCTTTTCACTTTGCGGCGCGGTGTCGCGTGATTGTTACAATAAATCCCAAAGAAATAAGAGGCTTCTTGCGCGCTTTTTTCAAAATGCGCGAAAGTCCATTATAAAGGGGTGGCGGGCCCGTAACGGTGAAAGTTCCCCCTGTGCATGGATTTTCCAAAGGAGCCTCGCAACATATGAAACAGGAGGTAATCATGAGCAATGAAACCCGTCGTATTCTCTTGGTGGAGGATAACGATGACATTCGCGAGGCGGTTGCCGCGTACCTGGAACGCGATTATTGGGTGACCTCGGTAAGCGATGGCCGCGATGCGCTGAACGAATTCCATGCGCATCATTTCGATTTGATCATTTTGGACCTGATGTTGCCCGAGGTTTCGGGCGAAGAAGTATGCCGCGTGGTGCGCGACACGTCCGATGTGCCTATTATCATGCTTACGGCAAAGGGCAGCATCGAGGATCGCATTATCGGTCTTGAACTGGGTGCCGACGACTATCTGGTGAAGCCGTTCAGCCCGCGCGAGCTGGTGGCACGTACCCGCGCGCTGTTCCGCCGTGCGCATTCCGAGTCTGAGCCGCAGCGCGAGGTGCTGGAGTTCGGCGAGCTTACCATTGACGTTTCTGGCCACAAAGTGCTGGTCAACGGCGAGGAAATCATCCTGACCGCCAGCGAATTCAAGCTGCTCACCACGCTTTCTCGCTACCCGGGTCGTGTGTACTCGCGCATGGAGCTGGTGGAGAAGGTTCTGGGCTACGACTTCGAGGGTTACGAGCGCACCATTGACTCGCACGTGAAGAACCTGCGCGCGAAGATCGGCGACAACCCGCGCGACCCGAAGTGGTTGCACACCGTGCATGGCGTGGGATATCGTTTTGAGGATCCCACGAAGGTGTCAACGGAAAACGCATAAACGCGAAGAAACGCATGTATGGCGGCGGACTGGACGGACCTGCGGGTTTGCCTGGGCCGCCGCTTGCTGTAGAAGGTGGCAGTAAGGCGGCGGCGGGTGCCGATGATGCGGGGGAGTGGCATTGTTGGCCCCGACGGCAATAAAGCAACAGTAAAAGGCAGCAATAAAGGCGGCGCTGTGCCGCTGACTTGCTTGATGCGCAACGCGACAGGCAAGGACCGATTCAGAGTAACGGATTGATAGATGAATTACAAAGACGAACAGCGCGCGGCTGATAAGCGCGTTCTTGATGCCACGTGTGAAAGCGAAGCGCTTGCAGCTCAAGCGGCTGTAGAGGCAGCGGCCCAAGCTGCGGCAGCGGCCGAAGCGAATCTGGGATGGGGCAAGAGCGCCTCGGCGCCCGTTGTTGCAGAGCGCATCAACGTGGGGCGCATTCGCGTGGGAAGCGAAGGCGAAGACGCCTTGCAAGAGGCGGCTGCTTTGGCAAGTGCGTGCTCGCTTCCGAATTCGAGCGGCGTGGTGTCGTCCTCGGCACCTTTGGGTGCCGGGGGAGCCAGCGTGCCCGCGGGTGCGCGTGCTGCCGCCGCTGCTGCGGCTGCCGGTGCCGCAAGTGGTGTAACGGATGCGGGCGCGGGCGAAGCTGCGGGTGCTGGCGGTGCAGCTGCCGCCCCGGCGCAGGCGAGTGCGGCAGAAGGCGCTGCCAGCATGGAAGCCGCGGGTGCCGCGGGCGCTGCAGGAGCCGGCGAGGCAAAGTTCCTTACCGAAGAGCTCCCTGATGATGAATCCGCAGGTAAAGATGGTAAAAAGAAGAAGAAAAAACGCGAGAGCTTCCGCTGGAGCGATCTTACTTACATGACGCGCGTCACCATGAGTTTTGCGGCCATCGCGGCCATGACGCTTCTTGTTGCGGTGGGCGTTTTGTCCGTGGTGTGGGGCGATCACTTCAATTCCTACGCGCGCGAGAACGCACGCGCAACGGCCGATGCGGCGGCGGCGCGTATTGCCCAGGCGTACGTTGACGAAGGTTACAAGTGGACGCCGCAAGTGACGGTGGCTGCTTCCTACGTTTCTGCCACGTATCCGGGCGTGGGCGTTGTGGTGACCGACCACGAAGGCACGGTGCGCTACGATTCGTCGCTGGGCGCCGATGTTTCCTCTGACCTGGACACGAATTTGTCGCTTGTGCCCGAGTCGTCGTCGCTTGCCGCGGTTTCCTACATTACGGTGGACGGTTCGTTCATTGGTTCCGTGCGCATTTGGTCGTTTGGCTCCGACTCTTTCCTGCGCAAGGCCGATGAGACGTTCCGCGACAATTCCTATCAAGCTATGGCGCTGGCGTCGATTATCGCCATTGCGCTGGCAACCGTTATCGGCTACATGTTCGCGCGCAATCTGGTGTCGCCCATCAACGCCATTTCGCGCACGGCAAAAGCTATCAAAGAGGGCGATTTGTCGGCTCGAACAGGACTTTCCGGCGAAGACGAAATTGCGCGTTTGGGCAGGACGTTTGACGCCATGGCCCAGGCGGTGGAAGACGATCGCGAACTGGAGCATCGCCTGACAACCGATGTTGCACATGAGCTGCGCACGCCGCTTATGGCAATTCAGGCTACCGTCGAAGCCATGATCGATGGCGTGTATAAGCCCACCGAAGACCGCTTGAATCAGGTAAACTCCGAGGTCAAACGCTTGAGCCGCTTGGTTGACGCGCTGCTGCGCCTTTCGCGCTTGGAGAATCGCGCGAACCCCATGAAAGAAGAAGTCATTGACGTAGGCGACTTAATTTCCGGCCTGGTGAAAACGCACGAGGCATTCGTGAACGATTCCGGCCTAACGCTTAAGTACGAAATGCAGAAGAACGTGATTATCAAGGGCGATGCCGACATGATTCGTCAGGCCACGGCGAACCTCATTTCCAACGCGGTGCGCTACACGCCCGAAGGCGGCACCATTACAGTGCGCGTGCGCCACGGCGAAATCATGGCCGATATTGTGGTGGAAGACACCGGCATTGGCCTTTCGCCGGAAGAGGCTCGTATGGTCTTCTCGCGCTTCTGGCGTGCCGACGCCGGCCGCAATCGCGATACGGGTGGCCTGGGCGTTGGGCTTGCCGTGGTGAAGGAGATCGTGGATCGCCATCATGGTTGGGTGCAGGTAGAAGGGAAGAAGGGGGAAGGCGCGCGCTTCACCATTCGCATTCCCTTGTATGACCCCAGCCAGGATGAACCCAAAAGCAAGCAGCGCGGCATTGGCCCGAAAGGCAAAACCCGCACGAAGAAATAGTTCTGCAAGGTGCGGCGCGCTGATGCGCTGGTGAAGGGCACGGCGGTGCAGGGCGCGGCGCCCAGGTTCGCCGGTGAAGGGGCGCGGCGGCAAAGGGCTTCGCCTCACGACTCCGCTTGGATAATGTCTCTTCGCGCTTGCGGCTCGCTCAACTTATCCAAAGCGTCGCAGTTCGGCTCGACCCTTGCCGCCAGGCGCCCCTTTAAGATTGTGCGTCGGGGATTTCGTGTCCTTTTTTGATCTCTCGACGGCATGTTGTCGTTTTTTCCGCCCAAAAACGCGCAGATCGACGGTACGGGGCAGGTGCGGAAGAGATTAGCGCGCTTGAAGCAGCCAAGTGATTTTTGCGACCTGGGCTTTTGCTAGACGCGATTGGGCTGAAGGGTCCATAACTGCCTTGTTTGCATCTTCGACCCGCCCCGTACCGTCGATTCGGGCGTTTTCGCGCCCATTTTCCGACAAGATGCATTGCGACTCGAAGTTCCTCCCTCGTCAGAAGGAGCAATCTAGAGATATCTGCCAGCAAGGGCCCGCCTCACGACTCCGTCTGGATAATGCTTCTCCCTGCTTGCGGCCCGCTCAACTTATCCAAAGCATCGCAGTTCGGCTCAGCCCTTGCGCCGCCGCGCCTTCTGCATTTCAAGCGTCGTTTGCGGCACGACAAGAAATAGTTCATAACAAACTGGTTGCAGCGATAGCATTTTTGAGAAGCATAAGGTATTCTGTTTAGCTGGTCATTTGTAATTTCAACAGAGCATGTTTGCAGATAAGATGGGAGTGTTTTATGACTGCTATTGACATCAAGCCTGATTTTCAGGGCAAAGTGCGCGATTTGTACGATTTGGGCGATAAACTGTTGTTTGTCGCAAGCGATCGTATTTCCGCATTCGATTTCATCCTTCCCGATGAAATCCCGTACAAAGGCGAGGTTCTCACGCGCCTTTCCTGCTTCTGGTTCGAATTCCTGGAAGACGTGGTGGGCAACCACATGATTTCGGCAGACGTGGCCGACCTTCCCGAGCAGTTTAAGCCGTATGCGGATTACCTCAAGGGTCGTTTCATGCTGGTGAAGAAGGCGGAAATGTTCCCCGTTGAGTGCATCGTGCGCGGGTATCTGGCTGGTAGCGGCTGGGCTGAATACCAGGTGTCGGGCACTATTGGCTCCATGGATATGCCCACGGGTCTGAAGAATTCCTCGAAGCTGCCGTCTCCGCTGCTGTCGCCTTCCACCAAGGCCGAAGTGGGCGATCACGACGAGAACATCAGCTTCGGTCGCTTTGTGGAAATCCTGGGCGAGCGCGATGCTATGGAAATTCGCGATTACGCGCTGAACATTTACACGAAGGCTTCCGAATATGCAGCTTCGCGCGGTATTATCATTGCCGACACGAAGTTCGAGTTTGGTCGCATTGACGGCAAGATCGTGCTGGCCGATGAAGTATTGACTCCCGACTCTTCGCGCTTCTGGCCTGGTGATTTGTACGAAGAAGGCAAGAATCAGCCGAGCTTTGACAAGCAGTTTGTGCGCGATTGGCTCAGCGCGAACTGGGACAAGCAGGGCAACCCGCCGCATCTTCCGCAAGAGGTCATTGAAAAGACCACCGAGAAATATATCCAAGCGTACGAGACTATCACGGGCCGCAAGTTCTAGGTTATCGAGCCGCGTCCCAACAGGAGAAACAATATGACTCAGCGTAGTCCCATGAATGAACGTTACACCACGGACAAGCCGAAGGGCACCACGCGCAAGAGCGCGTCGTCCGCCAAGCCCAAGCGCGAGGCAGCCAGCTCGGTGACCGTTGTTGCCGCCACGAAATCGAAGGCTCAGAAGAAGGCCGAGCGCAAAGCGCAAGAGCAAAAGATGCGTGAGCGCGACGCCCGTTACTACAATCCGCGCACTCCCGAGTACAAGCGCATGCGTATGTACTGGGGCATTTGCGTTGGTTTGGCGCTGGCCGGCTCCATTGGCTCGTTTTTGCTGATGGGTAAAGTGCCCGCCGAAGTGACCACGGTGCTTCTGATTTTGGCGTATGCCGCTATTGCTGCCGCGCTGTACATCGACCTGGTGAAGATTCGCCGCATCCGCAAGAAATACGCAGCTCAGCATGCCGATACGAAAGCTGAGACGCGTGCGTTGAAGGCCGAGAAAGCCCAGCGCGCAGCAGAGGAAGCGGCAAAGCAGGCAAAGGCTGCCGAAGCTCCCGAGAAGAAGCAGGGCTTCTTTGCGCGCTTCAAGAAGAAAGATGCCGCGGAAGCGGACTCTGCCAACGCCACATCGGCGGACGCAGGAAAGGATGCCTCGAAGGACGCTGCGAAATAGGCTGCAGTCAGGCGATGCGCGGTGGGTGCTGCAGGCGGGGTGAAACCCACGCGCCATCATCCACGCGCCGTTGGCGAACGCTCCGAAGCCACGCGCGAAACGCAAACACGAACGAAGGGAAGGCGGCGCCTGGAAACGGGATGTCGCCTTCTTTGATGCAGACCAACAATCGAAAGGAAGCCTCCACCAATGCGCTTCATATCATGGAATGTGAATGGCCTGCGGGCAGTGCTCAAGAAAAACTTCGAGGAAGTTTTTGCGGCTTTTGACGCCGATATCTTTGCCCTGCAAGAGACAAAATGCCAAGAAGGCCAAGTTGACTTGGTGTTTCCCGGTTACGAAAGTTATTGGAGCTACGCGCAGAAGAAAGGCTACTCGGGAACCGCCGTGTTCACGCGCGATGAGCCGCTGCAGGTGCTTCACGGGCTGGGTGTGCCCGAGCTTGACGCGGAGGGGCGCATTGTGGCGCTGGAATTCCCGCAGTTCTGGTTTGTGTGCGTCTATACGCCCAACGCGCAAAACGAACTGGCGCGCATCGATCACCGCATGGCGTGGGACGATGCCTTCCGTGATTTCTGCAAAGGGCTGGAGGAAGGCATTGTGCCTGATGAAGGCCATGCAACTGCCGCAAAGCCCGTGGTTATGTGCGGCGATTTCAACGTTGCCCATAACGAAATAGACCTGAAGAACCCCGCTGCGAATCGCGGCAATGCGGGCTTCTCCGATGAAGAGCGCGGCAAGTTCGACGAGCTGCTTGATGCCGGCTTCGTTGACACGTTCCGCTTGATTCACGGCAACGAACCCGACTGCTATTCATGGTGGAGCTACCGTTTCCGGGCCCGCGAGCGTAACGCTGGGTGGCGTATTGACTACTTTTTGGCCAGCCAGCAGTTAAAAAACGCCGTTTCGGCCGCTTCCATATATAATGAAGTCACTGGATCTGACCACTGCCCTGTGGGCGTGGATATCAGCTTTGCCTAGAAGGGAAATTATTGTGGATGCACAGAAAATCGAACAAGGCGTTCGTCTGATTTTGGAAGGCGTGGGCGAAGACCCCGACCGCGAAGGCCTGCGCGAGACTCCCGCGCGCGTTGCTCGTATGTATGAGGAAGTGTTTGCCGGCCTTACGCAAGACCCTGCGACGCATTTCAAAACGCTGTTTGACGAAGGTCATCAGGAAATGGTCGTGGTAAAGGATATTCCGTTCTACTCCATGTGCGAGCATCATCTGGTGCCGTTTTTCGGCGTGGCGCACATTGCGTACATTCCCAACGAGAACGGCAAAGTGTGCGGCCTGTCCAAGCTCGCGCGCTTGCTGGAAGTGTTTGCGAAGCGCCCGCAAGTGCAAGAGCGCCTTACCTCGCAAGTGGCCGATACGCTGGTTGAGCAGCTTAACCCGCGTGGCGTGATTGTGGTTATTGAGGCTGAGCATATGTGCATGACCATGCGCGGTGTGAAGAAACCCGGCTCGAAAACCACCACCAGCGCAGTGCGTGGCTCGTTCCGCACCAGCGCAAAAACGCGCGAAGAGGCTCTGTCGCTCATTTTCGCAGGTCGCTAATTGCGAGTAACTGGTAAACTGCTTTTCGACAAACCTTAAAGAGTCAAGGAGGCCTGTTATGAAATGCGTTTTGACCGTACTGGGAAAAGACCGCAGCGGAATTGTTGCCGGCATTGCTTCTGCGCTGGCAACGTGCGGCGTGAATATCGATGACATCAGCCAAACCATCTTGGACGGCATTTTTACCATGACCATGATGGTTACCGTGAACGAAGCAGTTGCTACGTTCAACGAAGTGCAAGAAAAAGTGGAAGCGGTTGCCACTGAACTGGGCGTTCAGGCAATTTTGCAGCGTCAAGACGTGTTTGACGCGATGTTTACCATCTAGCTTCTGGGCATCGCGCACAGAGCGCATGGCGTATTTCGCCTCGCTGATCTTCGGGCGGCGGAAGGGGAGGGTTGAGTGCCCTGCTCCTTCCGCCGTTTTTTATGTTCGCGGCGGGGGAAGGGCTTGCGGCGGCTGAGACGACAGGGGAAGAGCAAGGCGCTCGCTTCACGGTCTCGCTTGGATAATGCTTCTTCCTCGTCGGGAATCAATGCGCTTATCCAAAGCTCGACAATTCCGCTCAACCTTGTCCATCCTCCGCCCTTCATGTTGAAAGAGCGCCGCAGCGAAGGGCGTTCGCCTCACGACTTCGCCTGGATAATGCTTCTCTGTTGTTGGGGCTCGCTCAACTTATCCAGGCTCAGCAGTTCGGCTCAACCCTTCGCTGCGGCGCTCTATTGCTTGCGCAGTGCGACACTTAATACATGAACATTGCATCGCCGAAGGAGAGCATGCGGTAGCGCTCATCAATGGCGTGTTGGTAAGCGTTCATAATGTTTTCCCTGGTAGAGAACGCAGAAACAAGCATCATCAAGGTGGATTTCGGCACGTGGAAATTTGTGACCATGCAATCTACCACGTTGAAGTGGTAGCCGGGCAGAATGTAGAGGCTGGTGGCCTCGCGGTTGCGCGGCAGAAGCTTGCCCGCTTGCGCATCCCAGGCGCTCTCAAGGCTGCGCACGCTGGTGGTGCCAATGGCAATAACGCGTCCACCTGCGGCTTTCGTTTCCTCCACGGCTTTCACCACGGCTTCCGGCACGGTGTAACACTCCGTGTGAATGTGATGGTCTTCAGCGTTTTCTTCGTCCACAATGCGGAAGGTGCCCAGGCCCACTTCCAGCTCGACGGTCATCCACTTCACGCCCATGCCCTTGATTTCCTCAATGAGCTGCGGGGTGAAATGAAGGCCCGCGGTGGGGGCTGCGGCTGAGCCTTCGCGCTTGGAGAACACCGTTTGATACATTTCCATGTCACCCGTGTAATCCTTGATATAGGGCGGCAACGGCGTTTTGCCCACGGCATGAAGCGCTTCGTCCAGCGAGGGGTGCGTGGTGGTCAGGCGCGCCAGGCGCTGGCCCTTGTTGTCTTCGCCCTCATGGTCCACGAAGTCGATGATCTCGGCGGAAAGTGCTACGTTGCCATCCTGGTCGCAGAAGTCCACAACAGCACCCGCTTTAAGCCTGCGACCAGGCTTTACGAGTACCTCCCAATAAGCGGAAGCGTTTGAGGATGTGGGTTCGCTCGCAGGTGCACCGGACGTGTTGCTCGCGCAATTGGTTGCAGGCGCGCACGATGAGCCGCGCTCAGAAGCTTCTCTGGGGGCACCGTTGTTTTCGGGCGCAGCGGCTTCTTTCAGCAGAAAGACTTCTGCCGCACCACCCGTGCCGCGCTTTGTTCCCAATAAACGCGCAGGTAGAACGCGCGTTTCGTTTGCAATAATCAAGTCTCCCGGACGCAGATACTCCTTGATGTCGCAAAAAATGCGATCTTCAAGGGCGCCGGTTACGCGATCCATGACCAGCATGCGGCACTGGTCGCGGTTTGCGGCGGGTTCCTGGGCAATAAGTTCTTCGGGCAAATCGTAATCAAAATCAGAGGTTTTCATCAATGCTTCCTAAGAGTTCCTTTTCAGCCGTTTTTTTCTTCGCTGCTTTCAGCGCTGCCTTTTTGGCCTTGCGCGCGGCTTTACGAATTGTACGCTCCAGCTGGGCTTCTTCGTCCGAGAAATGGCATCCGCAGAAATTCTGCCGATAAATCCCCCTTTCTTTGGAAATGCGTTCATTGTCTTCGAAATACGGGCGATAATCAGTGAAAGCGCAGTTCACGGCCGCCTTCTTGCACGCGCGTTGCAGCTCTTCCTCAATGATGTCGGTGTACTGGAAGGGGCTTACGGATAGCGTAGTTCCCACCGCGTCAAAGCCGTTTTCGGCAGCGTAGCGCGCCGTTTCCTCGAAGCGCAAGCGGTAGCAGGCGCGACAGCGGGCGCGACGCAACTGTGCAGCTTTCTTGCGCGCGGTGGCTACCTGCGGCCCTTTGTCTTCTTTGGGCGGCAAGGGGTAAGGGTTGGGGGAGTCCACCACTTCGTTGGCAATGCCTGCACTTTCGCGCAGCGTTTCAAGCTCTTGGCCAATGCGTCCAGCGGTTTCTTCCCAGGCATCCGTATCGTATGAGCCTTCTATCAGGGGATACGCACGTTCGTTGGCAAGCGCCTGGATGGTTTCCAGTCGATGCTCATATTCATCTTGTGGGTGGATATTCGCGTTCGCAAAGTATACGGCAAACTCATCGCCCGCCTCTTTCAGCAGGCGCGTGGGTTCCAGCGAACAGGGCCCGCAGCAGGCATGCAGTAGTATTTTCATGGGTGACCTTAGCTTTCGTTGATTTGTGGCTTATACTACCACGGACAAATTATTTAGGCGAAAACTGCGGCGTTTTTGCATCTGATGCGCGGGTGCAAGGGGCAAAGGCGCTGCTGCTGATGCGATCGAGCCGGCTTGCGTGCAGGTTCGCTGCGATTGGCGCGGCGGTGCAAAACGCGGAGGTGCAATGGAACCCCGCAAGGCGGTGGCAGCATCTTCCTTTGCGGTTGCGCCTAAAACGATGGAGAACGGAATTGGAGCATTATGGCATTATTCGATTACACCATTCAGGCGCAAGATGGTCATGCGCGCGCGGCAACGTATGAAACGGCGCATGGAACGTTTCAGACGCCTATGTTCATGCCGGTGGGCACACGTGCCACGGTAAAAGGCATCCAGCCTGCTCAGCTGCGTGAATTGCAGTCGCAGGTGGTTCTTGCGAACACGTATCATTTGTCGATGCGCCCCGGTGCGGATCTTGTTGAAGAAGCGGGCGGCGTGCAGAAATTCATGTGCTACGATGGCCCTATGCTTACCGATTCCGGCGGATTCCAGGTTATGAGTCTGGCGGACACGCTGAAGATTGACGACGAGGGTCTTACGTTCCAGTCCATTTATGATGGCGCGAAAGTGCGCTGGACGCCCGAGAGCAACATGGCCATTCAGGAAAAGATTGGCGCCGATATTTGCATGCAGCTTGATCAGTGCGCGCCCTATCCAGCCGAGCGTTCGTTTGTGGAGAAGTCAACGCGTCTTTCTGCTGCCTGGGCGCAGCGTTGCTTGGCGTCTCACAAAAAGCCTGATCAGACGCTTTTCGGCATTGTGCAAGGCGGCATGCATCTTGATTTGCGCTTGTGGTCGGCAGGTGAGTTGCAGCGCATTGAGCAGGAAAGCCTGGCTGCGGGCGGACGTCGTTTTGGCGGTTTCGGCATTGGCGGCTATTCGGTGGGCGAGCCCCACGAAGTTATGTTCGAGACGCTTGGCACGGTTGCGCAGGCGTTGCCGCAGGATCGTCCGCGATACCTGATGGGCGTGGGAAATCCCACAACGCTTGTGCGTGCGGTGCGCGAAGGCGTGGACATGTTCGACTGCGTGCTGCCCACGCGAACGGCTCGCATGGGAACGGCGTTTTCCTCTACGGGCCGCATGAACATGCGCAACGCGAAGTACGTGCATGATTTCGGACCGCTTGATCCACAGTGCAGTTGCTCAACGTGCCAGACGTATTCGCGTTCGTACATCCGTCACCTGGTAAAACAGGGCGAAATGCTGGGCGGCATCTTACTTTCGGTGCATAACTTGCACTTCTTGCTGGAGCTTATGCGACAAGCGCGTCAGGCTATTCTTGAGGGTCGCTACGAGAAGTTCTACGAAGACTGGATGAATTCGCCTGCCGCGAACGATTACTAAGTTGCAATGTTTTTTCCGATGCCCGGACGCGCTCCGGGCATCGGTGCATGTGGGGCGGGGCGGGCATCGGCGTTCGGGCTGCGGATGGGTGGTGACATTTCCCGGCACGTCCAGCTTCCCCTGCGCCTTCTTATCCTCTTGTAAGAATAAAGTTTACGCTCGCGTATCAGATGGAAACAACTTCCCGCAAAACGTCAAGAAGTGTCATAATACAAAGTTACCTGTGCGAAACTGGCACAGGTGCATTTTTGTGCTCTTGAAGCGCGCGGAACGTGTTGGCGGCGGCGCATGCCAAGGTTTGCCGCAATTTGCAAGGTAATGTTGCAGGGCGGTTCTTCGTCTGCGTGCAATGCCTGCTTGCGGCCAGCGTTTTCGCTGTTCAGGTGCACGAAAAAGCGAAAAACAGATAGGTAAAGAGAAAAGGATTCAAACGTGGCTTC
>CAKUOV010000027.1 GCA_934670115.1 uncultured Eggerthellaceae bacterium
GTCGCTTAGTGTTGACGACGACGTTGCGTCGTTCGATATCGTCCTTTTTCGCGATAAGGAAGCGAGAGAGGAGCAGCTGATGATTGTATCGTGGATGACCACAAATTGCTGCAATTTGAAGTGCGCTCACTGTTATCAAAACGCCGATGAGCGCAATGAACGCGAACTTTCTACCCGTGAAGCGAAAGCCATGATTTCCCAGATTGCTCAAGCTGGTTTCAAGGTCATGATTTTCAGTGGCGGCGAACCGCTTTTGCTCGGCGATATCTTGCGCACAGGTCGCAAGGTAGGCGCCGTCCGGGCGCTTTATCGCAAAAGCGATATCTAGGAAGTGGTTAATGAAGAGCGCAAAGGAGCACTCATGAATCCTATCAAGAAAGTTGTATTCGTATCTGTTGGTTGCCTGTGCGTTGCCTTGGGCATCGCCGGTGCATTCTTGCCCGTATTGCCCACGACTCCGTTTCTCCTTGCTGCGGCCTTTTTGTTTTCGCGTAGTTCGCAACGATTGAATAACTGGCTGATTAAAACGAAAGTGTATAAAGCATATGTCGAGCCTATCAATTCCGGCGAAGGCATCCCTCTCTGCAAGAAAGCATCGATATTGGGCGTTTCCTATGCCGTTATGGCGATAAGCGCATTTGCGGTTGCCCGTCCTTCGGTATGGGTCATTTTAGGTTGCGTGGCGGTGTTCTTGTTCTGGCTGATCGGGTTCCATGTTCCAACGGCTTCCGCAAAAAGGGCTGAATGATGGGGGCAGCGCTAGATCTTTTTGCACCAGGCATCGGGTGAGTTGTTGCGTTTCCGCACAAGGGGCCTTTCACATGGTGGGATAAATCACGCTGAAGCCGATGGCGAAGAACGCAGTACCGAGGTTGGAGTGCGGTCCTTGGGATGCCTCGGGGATCAATTCCTCCACCACAACATACAACATCGCACCGACCTGCCCGTGTCAATCGAGGTGAGCGGCACGGGGATCGATTTCTGCGGGCGCATGCCCTTCGAACTCCCGTACCTCCACGAGCAGGTGGGGCGCGGCCACTGCATACGAAGTGGCACTAATTAATATACAAGGCGGACGGAGATTTGTTCCATTTACGGAATGTAGGCCAAATTGGCAGCAGATCCACTGAAAGCTCAAAGAATGAAACGAGGAATCGAGGACAATAAGGGCCTAGTCGTCGTACTCTACCGAAATGCTGTTACCGATCCGTTTCGCGCGATACATTTCGACATCAGCTATAAGAACATCATCGCGGGTGAGCGATTCACTGAAGTAGCCGCCAATGCTCACGGCAAGTTTAATGGTTGGAAATTCAGGAATCACCAGATCGTTCACTGCTTGACGAATCTTTTCCAAGCAGCTCGCGAATGAGTCGCGCTTCATGCCCACAAACGCAATCAATCCCTCATCGCCGCCGAAGCGGATAAAGAAGTCGGTCTCGCGTATGCTTTTCTTGGTAGCCTCAACTGCCGCGCGCAATATGACATCGCCCGCATAATGGCCCATGGTGTCGTTGACTTCCTTAAAGCCATCAATGTCAATCATGGCAATGGCCGTCACGTTCTCAAGAGAGTCAAAACGCTCTTCGAAGAAGCGGCGATTGTAAATACCCAGTTGAGCGTCGCGATACAACTCGCTATACAAAGCAGCATTCGCCGAACGAATCGCATCAAGCAAGGCAGTGTCCGTGCGAACTTTTTCGATCTCGCCCTCGTCAATCGTGTCAAGCATCTCAATAACGCAATGCCGGCCCGCATTTTCGAACCGCTTGGCAATAATCAAGTAGAACTCATTATCGCGCGGCTCAATCTTCTGCACCGTATTCGGTACTTCAAGCGCCTTATGGCAAATGCAGTTAGGGCACGGCTCAACACGCCCCCAAAACTCAAAGCACAGTCCTTTGCTTTGAGAAAGATTCCCCAGCTCATCAACAATATAGGCCGTATTGCAATCGTGATCGACAAGCCGAACCTGAGGGAAAATCATACGACACGCCTTAAGGCAATCGCGCACTTCGCTCGAAAGAGAGAGCGCAAGCGATGCTGCGTTGTCATTTTTCTTGGCGTCGATTCCCACTATCAGGTTCCTTTTGATTCAATTTGCAAATGATATGCATTCTACCTTTTTGCAAGACAAAACCGCAAGACATTTATACGAACGTAGCTGTTTTATCGATTCGCAACCTTCAAAAGCCATTTCATCGAAGACGCAGGGCCGGAACACCAAACGGCATCCCGGCCCTGCAAACAACCTTCAACGCACAGCGTTTAGAGCGCGAAGCCGCAAAAGAGCCTCTTAGTCGGCACCCGGTCTATCTTGGTCTCTTTCGCGTTCATGCGACGCAACTTCATCGGAGCGACGATTGTTTTCTCCCAGGTCAATAACAACTTCGGCCGTAAGATCGCCCTGCTCAATGCGCGCATCAATCTCTGCGCGAATCAGCGGACTTTCAATCGAATCCAGAAGCTCGCGCGATTTCGCAGCAGCCTCGATATCGGCTGTCTGCAAGTTATCCTGATGCCCAGCAACAGCAAGATACGCAACGCCGGCAGTTTTCGCGCGCTTCGCCTCGGCCATAAGGAACGCAAATCCAATGATGCCAGCACAGGCGGAAGCCAGCAGAATGCCCAGTTTCGCTGCGGTGACCAGCACTTCATCGGCAAACGCCAGGTTCGCTACGAAAATCGCCATGGTGAAACCCACGCCGCCCAGAATGCTGGCACCCAACATATGCAGCCACGTAACATTTTCGGGCAAGGATGCAAGCTTTGTTTTGACCACAATGAAGCTCATGAGCATGATGCCAATGGGCTTGCCCAGAAGCAGACCAAAGAAGATGCCCAAGAACACAGGACTCGTAATGGTCTGCATGATGTTAGCGCCCTGCAAGCATACATCGGCGTTCGTAAGGGCAAACAGGGGCAGAATCATGAAGTACACCCACGGGAACAGGCGCTTTTCCAAACGCGTTGCGGGCGGAATCACTTCGCGCGCCACCGTGCTCAAGCTGCCGACTGTGCTCAGGTACTCTTTTTGCCCCAAGACCGGTTCATTCTCATCAAACTGCTCGCGCGCCTTTGCCACATGATCGTCCGACCACTGCGCAAAGTTCTTCAAGTTCACACGCGAACCAGAAGGAATAGTGAACGCAAGCAAAACACCCGCAATGGTGGCATGGACGCCCGACTGGAACACGCAGAACCACAGCACAACGCCTAACAGCAGGTAGGGAAGAAGCGAGTACACATGTCTGCGATTCAGAGCAATAAGCATCAGCAGCACCAACGCCGCCATACCCAGCCAGAAAAACGAAGGCGTGTGTCCGTAGAACACCGCAATGACAATAATGGCAATAATGTCATCGGCAACTGCGAGCGTGCTCAGGAAAACGCGGACACCGTTAGGTACGCGATTGCCCAGCAGCGCCATAATACCCAGTGCGAAGCCGATGTCGGTTGCGGTAGGAACACCCCAGCCGTGCGCTGTGTCGGGATTCGTAATGTTGAAGATGCTGTAAATCGCGATAGGCGCTAGAACACCGCCGCAAGCAGCCAAAATGGGAAGCAGCGCTTGGCGGATGTTCGTGAGTTCACCCACGGTCATCTCGTATTTGATTTCCAGGCCAACAAGCAAAAAGAAGATGGCCATGAACACATCGTTGATGATTTCCGCGAACGACAGGGAAGCGTGTCCAGCGCCTAAAACGAAACCGAACTCCGTTTCCCAGAACTCAAGGAACGGTGTATAGGCACCTGAGTTCGCAACGGCAACAGAAATAATGGCGCACAACAGCATGATAGCTGCAGCCTTCGTTGTTGAACTGGTGAAATGCAAAATCTTGCGATAACGCGCCAGATTGCCCTGCACTTCTTTACGGAAAATGTTGGCGCCGCGAGTGTCTGCGGCTGTGTCTGCAGCGGTGTCTGCAATTGCATCAGCGGAAACGGCTTCTTTCTTCTCTTTACTCATGAATCATCCAATCGTAGAAAATGACTCCGCATAACATACCATAGCCCCCGAATACGAAATTAACCTTTAGGTGACAGTTGAGTATAAAAGCGAGCACAGTTATGGATTGAACGGGAGCAAGAACGCACGAAACGCAATCAAGGGCGTCAAAAATAACCGTAGGCGGTCTTTCCGTCCAAACGGACTTAACGAACAACCCCGAGCACTAGCAACAGGTAAAAGCTAGGCAAAAAAGCGGCAAACGCGCTGCCGTGCGCATGCGATTGCTATAGTTTTCTTCGGCGAGCACCAAGGGAGACGAACCAACGCGAGCATCGGCGCAAACCGCATATAATGCGCACCCCCATCCGAAATCCATCGGAAACTTTAAGGTGCGTCTCTCGTGCCGCCTTTAACTGCATTGTCAAGGTAGTTCTCTGTCGCCCAGAAACTACCCAGGAATCGGATACACTATGTCAGTAACTTCTTTAACGTTTCTCTTTGTTTTTCTGCCCATCACGATTGTCGCATATTATGCCGCTTGCTTCATCGGAAGAAACCGTAGCGGGAATCGCTCTGCCGCTAAAGCGTTGCTTCTGGTGGCAAGCATTATTTTTTATTCGTTATCAGCACTTGAATTTATCCCGCATCTGCTTGTATTAACGGGCATCGTTTATATATTGGCGCGCGTTGTGCAAAACAAAAAGGGAATGCCCCGTAAAGCGATTACCGCAATCGGAATAATCGCAAACGTTAGCTTTCTAGCTTTTTATAAATACTTCGATTTTTTCGGCGCGCTTTGCTCGTGGCTTTTCAAAACGCCCTTCACTAGCTTTGGAATTTTACAACCGTTAGGTATTTCGTTTTTGGTATTTTCCTTGATTTCGTATCTGATTGATGTGCATCGCGGCACCATAGCAGCAGATAAAAACCTGATAAACGTGATGCTTTGGTCTTTCTTTTTCGCGAAAATCGCCGCTGGTCCTATTGTTCGCTATGCGCAGATGTACCGCACAGATCAGGCGATGCAGGATATTCCTTGCGTGGACGAAATAGCCGCAGGTGTACGGCGTTTCGTTATTGGACTGGGTAAAAAAGTCATACTGGCAAACACGCTCGGACTAACAGTCGATAAGATTTTTTCAGCTCAAATAGATGGCATCAGCACACCAGTCGCCTGGATTGGCATCATTTGCTACACCTTCCAGATTTATCTCGATTTTTCGGGATATTCCGATATGGCATTGGGCGTAGCGCGCATGCTGGGATTTCGTTTCGAAGAAAACTTCAATTACCCTTATGCGGCGCGCACCGTAGGCGAATTTTGGCGACGTTGGCACATCTCTTTGTCATCGTGGCTGCGCGATTACCTGTACTTTCCCCTTGGAGGAAGCCGGCGCGGGAACGTGTACGTCAACTTGATTGTTGTGTTTCTTGTTTCGGGGCTGTGGCACGGAGCGTCTCTGCATTTTGTGGCATGGGGTGCCTGGTGGGGGCTTTTCATGGTAATCGATCGAGCTTATCGCGTGCATGTTGCGCCAAGGCATGCGCTTCCCACTTGGCTGACCTGGTTTTTCACTATGAGCGTTGTCGTATTAGGATGGGTGATTTTTCGTGCAGAAAGCTCTACCCAAGCGGTTTCATACCTGCTTAATCTTGTGGGAATTGGCGCTGATCCTACCTTTCCCTGGGGCGTACGATACTACTTGGATAATCGCACGATCACCTTTCTTGCAGCATCCTTGTTGCTGTCTACGCCGCTATTCAAAAGCCTCGAGAGGCGTTACGAGAACACCCCTGTGTGGCAAGCGTGCCGCATGATAGGCACGCCCATACTGTTTCTTGCATCGATAATGTTCATCATGAACGCAGATTACAGCCCGTTTATGTACGCTCAGTTCTAAGGAGCAAGCAGTGAAAAGAACGCCGCTTTGCAATAAAATTACGCTCACCCTTATGGCTCTGTGCATATGCGCGCCTCTTGCTTTGACCAACACTTCAACAAACTTATTTCTTGATACCGACAATCGCTACGCCGAAGAAATACCGTCATTCGAAGAACTCAGCAAAAGAGTCAACGCGATTTTAGGCATTCCGGATAACTCAGGTGCGGAACAGACGGAGGCAAGCGAATCGCCTCGTCTCAATACGGAACCGTTCGATGAGCCAGCGTCCAGAGCAGAAGGCGCGAATACCAGCGAAGGCAATGGGGGAGAATCGCAAGAAGGCGCGCCCACCAGCGAAAAGATCGTAATCGATACAGAAGTCGCAGACGAAGAGGCATCAAGCGAAACATTCGCAAACAATGCTCTTGCCCGCACAACAAGCCTTCTTGACAACGCGCAAGCAGCAATGGACAAAATTACATCTCACGCCGAAAATTACCTGATGGATCGCATTGGATTCAGAAGCGAAGCAATGACCGCCTACATTCTGGGAAACGATATTGCGTTCCATATCATGACGCACCCCGATTACGATTATGGACTGGATGGGCACTTGTTTCATGCTTACGACTTTTACGTTGCACCCGACGATTATCTTGATCTGTATGCCAACTACGTTGTTATGCTGAGCGATTATTGCAAACAGCGCAACATCCCCTTCCTCTACGTAAACACGCCCAGTAAAGAGTTCGTCTACGACGACCTTGTTCCCGATTATGTTCCCTTGCGCAAGAACGTCTTTGACACCATTCAACCTCTGATTGATTCAGGCGGCGTGGAGTACCTTGATTTAACCGATTGCCTAAGACAAGCTCGAGAAGAAGGCACCGAGGTTTTCAATCGATTCTTCGACACGGGACATTTCAATACCGATGGAGCGTTCATAGCGTCAAATGCTATCCTGCAACGACTGGCCGAAATGGGCATAAACGTTGAGCAAGCTGACTTAAGCGATTATTACATCAGTCAGGATCGCTACACGCACCTGCCCGCCTCGGCATATCCCCTTGACATCGATGTTGATCGCTACCTGCATATCGATGATGGAACACAAGCCGTTGATCAGCCCGAATATAAACGCGACCTTGAAGTAAGCGACTATTCGACCGATGTCTGGAATTGGACGAACCCAACGGTAGACAACAATGCACGGCTGCTCATGTTCCAGGGAAGTTATTTTTGCTCGCAAGGAACATCGCTGTACCATCAGTTTTCCAATGCAGCTTTAGTGCGTGCGTACGTCAACGTATTGAATGCAGCGTATTATATCGATGTGTTTCAGCCCAATGTTGTGGTGTTTGAAGCTGCGGATTACACCATTCGCGACGGCTATTACAATAGCGAAGACCTGGAACGTGTCGATTTGCCACCTGTTTTTTCCAGCACCTTTGACCCGAATGATTTTACCTTGATCGCTGCACCGGAATCTGCTGCACCGGAGTCCGCGCTCTTATTTGACCCGGAAAGCGCCGTGACGAATTTTTCCCTTCCATACGATGCCAGCAGCCTTGACTACGCTTATGCGCAAATGAATGGAAAGACGTACGAATGCGTTGTTCGCGAAAACGACATTTTCTGGGGCGTCGATACGAAAACGCTCACCGAAAGTCAGCAAGCCATAATCTATCTTGTGAAAAGCGATGGAACACTCGAAAAATTCCCCCTTGAAATTGCAGCCGTGCACTAGAAGAAGCGCATAGTGAAAACAGCACCGCCACCAGGCGCGTTCGCGGCATCAAGTGCAGCGCCCATAAGGTGGGCTGCCGTCTGAGCAACAGCAAGCCCAATACCAAACTGGCCGCCTTTGCCTTTATAGCAACGCTCGAAAACATGAGGAAGGTCTTCGCTTGCAATGCCGGGGCCATCATCCGCTACAACAACCGAAACGCCACCCTGATCTGCGAACACGCGAACTGTAACCGCGTTTTTCGCATAACGGACCGCATTGCTCAGCAAATTGTCCATCACCTTGCTGAAAAGCTCTTCGCTGCCTTGGACGGTAACAGATTGGCTATTGGAATCGACTTGAATCGCGACCCCTGCAGCATCCGCCGCGCCGCGCGCCCGCTCAATGCATTCGCGTGTCACTGCGCACACATCAATATCGTGCAGCTCCCGCGCCTCTTTTGTGCAATCGAGTCGAGAAAGCGTAAGCAGCCCGTCAACTGCGCTGCCCAAACGCGCGCTTTCTTCCTGAATGATACGGGCTGCCTGATCGGGAGGGTTGAAAACGCCCATCTCGATTCCTTGTGCATAACCGCCAATCGACATAAGCGGACTTCGCAGTTCATGCGAGACGTTCTGAAAAAAGCGCTTCTGCGTGTCTTCCGCATACGCAAGGCGCGCCGACATATCATTCATGGCACACCTAAGCTGCTCCAACTCGGTAACGTTCAAGTGCGGCTCAATGGGAGAAAAATCGCCTTCGCCAATGCGTCCTGCCTCTTCGCACAAGCGCTGCATAGGTCGTGTGATCCGACGCGTAGCAAACCAGAGAGCTGCAAAAGCGATGATTGCAAGCGCAAACGCAATGAAAAAGACATACATTGTTGCACGGCCGACCCATTCTCCAATGCTTGACGTGGGACAATATGTGATAACGTACCGTAGCGGCTGGGCATTTGCGGGGGCGTTATACACGCACGCAAGATACGTGCCGGAATCGCCGGCATCAAGTACAAATGTGCCATCATCGGAGATAGCAGAAGCGTCTTGTCCCGCCAGGCGCTCAGAGAAAAGCCGGGCGAGCGGTTGAACGTTTGCCCGCTGCTGCTCATTTCGCGGATACACGACTCTCATCTGCTGAGATAGCACCAACAAACGAGCATTTCCTCCTAACTGCGAGGCAGTAACACCAGCGGAGAAAAGAAAACTCGAAGTAGATTCTCCCGTTTCGCCTTCAATACTTGCGGATTCTTCGGCAAGATTATCTTTCAGAAGCGGCGCAATTTGCTCTTGTAACGCCGCGAGTTCTTTTTGGGCCTGCGAATATGCATACTGGTTCGCGCACTGGTAGAACACCACGCACAATAAAACCGGCAGCACCGCCAAAGCGATGGCAACAGGAATCAAAACGCGAGAAAAAACGGTACGCATCAGCGAACCTCGGATTCAGAATTGTCTGCGCCGCGCTGTGCAGACAATTTGCCGTCAAGTGAAAGACGGAATCCGTAACCCCATACCGTTTCCACATGCACGACACTATCTGCCGCACGTAATTTACGACGCAAGCGTTTTACCAGGTCATCAGCGGCGCGCGTTTCCGCATTCCAATCAATCCCCCAGATTTTCCTGAGCAGTTCCTCGCGCGGAACCGCTTTATCTTGGTGCTCGATCAAGTACAGCAGAAAATCGAACTCTGCAGGCGTAAGCGCAAACGGCTTGCCATCCAAGAAAGCATCGCGACGGTCGGGACACATTTCCAGCGAACCGAACGAAAATGTTTTCGGATTACTTTCGGCTTTGACGCCAGACACGGCACCTCGCTTCGAGCGTCGCAAAAGCGCACCCACGCGAGCCACCAGTTCAAGCGGCAAAAATGGCTTAACCAAATAATCATCGCTTCCCAAAGTAAGGCCCGCAATTCGGTCGTAGGGGGTATCCTTTGCGGAAACAATGATAATGGGCAGATCGGGATTCTTCTTACGCAACACACTCAACGCACTCAAGCCATCAAGACCCGGCATCATAATGTCCAGTATCACTAAGTCGGGAACACTTTTATCGTATGCATCCAAAAGCGACTGCGCATCGGCAAACGACGTTGCCTCGTAGCCGCTTTGCGAAAGAAAGGCTGTCATAAGCGTGCGAATATTCTCTTCGTCATCGGCAAGATAAATGCGCGCTTTCGTTTGCGGTTGAGCATCTATCTGCATGTTCGTTTCTCACTTTCTCTTTAGGTGCATCTAAAAAAGCATTTTAGTGCGCGCGATGCATTTTTCGTTCGAAAACATTTTCTGCATTGCTTCTTTGCTGCGAAAGACTGCCACATATTTGCCACATGTTAACCGTAGAAACGCCACTGCCGTCCGAACTACAGTTAGTACCCAAATCGAACCGCCACCATCAAGCGGACCGCATCGAGAACAGGAGCAATCATGAAAAAACCTCAAGCGGCAGCAAGCATTCTTCTTGCCTCAACCCTTGCTTTTTCCGCTCGGCCTTGTTTGCCCACCACAGCGTTTGCGCAAACATCGTTCGAGCATAGCAGCTTTATTGAGACCGAACAGCCAGAACTTACGCCTGAAACGAAAGAGCTCATCTCAAAGTACCAAAGAAACCCCACGCAGGAAAACTATTTGAATCTGCGCGCAATTGTTATTGCAAACTACGATGACGTTTTGGCGCGCAAGGAAGAAAAACTGGCCAGCCTGAAGGCGGAAACCGCAGGTAAACCCGGCGGAGATGAGATTGTGGCCGAAATGGAAGACATTGTGCAAGACATGTACGCCACCTATTGGAATCGAATCAATAGCAGCATGCTGCGTTTTACCGATTCGCGCCTGTTGCAGTGGAAGACCAGCAACGCAGCAAACTACGATTTCATTCCCGTAATGGGAGCGGGCGAAAGCGTCTACGTGAGCCGCACGCCTGTAACGAATGAGCAGTACGCGCAATATCTGCAGGCCACCGGCGCGAAAGCGCCCGAAAATTGGCTAGACGGAAGCTATCCGGAAGGCGAAGCCGATTTGCCCGTAAACTACGTTTCCTATGCCGACGCTCAAGCTTATTGCGCATGGCTCACCCAGCAAGATGGCATCAACACGTATCGATTGCCCAACGAAAGCGAATGGGAGCTGGCAGCAGGCCATATGCCGAAAGACGCCGATTTCAACTGCGGTATCAGCGATGGCCGCATGTCTGTAACGCAGTTCGAAGGCATCACGCGCGGAGCCCACGGTGCGCTTGATTTCTGGGGCAACGTATGGGAATGGACATCTACGGCACGCAATGATGAATCAACCTTGGGCGTAAAAGGCGGCGCCTGGAATTCCGAGCGCACGGATTGCCGCACCGAGAACCGCAAAGAAGGCCGCGACGCCACACAAGGGTACGAAGACGTAGGTTTCCGCGTGCTGCAAATTCTCAACGGAGAAGAACCTGAGCAGAAAGTTGAACTTGCAACGCTCGAAGCACCACTTGTTTCTATTGATCACGTGACCGACACCAGCATCACGCTAAGCTGGGAACCGGTAAAGGGAGCTACCGAGTACCAACTCTTTGAATACTTTGAGGATACGGGGCTTATCGACATGCTGGGTACAACAACAGACACATCTGCAACCATGGATAACCTTGAAACGAACAGCACACACAGTTATATCGTGCAGCCCATTTCGTATGTGGAAATCGCAGACAACGTTTCCGCAGAACACAAAATCACAGCAACATGCGGCAAGGATGTTGGCGGCAGCGAAGCAGGCGAGACAACTGGCGGAGAAGGATCCGGCGAAAGCACAGGAGAAACAACAACTGGAAAATACGAGAACATCGATCTTGAATACGGGTCGCTGAAGCTTATCAACGCTGGTGGTTTGAACTGCTGGCTCTATGCTCCCGGCCCTATAGAAAGCGATACCGTGCCATTGGTAGTGTATCTTCACGGTATTTCAGGCAAAAGCGATGATCCAAGTGACGTGCTCACAGCTGATGGTCTGGGGAAATATCTCTCGTCTGGCGAGCTGGGAAATATCGAGGCATATGTGCTGCTTCCCCAGCTTCCCGCAGATGCGAAGGATTGGGTTTCGTGCAACGACAACGTTGTGGATGCTGTATCGTTTGTGTGCGAAAACTACCCCATTGATGCCGACAACATCAGCCTGACTGGATTCAGCATGGGCGGTACGGGCACGTGGGCAATTGGCGCTATGAACACCGATCTGTTTAGTCGCATTGCTCCCTGCGCTGGTAGCGTGCGCGGGAAAAAGGAGATGCGCGATGCCTTGCGCAATACCCCTATCTGGTCTTTTGTAGGAGAAAACGATGATGTGGTAAAGCCTGATTCTTCGATTGACTTTATCAATAAGCTCTCAAGGGTTAACTCTAACGCTCACATCATTGTATTGCCAGAAGCCGACCACGTTTCCGTTGCTGAACTTGCTTACCAGGAAAACGGCAGCGATCTTCTTTCGTGGCTTATTGGCAAATAATAGAGGGCGACTTGTTGCCGCGTTCAATGTCAACTCCCCGTTAAATCTAGGAAACGAAACGCGCGAAAGTAGGAGCTTGGTAGGAACAATAGAACATCAATCAAGGGTGTAGTGCTACAATCTCTCTGGTAAAAGGCGCAAGGTGATAGAAATTGTATCACCTTGCGCAATTTTTTGCAGTTTAGCTTGTTCGATGGGAGATTCAACTAGCATGAAAAGAATTGTTCTACGCAAAGCGACAAGCGTCGCGCTCTCCGTGGTGCTTGCATGCGGCCTTTTGCCAGCACCGGCAGTGGCCGATACCGCCCAAGAGGCGGAGTCCGGCTACGGCAGTAGCCCTGCAGTGGGTCAAGCGGCAACGGCAGCCTCTGACGATGTTGCAGCCGCAAAAGGGGAGGACAGCTCCTCCGACAGCAATGCCGCCGAAACGGATGGCACCGTGACAGGACGTGATGAACTGCTTGAGCCCAGTGCGGAAGCGCCCGCAAACGGTGATAGCGCCGCACCTGAGGCGGCACCCGCAAGCGAAGCACCCACCGAAAACGGTGCAAGCACGTTTGCCCTTACTAGCACCTTAAGCGATGGCGCGCAAGCAGACAACGGCTACTGCGGCACCACGGACAACGGCGGCGATGGCAAGAATATCTCCTGGACCTACGATGGAGCGGGTACCCTAACGCTTTCGGGCACGGGCTCCACGGGTTACTATGGAGAGACTGACTCGTGGTGGGGCTTCTCGCAACCCGTTCCCGGTTGGTACTCTTACCGCTCGTCAATTACAAACATCGTGGTGGGGCAGGGCATCGAAACACTGGACTCCGCTGTTTTTGCGGGCACGTCCATCGCGTCCATCACGCTTCCTTCTTCCGTAAAACATATCGGTCAACTTGTTTTTGCAGGTTGCGATAAACTGAGAACCGTCAACCTGAACGAAGGACTTGAGTCAATTGGCGCTCAAGTCTTCAAGAATACCTGGGCGCTGCCTTCGCTCTACATTCCCTCTACGGTTAGCAGCATTGATTCCACCGTGTTTCGTGGCATCGACCTTGCCTACGTAACGATCTCGCCAAGCAATCCGTATTTCACGAAGATCGATAACGCACTGTACAACGGAGACGTGACGCGTCTCATTCGCATATCAGACCAGTTCACGGGTACGCTCACCCTTCCCTCCACGGTAACCGCAATCGATGATTGCGCATGTGAAGCCATGACCGGCATCACGCAAGTCGTGCTTCCTGACGGTCTGAAGAGCATCGGCGCAGGCGCGTTCAACCTGTCCGGCTTGACTTCCGTTGACATCCCTGACAGCGTGACCGAAATCGGACGCAGCGCTTTCCAGGCTTGCAAATCCATGACGCATGCAAAACTGGGAAGCGGCTATAAGGGGTCAAGCGAAGTTGAATACAACAACATGTTTGCCTATAACCCCAACCTGACCTCGGTTGAGCTATCGGAAGGTCTTGAAATCATTGAGAACGGCATGTTCACTAACTGCGAATCGCTTACCGCAATAACCATTCCGCAATCAGTTAAAACCATAGAGACCACTGCGTTCTACGGTTCGGGCCTTACTTCCGTCACGCTGCCCGATGGCCTTACTAACATTGGCGATAGTGCGTTTTACGGCACTAAAATCTCAAGCGTGAGCATTCCCGAATCAGTGGAATCCATTGGCACGAACGCTTTCCCCGAAGATGTGACCATAAATGGACCATTCACTAAAATGCCTGATGGAAGCTATAAGAACAATGCTACTTTGGTAACCATCGAGTACGATGTGACCTACTACGAGCAAGATTCTCGCTCTATGCTGTCCATGATCAATGATTTCCGCACGGGAAGCGATGCCTGGTACAAGAACACGAGTGGCGGCAGGGTAGATGTTCCAGGGCTTTCCACGCTCTCATACGACAAGAACCTGGAGAAGATCGCTCAGATGCGCGCGGCCGAGATTGCCGTGAACTTCGCCCACGAACGTCCCGATGGATCGGATTGCTTCACCGCAACGTACAATGGCATCAGTGCTTCAGGCGAAAACATTGCTGCAGGTTATGGCAGCGCCTGGGATGCCTTCGTTGGCTGGCGCGAAGACAATGAAAACTATTACGGCCAGGGGCATCGCCGCAACATGCTTAACAGCAGCTTTACTTCGGTTGGCATCGGCCATATAACATTTAACGGCGTTGACTACTGGGTGCAGGAGTTCGGCACAAACACGCAAACGACTTCGGTATCCGGTTCCGGCAGCACCTACACCGAGCCGTATCGACTCACGGTTGATTATTCGCAGTTCGCACGTTTTCCTGAGTCTTTCGAGTTCCCCGACAACCTGGGGCTGGAAACAGCTGGCGAAAGCGCACAGATTCCCTATGTAACCGCCGATAACGTGTCATTCGAAGATACCTGGCCGCGCGCATTCAGCGCTCGTATTTACCCGTACCTGGTGAACACCGATCCTTCGCAAGTTCAGATTTCGGGCAATACGGTAACTGCCCTTGTCGATGGGCCAACGTCTCATGTTGTCGCATGCATTGGCGAGCAGATGTACCCCATTGCGGTAAGCTCGTACGTGCTCATATATTCTGTAGGCGATGAAGAATATGCAAATGGAAAGGTGCTGGTCAGATACTTGTCCACGGTAAAAGACGGCACCGTACCCACTTTGTTCGGACAACCCCTTGTCATGACGGATTGGTGCTACGAAACGCTTGTTGATGCAAATGATGCCGGGCAGATAGTCGACGCATCGTTCTCAAGCACAACAGCCACACGAAACGACCCCGTTATGCCACGCCGCGGCGACGTGAATGCGAACGGTCGCGTTAACGTTGTAGACGCGCAGCTTGCATACGACATTGCCTGCAACCGATTCACTGATTACTCCAAAATTTCGATGGGCGGCTGGCTTGCAGCAAACTTCAACAATGACTTTATGCTTGACGCAAGCGACGCCTTCGCCATTCAAAGGAACTACCTGCGCTCATAGCGAAGCGGAGAACGAAACACGCTACAAAGGATTTGAGAGAAAAGCGAGTGCCAGCGCATTCGCTTTTCTTTTTTGGAAAAAGCGCGCGACGGGGAGAGCAGAAAGGGAAGGAGCCATTGGTGAGCGGTATATAAGGGGCGGCTTCATGCGGGCAGCCTGGGCGAGCAGCTTAACGCGATTGGCTGGGAAGGATGGCTTCGCAATGGCGCAAGACCTACCCGAGTTCCGCTACAAAGCGCTCTATCTGGTCATTCACGAATGCAGGATTATCCACATTCGAGTTATGACCTGCACCAGGAACCCAAACAAGCGGAATGTTTTCGCCTGCCGTCCACTTCCTATTGAACGGCCGCACATCGCCCGCTTGGTCTTTTTCTCCGCACAACAACAACGCCGGACAAGGAATGTCGTAGGCTCTGTTCGCATCGATAGCATCTGCCAACATGATGTACCCATGACCGGCAAGCTCGCAGTAAGAGCGCTTATCGTATTGCTCCATCATGGCGCGCATATTCGCCCGTCCGTGCTGCGTTTGCGCCGTTCCCGCGGGTCCCCAGCGCAAAAGCAAACTCCAGGGAATGGCAAGGTACATACCCTTGGTGTGGCGCAGCGCGGCAACTTCCCATTTCGGATAATTTTTTTTCTTGAGTGGCGCCGAGTCAAGGGAAATAAAACCAGAAACGCAATCGGGGAACAGGTCCATATACGCCTGAGCAACGTATCCGCCCAATGATTGCCCAACAAGAACGGGGCGCTGAATATCCTCGGTCTGCAGAATTGCATGAAGAATACGCGCGTAATCATCCATGCTGAAATCAAGCGGGTAGGGGCGCGAAAGCCCGTGTGCAGGAGCATCCCAAACGAACACGTTGCATTTGCCTGCAAAGTGGTCAATTTGCGCATCGAAGAGCGTATGATCTGCGGTAAGCCCTGGTAGGAGCACAAGCCATGACGCATTCTGCGCCGGTGCCGAGCTACAGCGGCTCGTCCAATAATGAACAATCCCTTTTCCCGTGTTGAACTCGTGCTCGACCAAATCGCGCATGCGTTTCTCCTTGAGGTCATTGCATTGTTGTTGCACTGCAAATTGTATTATCAATTATGTTACAGCCGTAATAATAAGCAACCCGCAACTTCCCGCTATAATTATATAGATGCACTAAAAATGCATTGCGCCCTGCCCAGGCAACGCATGAATAAGCGCATATTCCAACAGGAGCAAGGGGAGGGACAAAGATCCGCAGAAGGCCAGAAGAAGAAAAGAGGAAGAACCCATGAAAAACAGCGAATGGTTGCCGCGTGACGCCCGTATTGCTGAAGCCCTGACATGGATATGCGTAATCGCATCGCTTGTGATTACCGTTGTACGCATTCCTCAGATGCCCGACACCGTTCCCACGCATTTCGATATCAACGGTATTCCTGATGGTTGGGGATCGCCCAAAAGTCTTCTTGCGCTGCCCATCATCATCCTGATTGTAAACGCTGCCATAAGCCTCATCGTTCGTAAAGTCGACCCAAAATACTGGAACCGCCCCGGAACATTGCAACCGGGCGACGAAGAAGCGTGGTACAAAGCTAGCACTCGCGGCTGCACGTGGACTGAATTTGAATGCGCGGCGTTTATCCTATTCCTGCAGCTGGGTTTGCTCGAAGGGCGCTCAGGCGCGGTTATCCCCCTGGTCATTGCGCTGCTTGTGGTACTTGGCATAACGTTTTACGTATTGATGAAGCCGTTTTACGCGCGGAAGAAGAAAGATCAAGCAAAGGACAAATCGAGCGAATAGCGTCCGTCCGCGTATAATACGCGTTCATAATCGCCTGCTTCTTGCATTATCCTGAACAAAAGCTTAAAGTAACCTGAAAAAAGCTTAAAACACTTCAAGAGGCGGGGGAATTGGAACTCAATAAGCATGAATTCAGCGTTCTTGTGTCTTGTTGCAAGGGCAAGAACGTAGCTTTGAATACTTTGGCAGACAAGTTCGATTGTTCTGCTGCCGATATAGAGAATATCTACCAGCGTTTGACCGAGCGCGGCCTTATCGACAACGGTTGCATTACTTCCCGCGGCATTGAGGCGCTAGCGTCTTATCGCGTAGAAAACGCCATTATTATGGCTGCCGGCTTCTCGTCGCGCTTCGCGCCGCTGTCATACGAAACGCCGAAGGGCCTGCTCAATGTACGTGGCGAAATTTTGATCGAACGACAGATTCGTCAGCTTCAAGAAGCAGGCATCAACGAAATCATTGTTGTTGCGGGTTACAAAAAGGAGCTTTTCTTCTATCTGGAGGAAAAGTTCGGAGTGAAAGTCATGGTCAATCATGAGTATGCATCGCGCAATAACAACTCCACGCTTATGGTAGTACGCAAATCGCTTGGCAACAGCTATATTTGCTCTTCCGACAATTACTTCACCACGAATCCATTCTCGCCGTACGAATGGAAAGCATGCTACTCTGCCGAGCTGTCCTGCGGCCCCACTAAAGAATGGTGCATCCAGACCAATGACGACAACCTGATCACGTCGGTTGAAATCGGTGGAAGCGACGCCTGGTACATGATTGGCCATGCGTACTTCGACCACACATTTTCCCAGCGATTCGTGGAAATCCTTGAAGCGGAGTACGACTATCCGAACACGGCATACAAGCTTTGGGAAACCATCTATCTTGATCATATTGACGAGCTGGAAATGGTAATCAACCGCTGCGCAGCTGGCACTATTTTCGAGTTCGATTCCTTGGATGAGCTGCGCGAATTCGATCCGCTGTTCCTTGAGAACATTGAGTCTGCCATCTTTGATAACATTGTGTCCGTACTAGGTTGCACGAAAACCGAGATTCATGACGTCTACCCGCTCACGCAGGGCCTTACGAACCTGAGCTGCCACTTCGCCACGAATTCGGGCGAGTACGTCTACCGCCACCCAGGCATTGGCACCGAGAAAATGATTGACCGTCAGGCTGAAGTTGCCGCGCAGCAGTTAGCGAAACGCATTGGCATTGACAACACGTTCATTTTCGAGAATCCCAACGAAGGCTGGAAGATTTCGCACTTCATCCCCAATGCAGAGCTACTTGATCCGCACGACCCTGACCAGGTGAAAGAGGCTGCGCAAATGGCGCGGGCCCTTCATGCGGAAGATGTCACGCTCGATCGCAAATTTGATTATCTGGCAGAAGGCAAGAAATACGAAGCGCTGCTTCTGGAAAAAGGGCCTATTGAAATCGACGATTACGAGTCCATGGCACGCGATGCCGAGCAGCTCAAAGCGCTTGCCGAAGCCGATGGCAGCGAAAAATGCCTAACGCATAACGACTTTTTCAACCTGAACCTTCTGCGCGACAGCAATGGCAAGCTCAATCTTATTGACTGGGAATATGCCGGCATGTCCGATTACGCAAGCGATTACGGTACGTTTGTGGTGACGTGCATGCTCGAGGAAGACGAAGCCGATGAAGCGTTGGCGTACTACTTCGGGCGCACGCCTTCGACTGAAGAGTTGCGTCACAACTATGCTTACGTTGCGTTGGCGGGTTGGTGTTGGTACGTATGGGCACTGCAAAAGGAGTCCGAGGGCGACTGCGTGGGCGAATGGCTTGAGATTTACTACCAGTACGCGAAACGGTACTCCGCGAAGGCGCTTGCGCTTTACGAGCAAAATCGGTAAGAGTTGAGCCGCTAAGACACAGGAGCGTTGCGAACAATGAGCGCCCCTGAATTGATCGAAATCTGGAATGATTGTACTGAACAGGGCGAATGCAGCAACCAAAAGAAAGGGATTCACCGGTGGATAGGCAAATCGCTGAACTGCGCGAAGAGCGACGTCGCAAGTATTTCGTACGAGGAATTGCTTTCGCCGTGGCATCGGGCATTTGCTACGGCCTTTACACGGGCTTTTTGACCCTTGCGGAGACACAAGGCGTGTGGGGCGAGTGGTTTGCCGGGGGACAGTGGGGGAACGGCAATGCCGCACTGTCCGCGTTCACCATCACGTTCGTTCTGGCCGCACTTGCGGCGGGTCTTAATGACACCGTAAGCGGACTTTGGTCGCTTGCAGTATGCGCGAAAAACCACCAGTTAGGCGACTTCGCCAAAACGCTTCGCAGCAAACCAGGCGTGGTCATGATGATTTGCGCCGCAATTGGCGGCCCCTTCGCTACCATCGCGTACATTATTGGTCTGAACTCCGCAACGGCAAGCGGAAACCCGGGCGTTATCGTACCCATTGCGGCGCTGAACTGCGCAATCGGTGCAATTTTGGGGCGCATCTTTTTCAAGCAGAAGCTTTCAGCGCACATGGTGGCTGGTATCATCGTGTGTCTGTTCGCAGCGGCAGCCATTGGCGGTGCAAGTTTGAGTGCGATTGGCCCCGAGGCGCTGGTGAGCTGCTTCTTTGCATTCCTGGCGGCGTTCGGATGGGGTTTCGAAGGCTGTGTTGCGGGCTTTGGCACCGTTTTGATTGATTACCGCATTGGCATTGCCATTCGCCAAGTGACGGCTGGCGTTTTGGAGCTGTTCATCGTATTCCCGATTTTGGCTGTTATTGGCGGCGGCGTTGAAATGCTTGGCTCAATTGCAAGCGCAGCTCTGACCAGCCCTGCAATGCTCGTGTTCCTTATTTCGGGATTCTTCGCCATGCCAGCTTTCAGTTTTTGGTACAAAGGCAACTCCATGTGCGGTGCGGCGCTGGGCATGGCGTGCAACGGCATGTATGCGTTCTGGGGACCGTTCTTTATCTGGGTGATTCTGGGCGCATTGAACATTGGGGAAATGGCGGCAGATTACCCGCCGTTATCCGCGATTCAGTGGGTTGGCGCATTAATTATGGTTGTCGGTATCTTCTTAATTGCAGTTAACCCGCGTAAACTTTTTGGCTGCAGGAGAGGGGAGTAGGGGATGGCAAACAATCTTGAGCCGTTGTATTACGCTATCATCAGGCATTTTACGAATGATTGCGAAAGCTGCGCCGCCGATGTCGTGGATGCGCTGAAACCCAATTACGCAAGGTATAAGCTGCTAACGTTGCACGATGTGGACGATGCGCTTGCTGTTGCCAAGGAAAACGGCATCCTAGAAGAAACCCGCTGCGATCTTGACAGCACTGGAAGCCTGCGCATTTTCTATCGCATCACCGATTTCGGCGCCGACATGATATCCCGCTACCTGGATTAATTGTTGACAAATTACCCCACCTTTTGTCAACAAATTTCGCGAAGAGCATGCTGACAGCACGCTGCTGAACAGGCATCTTCCTTATCCTCTTGAATTTTATGACTGATAATACAGATTATGTAAATCGCCATATATCCTAAATTTCGGACATAGGCTTTCTGGTTTCCAGGCACCTTACAGCCGCAAACCCTTTATATCCTTAATGCGCGACAAAATAATGTTGCAGCTGCAGCTAATCACACCAGGCAGCGTATCAATAACCGTGCGCAGAAACGTCTCCATTTCTTCCGAGGACGCCGCAACGGCATGAACATGCAGCTTATCTTTTCCAGTTACGCGATAGATTTGCGTAACCGTATCGTTTTGGTTCAATATCCCCGTGACTTCAGGCAAGCAGCTTGGCGTTGCCTCGATTTCAAAATAGCAGGATACCGCACCACTGATTTTCTGGGGATTAATCACTGTCGTGTATTCCTCGATGATTCCCTTTTCTTCCAATGCCGATATCCGAGCCTTCACGGCAACCCTTGATAAGCCAACCGCTTCACCAATATCTGAATAGGAAATGCGCGCATTATCGACCAGCAGCTGCACAATCTTTTGATCTAGTTCATCCAGCCCATCTAGATACATAATACTCCCCTTTGGCACAATTCGAAAACGCAACTATCGGTTCTATCTAAAAGCAAATACAAATATGTTTCTTCGAATGCAAACACGCTATAATACTTTCGTTTCGTAATTATAAGCTTACTTTTCGAAGGCGCGCACTATGAATCGGGATCTAACGAAGGGACCCGTTATCAAATCTATGCTGCTGTTCGCCATCCCTATGATTTTAGGTGATTTGCTTCAGCAGTGCTACAACGTAGCCGACACGCTGATTGTCGGACAATTTCTTGGACGAAATGCCCTTGCAGCAGTGGGGTCATCTTTCGCCCTCATGACATTTTTGACATCCGTGATTCTTGGCCTTTGCATGGGAAGTGGTGCCCTGTTCTCGATACGCTTCGGGCAAAAGGACAAGAAAGCGCTCCATGAAAGCCTCTGTGCATCTTTCTTTTTTATTGCGCTCATCACCGTGCTTTTGACTGCTTTAGCCTTCGCTTTCCTTGATGAGCTGAGCGCTTTTCTCCAAGTCCCCGCTGAAGTCTGGGGCGACATGCGCGCGTACCTGTTTGTAATTTTCGCAGGTATCCCCGCTGTTTTCCTCTACAACTATTTCGCTTCTTTTCTAAGAGCAATCGGCAATTCCGTTGTGCCGTTGGGCTTTCTAGCTGTTTCTGCCGTTCTGAATATCGCTCTTGACCTTTGGTTTATCGTTGGTTTGAGCAAAGGCGTTATAGGAGCGGCAGCAGCTACCGTCATAGCGCAGTATCTCTCGGGTGCAGGCATCGCACTGTACTCGCTTAAGCGTTTTCCGCAGACGCGTTCAATAGGAAGGCTGCGCAATCTTCGCAAAAATCGTATCCGCGAAGTTGCTGCTTTTTCTACACTGACCTGCGTTCAGCAATCCATCATGAACTTCGGCATTCTAATGGTGCAAGGACTTGTCAACAGTTTTGGGCCCGTGGTCATGGCCTCGTTTGCCGCTGCGGTGAAAATCGACGCCTTCGCCTATATGTCGGTGCAAGATTTCAGCAATGCTTTCTCTACATTCATAGCGCAAAACTACGGCGCCAGGCAAAGCGAGCGAATTCGCGCAGGGTTGAAAAGCGCGGTATGCATTTCCGTCACTTTCAGCGTGGTCATATCGGTGCTTGTCTGCGCTTTTGCGGAACCCCTTATGACGCTTTTCATAGATGCCGGAGAAGCAGAAGTCGTTGCGGAAGGTGTGCGCTATCTGCGTATCGAGGGCGCATTTTACTGCGGTATTGGCTGTTTGTTCCTACTTTATGGTTTGTATCGCGCCCTAGGTAAGCCGGGCATGAGCGTTGTGCTTACGGTTATCTCACTGGGCACGCGCGTTGCGCTGGCCTATCTGCTGTCCGCTATCCCTGCGGTCGGCGTAACTGGCATCTGGTGGTCGGTTCCCATCGGCTGGATTTTGGCGGATATCGTCGGCTTGCTCTATTACCTGATGAAAAAGAAAAAGCTGCTGGCGTAAACATCGCCCACAAGGAATCTTTAAACCTAAGTGAACTTTGCTAAAGTCAACTTAGGTAAAGATGAGTTTGGTTACAATATGCACCATTTCACACAGTGCGCGTAACCTGAGGCTATTCGTTTTAAGCCAATATCATGAAGGGTTTTCCAAAGTCCAATCAACATCTGTTCTCCAGCTACCAGGAACCAAAGGCCACGAAGAAAAGCGCGATTTTAAACACTATGCATTACAATTCTTTCATTCTGCAAAGTAAATCGTGGGCCGTTTCTGTGCTTTGGAATCGAATGTCGCAGTCATCTTTTTTAGGAAAACCCAACAGCGGAAGCGAGCCGTACCATATAAGCGATTCATCAAAAATGGCAATATTGGAATGTCCTTTTGCTCCATTGGACAGCTTAATGTCCACTCCTGCTTTCGCAAGCTGGTCAACCGTATCATCTGATGGAGCCTTCTCTAGCACGAACATCACTTTCACGCCTCGCGCGCAAGCGTCAGCCATGGATGACGCAATGATGGAAACAGCTTTCGGAGAAGCATATTGCACATAGAGAAAAATAGATTTCTTGGTTTGGGCAATATCTTCAAGCAGCTTTTTGATTGCCTCATCGTAAAGAACAAACGACCCATCCGCTCTACCATACTGCTCGGAATCGCCATCGCTCGCTGCCAACTCGTATCCAAGTTTTGCATAAGTCTTCAAGCGTTTGCGATACATGCGTTCAAGCATGGGGACAGAAGTTTCAATGTAATCATAAATGACAACGTCGCTCTTTCCTTCGCAGGAACGATGAAGTCGGCCTGCTTGCTGGGTAACATTTCCATCCCATGATATTGGCGTCGCAAGAAAAAGAGCGTTGAGCCGTGCTAGGTCAAACCCTTCTCCTAGATAGCTTTCCGTTGAAACAATTGCATAATGATGTTCGCTGCCGTCATTAACCTCCATCAGGGACGCTAAGCTATCACGTCGTTGTTTTTCGGTCCCTCCACCGACTAAAAGTTTTGATTCAACCCCTTCTTTCGAAATAGCTTCGCACAATAAGCGTGCATGTTCTTTTCGCTTTGTAAGAACTAGAGGAAATCGTCCCGATTGAATTGCATTTGCTACATCGCGAGCTATAAAGGCATTTCTCTCATGATGAGCGCAAAGACAGTCGAGAACTTGATTAAAAGACAAAGCGCTGTTATTCTCTTGACCGCAATCGTAAAGGCGAAAACCGGTAAAACGCGGGTTCAGCACACGAGCAATCCCCTGTTGTTTTGCCTGCTCCCTTGGGTTCACTTTGTATCTGATGGGTCCGCATAGCATAAACAGAGCAGCATCCATGCCATCGGATCGTTTAGGGGTGGCAGAAAGCCCATATACAACTTTTGCGGGCACCGATTTAAGCACGCTTTCCAGCTGCAACGCAGCAGCGTGGTGACACTCATCGCAGATAACAAGACCATACAACGAAAGGTCCTTGACGAATCGACCTTCAGATTCACCACCCCTGATAACAAGCGACTGAAAAGTTGCAACATCGATTATTCCACTAGGCGCATTCTTGCCCCCGCTAATCTTTCCAATAAGAGGTTTTTTTCGCTTACTGGTTTTGCCCGATGGAGTAAGAAGCGGAGGAAGGCTTTGCCGAATATCCAAAAAATCCGTTAGCTTATTAACCCACTGAGAAACAAGCGCCGTCTTTGGAACAATAACGAGCGTGGGCAACTGTAGTTGAGCAATGAGATACGCACCGATTACCGTTTTCCCAAAGCCTGTTGGAGCAGATAGAATACCGTTTTCGTATTTAAGAAGGGTTTCGGCAGCCTCTTTTTGCTCTGGTCTCAGTTCGCCTCTAAATTGAACATCGATGGATTTATCTGAAAACCTGCAATCATTCCAAATATAACCAACATTCAGCGAATCAAGCAAATCGATGAGTTTCGATTTGCATCCTCGCGGCAACGCAATACATCCGTTTCGCGTTTCACCGAAATATGCAATGCGTGGTTTCCCGTACACCGATTGATGCATGGCCTGTGCGCGATAAAACTCAGGGTTCGAAAACGCTGCAAGATGCTTTACGCAGTTCCGCGCTGCAGGACTTAATACATCTTCAGGAATATAAATCATATCGGCTTCAGTTACCGTAAGATTTTTCGGGAAGTCACCTGGAGAAAGAGCTATTGGAACTCTCGCCTTCCATGACGAAGACGAAATACGCTCTTCTTCGGAGCATTCCTCCTTTAAGAGGGAGCCAAAAGCATCCGATTCGATACGAGAAGATGGGCCCTTAAGCAACGCACATAAGCGCTCTTCTGAAATTCGTTCAACCTGAGAAAGAAAAAACCACTGGTCAGGAATCATTTCAAAAGAAGAATCAACAAATACGCTGTTGCCTTTTCTTTGCGAGGCACCTTGAAAAGGCAGAGCAATTAAATTACCGAATCCGCCCTCTGGAATAGTTGATTGCGCAGGAAACATTCTATCGTATGCTTCAAAACCAACGCTATCCGACTTCATCATAGCTCTTGTAATCAAGTAATTCCCTAATTCGCGTGCGAGAGAAGCATTCACAGGGACATCGAAGAAAAACCAAACATGGGCGCCGTTACCCGATCTCGATCGTTCTATGCATGCTGACAATCCGCACTCATCTGATTCAGCGTAAATGGCCGTAACAGCATCGCGCCAATCTTTTCCGTCAAAATCAAGAACAAGGACCGACGTTTTGCAATCCTTATCCAGAACATACATGCCAATTACATCGCGAAAACGTTCATCAGCGCCTCTGAAATGCGCGATTAACGCAGCATCGCTTATCTCTGAAAACGCCTGATTATCGCATAGAGCGCATTTTGTCTTTTTCCCCGAAGCTCTTGGACAAATTCCCCTTTTCCACTCATTCGTACAAGCGGGAGTATAACCAATGCCGCCGTCTTTACGTCTGTAGCCGTGCGCGTAAACGTCAGGGCGACCCCTGAAAAGAGAACGGAACAAAGCAATTTTATCCCGTGTAGAACTCCCTGATGTAACAAAGTCGTGCTTATTCGACAAAGACGAAAGAGCAACGCCGCCTTGCATCCAATCCTCAACGGATGCATAGCGCTCTTCGCCGTCGCATGAGCATACGACTAGCGGAGCATCATGAGCATTCGCGCTTTCAATCAGCTTCACAAACGAAAACCGTTTTCCATTGATTAATGCGTGTTGAGAAAGTTCGACCACTATCTTGCTCCCTCTCGCTCATAGGGCGCTAGTCTTAAACTGCGAATAGCTGGAAAATAACCGACACAAAATGTCAATTCAAGCCATTGCTCAGTCTGTATTCGCCCATCCGCTCGTAAAAATCAGCAGGAATGCGACGATGCCCGAAACCTTTAACTTCGATACCGCCATCGATTTTTCGATACATGATTCTACAAGTCGCCCTAATACCCTGGCCAACACGATGCTGATAGTGATAGGAGCTCCATTCCTCAAAACTGCATTTCAAATCACTTGCAGTCACCTTTTCGGCAATAAGGTGTTCGAATGCACGTTGAGTACTAGCGCATGCGGCCATGAAATCATCTTCACCAGGAAAAGCAAGAGCGAGAAGAAACACATCCTCGACCAGGGAGGCAGAACTCATTATCAAACCATCGGTTTTAGAAAGAGAGTCAACGGCCTGGCGCATCAAATCATCGCTAATCGCCATTGATTATCTCCCTGAGTGCCGCTGCATTCTCATCGAAATACGCTAGTGCTGCGGAATTAAGCTCAGCGCCCGTCAACACATTTTCGCGGTTGGATCTAGCTTTGAACATCGCCGCAATTTGCGCCCGCTCCGTCTGTTCCTCGAGTTCCGAAATCTTATCACTCAACGCAGTTGCATACTCGGGGGCAAGCAAATATCCAACAACGCCATTGCGGTCAACAACCTCGAAGCACCCAACCGCAGGCAAACGATCGCGCCAAGCTTTTGTGCGAGCAAATTCTGATACACCGACCCTCTCTGTAGAGCCGACCATATCCTGAAAGCGACCAACTCTTTCCTCAAGAACAGCAGGTGTCATTTCGGCCTCCTTAGGTTTTACTTCAGCAAGAGTATAACACAATGCATTTTAATTCACAATAAACCGTGAATTAAAGAGGCTGTGAAATACGAAGGCTTGGGTTGTACCTTAGCAATCATTCTTCCCCATCCGTTTCACTTTCACCCGCGCCGGCGCTATCTCCTGATTCTTCCCCGCCGACATCAATGACCTCGGTGGTGCCCACATGAACGGCGCCATCGGTAGACGTTGTGCGCTCCATAACCTTAGAAGGGTCCCTGCCTGCGTTAACCTCGGTCATAATGCGCGCCCACTGCTCGGGCGCCTCGGTGGTAAGCCACAGGCCTGTATCCTCGTCCAGGTCGCCTTCCGTGGGACCGGTGCACGAATACACTACCAGCTGCTTGCCGCCTGCAAGCGTGGTGGCCCAGTAAACAAGGTCGCTGAACGGAATATCAGTCTCCACCATCGATGCCAAAATCTGAATCTGACCAGGGATTTCCAAAACTGGTTTCGAAAGCACCTGCTTGAGCATGTCCATCATGATCGCGCGAATGTTCGCCTGGCGAATGGCATCTTGCGTAATGCCGTTGTAAGAATACTCCATGCGCGAACGCGCCAAAATCAGCGCTTCTTCACCTGAAAGGTGGTTCTCCCCCGCCCCGATGCGAATCTGTTGATAGCCCGAAGAGGTCCACACCGCACCATCTATCGCATAAGGAACATCTACGTCAACGCCGCCAAGTTCGTCAACCACGTCTTTGAGCTGGTCAAACCCCACTTCAACGTAATGAGAAATGGAGACGCCCGTAAGCTGAGACACCGCTTGAATGCACGCCGCTTCGCCTTCCTCTGCGAAAACCTGGTTGAGCTTCACCGTATTGCCGTCAATGTGGTACGGCGTGTCACGCGGCACAGACACCATGGTCAGCTTCGATTCGTCCAGGTCAAAGCGCACCAGCACCATCACATCGCTTCGCTCGTTATCGGTTCCAATCACCAGAATGTAGAAGGGGTCGTTCTTCTCGGCCGCAACCAGAGCATCGGAAAGTTCTTCCGAGTCACCCTTATAGGACAAGGCGTTCGAAAGGCTGTTCAGGTAAAACGCGAAAGCGCCGCCCGCAACAAGCGCCGCCGCAAGAATCGTGCAAACGACAGCAAGAATCATTTTTTTCCGTTTTTTGCGCGGACTGCGCGCAGACACTTCTTCTTGAACCACCCGTACATGCTTTCCCTGCACGGAATTCTGGTTTTGATTATCAGACAAATCCCGCATCCTTCAAACACTCCTTGACGGGCCATGTTGGCTTTTATCGTACGCAACAAGATACCAGGATACGCCCCCGAACAGCAAAAACTGAGATGTCCGCACGGAAAACAGGGTATCTCAACACGAAATAACAACGCCGCTTCACCCCAAGACGCTCGCATCCGAAAAACTGTTTAGCGCCCAATCGCGCCTTAACACCCCTGCATCAAGCCGCTAATCCCATGTTTCCGCATAATATCCGCTGCTCAAACGCTCGCCCGAACAGAACTCCCGGGCAATTGCGGCATAGGCGGCGCTGTCGTAATCAACAAGCGTCTGCAAACAGCCCTCATTGTTGTAGCCTAGCTCGGGAAGTTCATAACGCGTGACCTCGAACGGCCCCGATGCGGCCTGCACCACCAGATTTTCCTTGTTCGCCTGAAGCGCGTCACTCCATGTGGAAACATCATCGGAGCTGATATTCGTTTCAACAAACCCGCTGCTTACCAGGAAGTTCAGAAGATCGCCCGTGGTAACAATGCCGCCTAAGCCAATGTCCTGGGGGTTCAACGCTGCCTTTATTAAGCGGCACAGCATCATTCGATTGACCGACTGACGCATGGCATCTTCGGGCAGATCGTACTTCTCGGCGTAAGAGTGGCGCTCGCGAGAAGCAACCATGAAGTCGTAGCCATTTAGAACCTGCTCGCCGGCAGGCAGATAATCTGTTTCTGCACCCCAATCAAGCGCGTACGGCAAATCAACGGAAAGCCCGTCAAGCGCATCCACGATCTTTTGAACGGTCTCAATATCGCACACAACGTACTTCGTAACGCCCACGTGCGTAATCTCGCTGATGGCCTGGCACTCCTTCGCAGCACCCGCATGCGTGGCTTCGCTGTGACCGGCACCATTCGCAAGCGCCTGATAATACGCGTAGTGGAACGCATAATTCGACTTGCACCAGGTCTTTCCCGTGCAGGCAGACGCCGAAGAGCACGTGCACGTCAGACCGGGATAGCTCGGGCGAAAGTCACTACCCCGCTGCACGTAATACGTATCGCGCGGCACGGTGAACAGCGAAACCGTAGCAGCTTCGGTATCAACGCGCATGAGCATTTGAACATCGGAGCCTTGGACGTCTTTGTGCTTTTCGGGCCATGCATCCGACCCCAGAACCGCAACATAATGAACAACGCCGCGAAGCGCCTTATCAATGTCGGAGACCAGGCCTTCGGGACAAACATTTACACCACCGAACACGAATGCCTTGTCAAACGTGCTGCTGTTATCGCCGATGAAGGCAGTAGCAGCGGAAGTGTTCGTTGTGCCCTCTACCAAGACCAAAGGCGCATCGTTTTTTGCCAAAAGCGCCGAAGCCGTAAGCGTGTCCACTCCTTTAGCATCGGTTGTGCCGTTTGCAATGCCCACAGAGGAGCCGCCTAAAAGCCCGTCATCCATCAGTTTCTGCGCAACGGCAACCGACGTGTCGTAGCCCGTTAAGCCGTAGACGCGTGCCACTTTATCGCCCCAAATATCTTCGACGGAAGACGTCGGAAGCGCATCGGGGCAACCAGGAACGAAAACGCTGTTGTAGCGGTCAATCATCGCCTGCGCATCAGAGCGCAAAACACGGTCTCCATCAGGGGAATCAAGGCTAGTCGTAATGAAAATAGGCAGATGGTACTTATAGGCCACCGACGCAACAGAAAGCGCATCCGTAAAGTCAACAGACGTTGCCACCACCGCAGCGCTCAGCTCGTTGCAGGCGCGATCTTTCTCTTCGATCATTTTCGCGCACGCAACGGACGTATCACACGCATCGCTGCCCCCTACGCGTTTCACATCAAACCCCGACCAGGTCAGGGCGTTCTCTACGGCGGGCTTTACGGCGCCTTCGCCACCGATAAGCAGCACAGTTTTTGCGCCCAAGCGCCTTATTTCCTTAAGCGTTTGCCAGGAAAGCGATGCTCGATCCGTAAGCAAAATAGGCGAATCATACGCGCCGGCAAGACCAGTCGCGCTCATGGAATCCGCATAATCGTCATCGCGCGTGAGCACTACACATTTATCGCTGCTGGTCAGACCATCGGGAAAAGCCGCCATGGAAGCTTCGATTGCAGTGTCCACCGCTTTGCCGCCGGCAATGCGCACGATGGTTTCAGGATCATTTGGCGGAGTAGCCTCTACTGGTGCTTTCGCTGTGCAGGCTGTTGCCACGCCCAGCGTCAAAATGCAACATGCCGCAATAAACGCTGCTATCACCAGGGATTTAGATGATTTTCTTTTTGCTAGCGCTTGTTTCACGCGATTTTCTCTTCCTCGGATTCCCAAAAGCGGTGCTGCTGGACGGCGCTGCCCTAAAACGATATGCATGCTCTTGAGTATATCACCGCACATGGCCCAATTTCATGCGCTAAATGCGAGCGGTATTCCGCTATGAATAAGTGCTTATCTTGCGCTTGTCTCAATAGATATACGTGCGTTATAATACGTTTGCACATACATACTATGACAGGAGTTTGAAATGGCAACTACAACTCTAACCATTCGCGTCGATGATGCATTGAAGCGCGAGGCATCCGAAGTCGCCGATTATTACGGACTTGACTTATCCTCAGTAACACGTGCTTTTTACAAGCAAATGGTGAACACCCGTCGCATCCCGCTAACTTTTGCACCCGAAGAGCCCAACGCGGAAAGCCTAGAGACCATTCGCGAAGGCGACGTCTTCCTAGCCTCTGGCAAGGAAGGTCGCTTCGATAACGGAGCCGATCTTATTGCGGCGGCGATGGCATAATGAGTCGGCTCACTGCTCCCCAAGCACAGCGAAGGCGACTTTGAATCAAGGGCGCCTTCGTCGTTTCTTGCATGTGACTGCAGTTAAGCGATTTGCAGCTACATCACTGCCCCTTCGCTTACCAAGCGGTCAGCAGCCGCGCAACATTACCGCGCTCTTTTCGCACGGCGAATCATCACAAGCACCACGCAGGATGCACCGGCGAAAAGAACCGCCAGGGCAACCCACGCTCCAAGCATGTTGCTATCGCCTGTCTGCGGAAGGGTCGACGACTTATCCGCGGATACCGGCTTATCCTGCGACGAACCAGAGGGGGTATCCGTCGAACCCGACGGCTTATCAACCGTGCCGCCTGGCTGCGTTGGCTTCCCTGCTGGATCGCCAGGCTTGGGGTCCACGGGCGGATTATCGGGATCGGTCGGCTCGCCGGGATTCGGGTCCACGGGCGCGGTGTCGCTGCAATCAAGCGAGCCGATGGTAAGCGCGGCACTGGTCACGCCATCGCAAAAACGATACACGGGGCGTTGTCCGTTCACGGTGTATTCAGCGGCGGCAATCGCGAAGCCTTCGTTATTCGCAGAAGCATTCACGCCAGATGCAGGCAGGACATGAACAATTCCCGGCTCAGTCGTTCCGTTCAGCGTGATTTTCGCCATATGGTTGCCATAACCGTCATCAGCGTCAACCCACAGCGCATCCTCGTAGGTGTCGTAATCAAGCGACATAGCGCCGCCCAGCTTCGAATCGACATCCGCAATCTGCTCAACGCTTCCATCGCTGTTCAAAACGTAGGCGTACACATGACCGTTATCCTCAAGGGCAACAAAGAACACACCGCCTGCAACAGCATTGGGATACTGCGTCGCATCAAATGCGCCGCCCGTGTTCTGGTCAATCAGCTTTCCAGCCACATTGGCATTTGCGACCCACTCTACGGCCTCGATGCCCATATTTGCAGAAACCTGCGGAAGCGATGCCGTCAAATCCCATTCCTGCTGGGCAACCAGGCGCGTGCCAGTTGCGTTGGGATTCACCATCAGAATGGTATCGTAATTCACGCCTTTGTTGCCGTTATCACGCTCGGAAGCCAGGTACACCATGCCACTGCCGTCGGCCGTAATGCCTTCTGCATCGGGACCCTTCGCGCTCTCATTATCGGCATCTTTTTGGAAGCATGCGCGTTTTCCCTGTTCAAAACCGCTGGAGAAGGTCAATACGTCATCCTTGGCAACATCCATAACCCAGAAAGTCGCAGTGCCGTTATCCACGGCGTACAACTTGCCGTTCGCGAAATCCAAACCAGAAGAATCTTCCAAAAACGTAGGCGTTGCGTCGAAGGTGCGCACCTCGTTGCTGCCAGGCCACGCAATCACATTGGGGATGCCAGCGAACTTGTTGGCCGCACCAGGGGTTGCTTCTAACGTGTTTTGGTAGCTGCTTCCATTGACATCGGGATACAAACCCCAGGTAGGATTCGTGTGATTGCCACTTGGCCACGTGGTTGAGGCAATTTGCTCGCCGTTTTCGAACAAGCGAACGGAATCCCCCTTGCCCAGACCGAACGCAAATCCCGTTGCGTCACTATCGTCCTGGTAAATTACCAAGTAGCCGTTTGCCGGAATCGTGGTTCCTTCGGGGATGGTGTAGGGGTTCTTGTCCTTTTCGTCTTTCAGCACCAGGCCAGAGATATCCAGCGTGTCCGAAGTGGGATTTGCCAGCTCCACCCAGTCTGGACCGCCGTTCGGGTCGTTGGACTGCACTTCGTTGATGACCACGGGGTTCACAACCTTGTTCTTCTTGCCTTTGGTGGAAGTAGCGAAGTCTTGAAAGTCGCCCGTGCCATCGGGAATGCGGGCGTACACGCCACTCGCGTGAGCTGCCCATTCGTATTCAGCAACCAAGTTGCCACTTGCATCGAAAACTGAGGCTTTATCCGCTTTGCCCAGGCCAAACGTGAAATCTTTATTCTGGTCGAACACGTAAAGAGCGCCCGGCTCCAGCGTTGTTCTGCTGGGTACCGGCGTGGTTTCCGCCTTGTGTCCCACAGGATCGTTGTCCAACAGGTACCAGCCGGAAATGTCCACGGCCTGCGTGCCCGTATTCATGACCTCCACCCAATCGGTCGCGTCGCCGTTGGATTCCACTTCGTTGATTGCGATGGTTGGCGCGTAGTTTTCATTGGCTGCGCCTTTTGTTTCCTTGGTCAGGCAAAACGCGCCTGTGCCATCGGGATACCGTCCATAAGAAGCTTTAGCGGCGTCGCCGTTGTAAGAGGCATGCTGCGTCCAGCCATATTCGTCCAACAAATTACCGCTTTTGTCGTACAGGCGAATAGAATCACCCGAGCCAATGCCAATTGCGGCCTCGAATGTGCCGTTTGCATAAGCCTTAGTCTGATCGTCGTAGACCAGCCCACTGGTTGTCGCCTCCACTACAAGCATTCCACCTGCAGCAATAGTGATTCCATCGGCAAATTGCCAGCGGTGATCATCGGAATTATCTCGCAGTTCAAAGCCCGAAAGATCAAGTGCTTCCGAGCCGGTGTTCATCAACTCTACCCAATCATCGGGGCTTGAATTGATTTCATTGAGCACCAACGTTGACGTCGACGAAGGCGCAGGCGAAGTTGGCCCCGGCGCAGCATATGCTGCCACTACCTGCGAAGGTGTAAGCAGCGCCACCGCTAAAAGGGCGCAGAGCGTTCTAGCAGTTCGTTTCATGAATCTCCTCCCAAGGATGAATGTAAGCGTTCAAAGCTCCACGCTCATCCTAAAAGGAGGGTGTAACGCCAATATCAGCTGTTTGCAAAATGCTGGTAAAGTGAAGAAGCTGCGGGTTGGACAACATTTATTCGCGCAGGATATCGTTGACCCAAGGGTCCCCATTAGAAAAAACTAAGGGGGTTTCCTCTCTCGAAGACCCCCCCTTTACAAAACGGAAGCCGTTTTTCATTGTGCGGTCATTCTATCCTTCGGATTCCCTTCTTTCAAGGCCATCTTTCCATATGGTGCGAGTTCCATTTTATGTCGACTTTGTATACAAAATTGCATACAAAGCAAGCATAAAAACAAATGAGAACATATCTGCGCTGACGGAGCTCACTGATTCACACCTCCAACTAATGGGACAATCCTCGAGCTTCCGTGTCCGAAATCTTGACAAGTCAAGGTGGATGTGGCCATGCGGTTGAGCTTGCACCACTCGACGACGCCCATGCCGTCGGCAGCCAGCCAGCGCTCGATCTGCTCCCTGCGCATAGCCCTATGCGCTTCCAGGTTCATGGAATCCTCCTATCGGTTTGCAATGGGAGGATTGTGGCAGAAGAAAATCAGTCTGTTAAGACGCGGCGGTTTGCGCGAGACAAACCCCATCGCGAATGATAGAGCCCAGACAATCGACGCACTTATCGACAATGGCGTTTCTTGGAGCAGAAGACAGCGAAATAAGTCCATTGTAATCTAAGATAAGCCACCAATGAACTTCGAAGGCGAGCATTCGGCGCATTGCCTACGATACGGGCAAGCCCCGAGAGGCAGTCCGTCGGCGTCAGCATCGCGGCGAAGCAACAAGCTATGGGTCCTATGCGAGTTCGTAGATGGCCCTAAGGCGTCGCACGACCTCCGCCTTATCCATTCCTTCAACTTGACCTGTGTCAAGATTTCGGACACGGAAGCTCGAGGATTTACGCGGCCATGGGAAGCTCCCCTGCGGTCGGCTTG
>CAKUOV010000028.1 GCA_934670115.1 uncultured Eggerthellaceae bacterium
ACCGCCGTGTACGGAACCGTTCGCACGGTGGTGTGAGAGGACGGCACGCCGAATAACGACGTGCCTCCTACTCGATTGCATTGGGGCGTGCGAAGGGGCGGGCGAGCGATCGAGCTGCAGGTGGGCAACGGGCGAATGGCTGAGCGACTGACAGGGCAGGCGGGTGGCGTGAGAATTGTTGACAAAAGGTGGGGTAATTTGACAACAAATCGGAAACCGTCGCCGCTCCCCAAAAAAATGCTCTTTTGTTTAATGTTATGCTGCCATATTGCAATAGGTAAGCTACAATTCCAAGTTGGAAAAAATGGGTTGAATGGCATACGAGTTATTTTTGGGGGAGAAGTAAAAACATGAAGGTAACTCAGAAGAAAATTGATGGTGGCAAGTATTTGCTGGATTGCGTTGCCTCCGAAGAGGACGTCTCGAAGGCGTTCTATACCGCCTCTGTGGAGTTCGCAAGCCAAATGGGTCTGCGTCCGCAGAAGGACATCACGGTCGAGCAGGCGTGTCGCGACCAGCTGGGCATTACCGATCTGGACTCCATGGTTCAGGGTCGCGCCCTTGAGCTGATTGCCCCCATGGCTCTGGACAAGAAAGACATTATTCCGCTGTTCCCGCCTACGCCTATGGGAACTACCGAATTCAAGCGCGGCAAGAAGTTCGCATTTACCATGACGGTTACTCCGAAGCCTGCTTACGAGCTGACTTCCTATGACCCCGTTGAGTTCACCTTCCCGTCGTTTACTCCCGATTTGTCGGGTGTGGACGATCAGATCAAGCGCATTGCCGAACAGTACGCTGGTTACGGCACCGCCCCTGAGCAGCACGAAGTGCGCAAGGGCGATACCTGCTTGATTTCCATCGACGCTGCCGTTGATGGCGTACCGCTGGCCGGCTTGAACACGCCGGGTCGTCCCTACACGGCTGGCGAAGGCTATATGCCCCCGCAATTCGATGAAGCTGTTATTGGCATGAAGCCGGGCGAAACAAAGACGTTCTCGTTCGAGGCTCCCGATTGGGATCCCGAAAAGGGCGAGGTCATGCAGAACGTTCACTGCACCGTTGAGGTAAAGGAGCTGCAGGAAAAGCAGGTTCCCGAGATTGACGACGAGTGGGTTAAGACCTATATGCCCATGTATCGCAGCTTGGAGGACTTCCGTCATTCCTTGGAAGATCAGTTCACCGCTATGCAGCGCGAACGGTATGATAACGCCCTGCGCGGTCAGGCCGCTGCGGCTCTGACCAGCCGCTTCCAGGGTTCCATTGCCGATGAAGCATACGAAATCACCAGCAAAATGATTCAGGACAACTTGCGTCAGGAAATCTCCGCGCAGGGTATGACCTGGGATCAATTCCTTGAGGAAAACGGTGGAGCTCAGCAAGTCAATATGCTCATGATGATGCAAACGCGTCAGCAGCTGGTTACCGGCTTTGCGCTGGATGCCGTATTCCGCAAGAAGAAGCTGGTTGTTTCCGAGGAAGATATTATGGACGCATGCAAGAACATGAATCCACAATATCCTTCCCGTGTACGCAAGGAATTAGAGGACACTGGCCGCAATTTCGTGTTACGCGAAAGTGCCGAACGCGTGTGCGCTGCTAAGTACTTAGTGAAGCATGCAATCATTCACGAGCCGGTGAAAGACAACCAGGAAACTCCTACGGAAGCTGCCGAATAGTATCCGTGTTTCAAGGGTTATCGAAGCCGCCGGTCCGTGAGGGTCGGCGGTTTTTGTTTGCCCCTGCTTGGCTCGTTGCCCCTTTTGGTTGCATGCGAAAAATTTCAAAGCAGCGAATTGCGCTGATTGTGGGGTAAAAGTGCTGCTCGCGCCTTGAAAGGCGAAAGCAGAGTAAAATACTAGGTTCGTACGCTTATTTCGCAGAACGGAAAGCAAGAAGAACGCGAGAGCGAGAATCGCAAAATCGTGCAGACCGCAAAACAAGAATTGCACACGCAACGTAAAGCGCGAAACGCGAAACCGCGAACGTACGACCAAAAATGTAAGAACCAAATGAACATATAGAGGCACGAACAAGGAGAAAAAATGAAAGACGTACGCGTCTGCGATGTAACCATGAAACAGTTTGCCCGCTCAAAGGCATTCTCTCTTTCCTTCAAAGAAAAACTGGAAACGGCGAAGCTGCTTGATCGCCTGGGTGCTTCCGTCATTGAAATCGAAGGCATTGAGCGCGCCAAGGCCGATAGCTTGTTGATCAAGTCAATCGCATCTATCGCGAAAAACAGCATGCTGGCTGTTCCGGTGGCGCTTGGTGGTGAAAACCTTGAGCTGACCTGGAAGTCTTTGGCTGAAGCGAAGAATGCTCGCTTGCAGGTTGAGGCATCGGTAAGCCCCGCTCAGATTGAGTACATTTACCGTAAGAAGGCGGCCGCTATGGCGCAAAGCATTGAGGACACCATTAAGATGTGCGCCGAAAAAACATCGAACGTTGAATTTGTTGCCATCGACGCCGGTCGCTCGGACATGGATTACCTGGAAGACGTAATTGCCCAGGCAATCAAAGCCGGTGCAACCACTGTCACGGTGTGTGACACGGCAGGAAAGATGCTGCCCGGCGAATTCGCGCAGTTCATTCGCGATTTGTATCAGGCCATTCCTGCTTTGGCAAACGTGGCGTTGGGTGTTTCCTGCAGCGATGACTTGGCCATGGCCGATGCATGCGTGATTGCCGCCGTTATGGAAGGTGCGGGCGAAATCAAAACGGCATCGTATGCCCTGAACGTTGCTTCCACGGAAAAAATCGCAAAAATCCTCTCGGCAAAACAGGACGCGTGCCAGGCAACATGCTCGGTTCGCACCACGGAAATCGATCGTATCACGGCTCAAATCGCGCGCATTTGCGAAGGTGGCGAAGCGAAGGGCGCCGCGCTTTCCGCTGCGGCCATCCAAAGCGATGAAACCATGGTGCTCACGGTGCACGACAACCAAGAGCAAGTGATGGCGTGCGTAGAGAAGTTGGGCTACGACCTTTCCGCAGAAGACGCCTTGGCAGTGTACGAGGCGTTCGTGCGCATTGCCTCCAAGAAAGAAAAAGTGGGCAGCCTGGAGTTGGACGCCATTGTGGCAAGTGCCGCGCTGCAGGTTCCGCCGACGTACGTGCTGGACAGCTACGTTATTAATGCAAGCAACATTGCAACTGCTTCCGCTCACGTGAAAATGGCGAAAAACGGCGAGATGATTGAGAGCATCGTTTTGGGCGATGGCCCCATTGATGCTGCGTTCCATGCTATCGAGAAGATTATCGGCCGCCGCTATGAGCTGGACGGATTCCAGATTCAGGCTGTGACCGAGGGTCAGGAAGCCATGGGCGAGGCCGTGATCAAGCTGGTCTCCGACGGCAAAGTGTATTCGGGCCGCGGTATTTCGACCGACATTATTGGCTCGAGCATTCACGCCTACATCAACGCTTTGAACAAAATCGTCTACGAGGAGCAAAACTAATGAAACTGTCTTTTTCCACAAAGGGTTGGTCTGAGCGTTCTTGGGACGAATTGGTAGGCCTGGCCGAAGAAATGGATTTCAATGGCATTGAAGTGTTCGATGTCGCTAAAAACGAAGAACTGGTGGGCAAAGGTGCGCCCTTCCACATCTACAACACGCACGCAACGGCGCGCGAGCTGCGCGAAAAAGGCCTGCAGATTCCGGTGCTCAACACGTCTGTTGACATTGCCGATGGCCAGGATCACACGAAGGAGCTCACGGCGTTCATCAACATTGCAAGCGAAGTGTTTGCAACGGGCGTGTGCGTAACTGCTGTTGCCGGCAACGAAGAGGCTGCGCGTGCCTCGCTTTCTGCAATTATGCCGTACGCTGAAGAAAAGCAAGTGTCGCTGCTCATTGAGACAACGGGCATTTATGCCGATACGGCGCGCCTGCGTGAGCTCATGGATGCGTATGCGAGCGATTACTTGGGCGCGTTGTGGTCGGTGCGTCATCCGTATTGGGAGTTTGAGGAAAAGCCTGCCATCACCATCCGCAATTTGGGCGCCTATGTGAAGCATGTGCACCTGGTGGACTCCGAAGCCGACCACAGCCCCGCGCTGGTGGGTGAAGGTGTTTTGCCCCTGGACGAAGTAATGCTGGCGCTCTCTTCCATTGACTACGACGGCTTCATTTCGCTGGAATGGATGCCCGAATGGATGGAAGATGTGACCGAGCCCGAAATCATTCTGCCGCATTTTGTGAACTACATGGACCGCTTCGCCAGCACGAAGGGCGCGAAAGGTCGTTCGCTGCAGTGGAACCATGACAGCACTGGTCAGTTTGTGTGGCCTAAATATGACCTGGTAGATTTGACGTTTCCGCAGGTGCTTGACCGGATTGTAGAAGAGTTCCCCAATCAGTATGCCTTCAAGTACACTACGCTTGACTACACGCGCACTTACGAAGAATTCCGCGAGGACGTGGATGACTTCGCGCGTGCGCTGGTGAGCATGGGCGTGAAGCCGGGTAGCAAAGTGGCTATTTGGGCAACGAATGTGCCTGCGTGGTACATCACGTTCTGGGCGGCAACAAAAATCGGCGCCGTACTGGTAACGGTGAACACCGCATACAAGATTCACGAAGCGGAGTACCTGTTCAGGCAATCTGATACGCACACGATTGTCATGATCGACCGTGCGCTGGACTCCAATTACGCGCAAATCATCAACGAGCTGTGCCCCGAAATCAAAGATACGGTGCCCGGCGAGCAGCTGCATTGCAAGAAGCTGCCGTTCTTGCGCAACGTGATTACCGTTGGCTTCAAAATGGCTGGCTGCCTGACGCTGGAAGAAGCCATGGACCGCAGCTCGCTGGTGCCCAAAGAGGAAATTCTGCGCATGGCTGCTGCCGTTAAGCCTGATGACGTGTGCAATATGCAGTACACATCCGGCACCACGGGCTTCCCTAAGGGCGTTATGCTCACGCATCGCAACGTGGTGAACGACGGCAAGACCATCGGCGATCGCATGGGGTTGTCCACGGCTGACCGCATGATGATCCAAGTGCCCATGTTCCACTGCTTCGGCATGGTTTTGTCCATGACCAGCTCCATGACGCACGGTGCAACCATGTGCCCCATGCCGTATTTCTCGGCGAAGGCGTCGCTTTCTTGCATTACACAGGAGCGCATAACGTGCTTCAACGGCGTGCCGACCATGTTCATTGCCATGTTCAACCATCCGGATTACAAGAAGACCGACTTCTCGCATATGCGCACGGGTATTATGGCGGGTGCTGGATGCCCCGCTGACCTGATGAAACGTGCAGCGCAGCCCGATGAGATGAACATGACGGGCATTGTTTCTGTGTACGGTCAGACTGAAAGCGCGCCCGGCTCTACCATGAGCGAGTGGACCGATTCGCTTGACCTGCGCACCGAGACTGTGGGTCACGATTTCCCCTATATCGAGTGCAAGATCGTAGACCCCGAAACGGGCGAGGAAGTGCCCGATGGCGAAAACGGCGAGTTCTGCAGCCGCGGCTACAACACCATGAAGGGCTACTACAAAATGCCCAACGAGACGCGCGGCGCGGTTGATGCGGAAGGCTGGCTGCATTCTGGTGACTTGGCATGTCGCGTGTACAACGAGCGCTACACCGACAAGAAGGGCAAGATGCTGCCCACGTACGTGATTACCGGTCGCTTGAAGGACATGATTATTCGCGGTGGCGAGAATCTGTATCCCAAAGAGATCGAGGACTTCGTTTACACGCATCCCAAGGTGCAAGATGTGCAGGTCGTGGGCGTGCCCGACAAGAAATACGGCGAAGAGGCCGCGGCGTGCATCATTTTGAAGGACGGCGAGGAAATGACCGAGGAAGAGATGCGCACGTTTATGGTCGAGCGCATTGCGCGTCACAAGGTTCCGCGCTACATCAAGTTTGTGGATTCGTTCCCCATGAACGCCGCAGGCAAGATTCTGAAGTACAAGATGCGCGAAGAGCTTGCAGAAGAATACGGCTGCTAGTCAATTGTTGTCAAATTACCCCACCTTTGTCAACAAAGGGTGGGGTTGTTGTTTTGGTGCATAGTAGGCGTCTGGTAGATGGGGAAACGGGCGCGGGATTATTCACGGATGTGAAAAAGACCCCGTCACTTTTTAACATTGCACGCGAAGGCGTCGTGAGCGCGCCTTCTGCCTTGCAGTGTTATACTGGGGCGCATGACAAATTGCCTGGGACATACGCTGCTCATTGTGAACCCCGCCTCCCAAAACGGGAAGGGAGCGGCTGCCGGTGCGCATGCTGCGCGTGTGCTTGAGCGGGCGGGTGTGGCGGTGGATTGCATTGCCACCACGGCCCCTTTGCAAGCCGTGCAGCTGGCAACAGATGCCGCACTTCAGGGCTACCGAACGGTTATTGCCCTGGGCGGCGATGGTATCATTCACGAAGCTGCAAATGGCCTGATGGCCGTTGGGCAGGAAAAACGCCCTGTTTTCGGCATTATTCCTGTGGGCTCGGGCAACGATTATGCGCGCACGTTGAATATGTCCGAAGACGTTGACACGGCTTGTGCCCAACTTTTGACGGGCGACATCCGCTCCGCCGACGTGGGGTTATGTAACGGCCAGTATTTCGTGCAAACGCTCTCGTTTGGCATTGATGCTGCCATTGCGCTTGACACCGTGCAGCGCCGCAAGCGCACGAACAAGACGGGTAACGCGCTGTACTTCGAGGCGGGTATCAATCAGCTGGTCTTTCATCGCGATATGCATTCCTATCAGGCGGTCTTCGACAACAATGCACCCGAGCAGGGGCAATCCCTGATATTTGCCGTGCAGCTGGGCTGTACGTATGGGGGCGGCTTTCGCGTTTGCCCCGATGCGCAGCTGGATGATGGTCTTTTCGACATTTGCATTGCGCACCCGCCCATTGGTTTGATTGGTGCTATTGCGCTTTTTGCGCGTGCTAAGAATGGAAAACATGTGGGCTCGGCAAGCATGGAGCTGCGCCGCGCGGCATGCCTTTCGGTTCAGTTCGAGCATAATGTCCCAGCTCAGATGGATGGCGAAGACTGCTCGGGCAGTAAATTTGACATTTCCCTTTCATCTCGCACGCTTTCAGTCCTTTTTGGCTAATAATAGTAAACTTACCTATCACTTTTCTAAAACTGCGTTCGAAGGGATTCCTTCTTGTCGCTTACGTCGCTGATATTTCTGTGCCTGGTGCTGCCGCTTACGTTGGCGGCTTATTACGGCGTGCGCATTATCGGCGGCGAAGGAGTGGTGGCAAAAAGCCTGGCCGAGGGCATTTTGCTTGCGGTAAGCGTGTTCACATATTACTGGGTTGCTGCGGAGTATCTGCCGCTTTTGATGGTGGCGGTGCTAGCAACCTATGCGTTCGCCCTGGTCATAGATGCAACTCAAGGTGCAGCGAAGAAGCTCGTCCTTGCCGTTGCTGTGATAGCATCCGTGGCGTTTCTGGTCTACTACAAGTACACCGATTACTTCTTTGAAACGCTGCAGCAATTTGTCCCTTCGGTTCAATACGAACCGCTTAACTTGATCCAACCACTGGGCATTTCGTTTTTGGTGTTCTCGCTCATCTCGTATTTCATGGACGTCTACCGCGGAACCATCAAGGCCGACCGCAACCTTCTGAACGTTGCGCTTTGGGCGTTCTTCTTCGCAAAGATAGTTTCTGGCCCCATTGTGCGTTACGGGCAGATGTTTCGCCCCGACGAGGATTGCCCCGCGCGTCCCTGCTTGGATGATGTGTCAAGCGGCGCGCGTCGCTTCGTGATTGGCCTGGCGAAGAAAGTCATCATTGCGAATACGCTGGGGCAAACAGCGGATATGGTCTTCGCCTTGGAAGCAATTGACACGCCGTTTGCTTGGCTGGGAGCGCTCTGCTACACGTTCCAGCTGTTTTTCGACTTTGCGGGTTATTCCGATATGGCTTTAGGTATAGGCCTTATGCTGGGTTTTCGCTTCGAGGAAAACTTCAAATACCCCTACATTTCGAAAACGGTGGGCGAGTTCTGGAATCGCTGGCACATCTCGCTTTCGTCGTGGCTGCGTGATTACCTGTATTTCCCGCTGGGCGGAAGCCGTCACGGCAACGTATATTTCAACTTGCTCGTGGTGTTTTTCGTTTCTGGCTTGTGGCACGGCGCCTCGAATCATTTCGTGCTTTGGGGCTTGTGGTATGCCTTCTTCATGGTCATCGATCGCCTTTACCGCACGTATGCTTTGCCACGCTTTAAGGTTCCCTCTGTTCTGACCTGGCTTTTTACCATGGCTGTAGTTGTCGCAGGGTGGGTTATCTTCCGCGCGAGCGATGTGCATCAGGCTAAAGACTTTCTGTTTGCCATGGTCGGTATCGTCAAAGAGGTGCCCGAGCTGCCGTTTGGTTTCTTCTATTACGCCGATAATCGCGTGCTTGTTCTTCTGGCAGTCTCCGCCGTTTTGTCCACGCCGATTGTCCCCAAGCTGAAAGAGCATTTCGGCAATACGGCGGCCTGGAGCATAGTAAGCGCTGTGGGTACTCCGCTTTTGCTTCTCATTAGCATGAGCTTCATTCTGAACAGCACATATAGTCCGTTTTTGTACGCTCAGTTCTAAGGGAAGGGGCATGGCATGATTCAAAAAATCAGCAAAGCGGTAATGCTCGTTCTTTTGGCGGCGTGCTTGGTTGTTCCCGTTTTGACCATGAACAGGGACGACCAGATATTCAGCGATGCGGATAATCGTTACCTTATGGTGCTTCCTGAACGCGCGGATTTTGACAGCGATCAGGAATATCGCAATCAACTGGAGGAATATCTTCAGGATCGTATTTCCGATCGCGCACAGCTTCTTTCTTTGTATGGCGCGTTCAACAACATGGCGTTTCGGTATTTAGCGCACCCGCTGTATGAATATGGGCTTGATGGCCAGGCGTATTTCTGGTTTGAGGCGGACGAAGATCAGCAAGTTGATATGGATTATCTGACCGCGTATGCCGACTACATTCAGAAGATGTGCCTGTATTGCCAGGATCGCGGTACGGCATTCGTGTACGTGAATTCGCCCGAGAAAAAGCACGTCTACACGGAGTATATCCCCGATTACGTGCCGTATCCTTTGAATAACTTTGAGTACCTGACGCCGCTTCTGGACGAGCGCGGTGTGCCGTATCTTGATTTGACGGGTCCGCTTACCGAGGCGCATCAGGAAGGTGTCGATGTATACAATGCCGTGTACGACGTGGGGCATTGGAACGTTGAAGGCGCTCTGGTTGGCGCACGTGCGATTATCTCGTATCTGCAGGAGCAAGGGTTCGATGTTGAGCAGCCCGATATCGAAAACGACTACGATGTTGTCCCCGAGCATCACGACTACCTGCCGGCGTCGGTGCTGTACTGCCCGATTGATACGTACAAGTACATCCATAAAGACAACGGGGAAGGTGCCGTTGACGTAACGGAAGACTACGAAACGCTTGATTTGGATGAGCATTACAACACGTATTCGTTGTGGGAAAACGATTCGTGCGCGAACGGCTTGAACTTGCTCATGTTCCAGGGTAGCTACTTCAATACGCAGGGAACGATTCTGTATAACCAGTTCACGCGCACGGAATGCATCCATGCGTACATGAATATCTTCAACATGGACGAATACTACCAAATGTTCAATCCCGATATCGTGATTTTTGAATCGGCCGATTACGTGCTCAACGATGCTTATTATAGTTACGGCGGTTTGACCGACACTGTGCTTAATTAAGAGCACGGTGCGCACATGGGGCGCGGCGCGTTGCCAGCGACTTGCGTGCATTCTGTGGCGGGCGTTCATGGATGCTTCACATTTTCCCAGGTAGTAATAAAAAATCCTTGCAATTCGAAAGAAACTCCCATATAATTCGCTGTTGCGTCTGGACCGTTATGGATACACCCGGACGCGTGGAATGGCGGCGTCGTGGCTTGCGCTCCTCATCAACGCAAGCGGGCAATCGTTGTTCCACCTTTATAAGAGGGATTCTCGGTGTACGATGAGGCGTGCGAGCGAGAATCCAAGAAATTGGGTCTGACGTGCGGTTATTCGAAGGCAAGCGCTGAGCTAAGGCAGCGGGAGCCGGCAGAATAGCAGCAGACTAGAACCCGCGAAAGGAAAAGTAAGAATGGGAATTAAGCAGTACAAGCCGACTTCCCCCGGACGTCGTTTCCAGACGGTCTCTGACTTTGCAGAGATCACGACGGACAAGCCGGAGAAGTCCCTGCTTGCGCCTCTGCCGAAGAAGGCAGGTCGCAACAACTACGGTCGCATTACCACCCGTCATCAGGGTGGCGGCAACAAGCGTCGCTATCGTATCATCGATTTCAAGCGCAACAAAGACGGCGTGCCCGCCAAGGTTGCAACGATCGAATACGACCCGAACCGTTCTGCCCGCATCGCTTTGCTCCATTACGTCGATGGCGAGAAGCGCTACATCCTTCATCCGAAGGGCCTCAAAGTGGGCGACACCGTTGTTTCTGGTCCCGATGCAGACATCAAGCCGGGTAATGCGCTGCCTCTTTCCGCAATCCCCGTTGGTACCTTGATCCACGCTGTTGAACTGCAGCCGGGCAAGGGCGCTGCAATCGCTCGTTCCGCTGGCACCAGCATCCAGCTCATGGGTAAAGAAGGCAAGTACGCTATCCTGCGTATGCCCTCTTCCGAAATGCGCCGCGTGCTGCTGACCTGCCGTGCAACTGTTGGTGAAGTCGGCAACGCCGAGCATGCCAACATCCACATTGGCAAGGCTGGCCGTAATCGCTGGTTGGGCATCCGTCCTACGGTTCGTGGTACCGTTATGAACCCTGTTGACCACCCCCACGGCGGTGGTGAAGGTAAGAACAAGTCCGCTGGTCGTCATCCTGTGACTCCCTGGGGCGTTCCTACTAAGGGTCATCGTACGCGCAACCCGAAGAAGGCTTCTAACCGCCTGATCATTCGTCGTCGTAAGAAGTAACGCGGGATACTGAAAGGAGAAACCAATGAGCAGAAGTTTGAAAAAAGGTCCTTTCGTTGATCCCCGTCTTCTTGGTCGTATCGAGGCCATGAACGAAGCAGGCGAAAAGGACGTTGTGAAGACCTGGTCGCGTTCCAGTACCATCTTCCCCGAAATGGTTGGACATACCATTGCGGTTCATGATGGTCGCAAGCACGTGCCGGTTTACGTTACCGAATCCATGGTTGGCCACAAGCTGGGTGAATTCGCCCCGACCCGTACCTTCAGGGGTCACGCGGCCGACAAGAAGAAGCGATAAGGAGGGGTGAAGAATGGAAGCTAAAGCACAAGCACGCTATGTTCGCGTATCCCCTCGTAAGGCTCGCATCGTTGTTGACATCGTACGTGGCAAGTCCGTACAGCAGGCTCGTGAAATCCTCATGTTCACCAACCGTGCAATTGCCGAAGATGTTTTGAACGTGTTGAACTCCGCTGTTGCGAACGCTGAGCATCTGTATCACGTACGCGCAGAGCAGTTGGTCGTCAAGACCGCTTACGTTGACGAAGGCCCCACGTTGAAGCGCATTCGTCCTCGTGCAAAGGGCTCTGCTGCTCGCATCCGCAAGCGTACCAGCCATATCACCATCATCGTTGCAACTCGAGAGGAGGCATAATCCATGGGTCAGAAGGTATCCCCTACCGGTTTCCGTCTGGGCATCACGGAGGATTGGCGTAGCCGTTGGTATGCCGGTAAGAATTATGCCGAGCTGTTGGATAACGACCTTGCTATCCGTAAGTACCTGGAAAAGCGTCTCGCTCGTGCCGCTGTGGCAAAGATCGAGATCGAGCGCGCCGGTGACAAGGTGAAAGTCATCATCACCACTGCTCGTCCTGCCGTGGTTATCGGCAAGAAGGGCTCCGAAATCGAGCAGCTCCGCAAGGAACTGGCCGAGTTCGTTGACGGCAAGATTTCCGTCGAAGTTGTTGAGGTCAAGCGCCCGGAGCTTGATGCGAACCTGGTAGCTCAGTCTGTTGCTGAGCAGCTCGAGGGCCGCGTTGCTTTCCGTCGCGCTATGCGTAAGGCTGTCCAGTCTGCTCGCAAGAGCGGTGCTAAGGGCATCCGTATCCAGTGCTCCGGTCGTTTGGGCGGCGCTGAGATGAGCCGTCGTGAGTGGGTTTGCGAAGGTCGCGTTCCCCGTCACACGCTGCGCGCGAAGATTGACTTCGGTTTCGCAACCGCAGTTACCACCTATGGTTCCATTGGTGTTCAGGTTTGGATCTACCAGGGCGATAAGATGCCTGGTCAGAAGGCTCCGAACCCGGCACTCGAGGGTGGTTCTCGCCCCAGCCGTCCCCGTCGCGATCGTGGTGAGAGGAGGGCTAAGTAATGCTGGTACCTAAGCGTGTTAAGCATCGTAAGGTGCAGCGTGGCTCCATGAAAGGCCACGCAAAGGGTGGTACTCGTCTGAATCATGGCAAATGGGGTATCCAGGCACTTGAACCCGCATGGATCACCAACCGCCAGATCGAGGCTGCTCGTATTGCCATGACCCGTTACATGAAGCGTGGCGGTCACGTGTGGATCACCATCTTCCCGGACAAGCCCATCACCCAGAAGCCTGCTGAAACTCGTATGGGTTCTGGTAAGGGTAACCCCGAGAAGTGGGTAGCCGTGGTTAAGCCCGGCCGCATTATGTTCGAGGTTGACGGTGTTGAAGAAGAAGTTGCTCGCGAGGCTCTTCGTCTGGCAATCAACAAATTGCCCATCAAGGCAAAGATCGTCACTCGTGAAGAAGGGCAGGAATAAACATGAAGGCAGCTGAAATCCGTGAGCTTTCCGCTGAGGACTTGGCGGCAAAGCTGAAGGAAGCGCGCGCTGAACTGTTCAATCTGCGCTTCCAAATGGCAACGAGCCAGCTGGATAACACGGCTCGTGTCAAGCAAGTTAAAAAAGACATTGCTCGCATCCAAACTGAGATGCGCGCCCGTGAAATCAGCGCTTAAAGGAAAGGTGTGATTGCAAATGAGTGAAGAACGCAATTCCCGCAAAGTGCGCCAGGGCGTCGTCGTCAGCGCAAGCAACGATAAGACCATCGTCGTGAAGATTACCGAGCGTAAGCCTCATCCCATCTACAAGAAGATGATGACCAGCACCAAGAAGCTCCATGCTCATGACGAACTGAATGAAGCCGGCGTTGGCGATACCGTTCAGATTATGGAGACTCGTCCGCTGTCGAAGATGAAGCGTTGGCGTCTTGTGAAAATTGTTGAGAAGGCCAAATAGTTTGTGCTTCGCTGCATAAACTTGTGATTGAGAAAGTAGGTTTGAATAATGATTCAGATGCAAACCATGCTCACCGTGGCCGACAACTCAGGCGCTCGTCGTGTTCGCTGCATCAAGGTCATCGGCGGTTCCAAGCGTCGTTACGCCGGTCTGGGCGACGTGATTATCTGCGCTGTGCAGGAAGCTCAGCCTAACGGCAACATTAAGAAGGGCGATGTCGTCCGTTGCGTTGTCGTTCGCACGAAGAAGGAAGTTCGTCGTGCCGACGGTAGCTATATCAAGTTCGATCAGAATGCATGCGTCGTAATCGGCGCAGACGGTGCTCCTAAGGGCACTCGTATCTTCGGCCCCGTTGCTCGTGAGCTGCGTGAGAAGAAGTACATGAAGATCGTGTCTCTGGCTCCGGAAACGCTGTAAGGAGGATAGAGAATGAAAATGAACGTCAAAAAAGGCGATCTGGTAAAGATCATCGCTGGCAAGGACAAGGGCAAAGAAGGCAAGATTCTTCGCTCCATCCCCCAGACTCAGCGCGTTGTTGTTGAGGGTGCCAACATGATGAAGAAGGCCATGCGCCCCACGCAGCAGAACCCTCAGGGTGGCATTTCCACCATGGAAGCTCCGCTGCACGTTTCCAACGTTATGCTGATTTGCCCGAACTGCAAAGAAGCCACGCGCGTTTCTCGCAAGCGTGAAGAAGGCAAGAAGGGCTACATCCGCGTCTGCAAGAAGTGCGGCAAGGACTTCGAGTAATTCCTAAGGAATTGCTCGAACGCTTCCCAAGCGGGTTCTTTGGCGGTTGGTGTTTCTCGCGCATGTCGAAATGTGTATCGGAGAACCTTTCCGCCTATGAGCATCCGCAAGGGAAGCGCCTTTTCGCTTTGTAATTGTTTATGACCCAGCGGGGGAAATCGCGCTGGGACGCAGGGTCAGAAATCCTGTGTTCAAATCATCGAAAGGAATGAAACCATGGCTCCTCGTTTGAAGGAAAAGTATCAAAACGAAGTTGCTCCTAAGCTCCTTGAAGAGCTGGGACTGACCAACCCCATGACCTGCCCGAAGCTTGAGAAGATCGTTGTCAACATGGGTGTTGGCGCTGCATCGAGCGACTCCAAGCTGCTCGATGCCGCTATGGCCGACCTTCGCGTTATCACCGGTCAGCAGCCTTGCGTGACGCGTGCTCGCAAGTCCATCGCTGGCTTCCACATTCGTGAGGGACAGGCAATCGGCTGCAAGGTAACGCTTCGTGGCGACCGCATGTGGGAATTCTTGGACCGTCTGCTGTCCATCGCACTTCCTCGCGTTCGTGACTTCCGCGGTATTTCCAAGAAGAGCTTCGACGGCTGTGGCAACTATTCGTTGGGCATCACCGAACAGCTTATCTTCCCTGAAATCGACTACGATAAAGTAGATCGTACTCGTGGCATGGACATCACCTTCGTGACCTCCACGCAGGATAACGCTGAGGCATTGGCTCTGTTCACCGCACTGGGCTTCCCTTTTAAGAACAACTAGTGCTATAATAGAGCGCCCAAAAATTTGGAACTTGAACCCGCAGGAAAACCCTGCGGGTCGAGGATAAAGAAAGAAGGAACTGAATGGCTAAGAAATCGATGATCGCCAAGGCGAAGCGCGAGCCGAAGTTCTCTACGCGTCAGCATAATCGCTGCTCTCGTTGCGGACGTCCTCGCTCTTACTATCGCAAGTTCGGCCTGTGCCGTGTTTGCTTGCGTGAACTTGCCAATAAAGGCGAACTGCCCGGCGTAACCAAGGCTTCCTGGTAAGAGAAGATTTCCCAATTACGCAAGGTGTATCTCTCGTGCAGGCGGAGGCGTTAAGGGCGCCGACGAACCGCCGGTGAGATTCATCACGAACCAAAGGAGAAAACAAAATGGCACTGACCGACCCCATTGCAGATATGCTTACGCGCGTGCGTAACGCTAACTCTGCTGGCAAGCAGACGGTTTCCATGCCGTCGAGCAAAAAGCTTGTCGAGATCGCTCGCATCATGGCTGAAGAAGGCTACGTTGCGGGCTATGAGGTTATTCCGGGCGAGCCGCGCGCTACGCTTGAAATCACCCTCAAGTACAGCAAGAAATCCAAGACCATCCGTGGCATCAAGCGCATCTCTAAGCCCGGTCTGCGTATTTACGCCGGCAAGGACGAACTGCCTCGCGTTCTGGGTGGTTTGGGTACCGCAATTATTTCCACGAGCGAAGGCGTAATGGCCGACCGCGATGCTCGCATCAAGGGTATCGGTGGCGAAGTCATCGCTTACATCTGGTAGGAAAGGGAAGGGATAAGATATGTCACGTATCGGTAAGATGCCCATCGCCGTTCCTGCTGGCGTTGAAGTTACCATCGATGGCGCAACGGTTACGGTAAAGGGCCCCAAGGGTCAGCTTACTCGCACGTTCGCTGAAATGCTCACTATTTCCCTCAACGATGGCGTGCTCACCGTTGAGCGTCCGGATGACTCCCGTGAGGCCAAGAGCCTGCACGGCCTGACCCGCACCCTTCTGCACAACATGGTTGAAGGCGTGTCAACTGGCTTCTCTAAGAAGCTGCAGCTGGTCGGCGTTGGTTATCGTGCTGCTAAGAAGGGCAATGACCTGGAAATGCAGCTCGGCTTCTCTCATCCCGTTCTGATTGAGTGCCCCGAGAACATTTCGTTCGAGTGCCCCTCTCAGACTGAGATCATCGTTTCCGGCATCAGCAAAGAGCAAGTTGGTCAGGTTGCCGCTAACATTCGCAAGTGGCGCAAGCCTGAGCCTTACAAGGGCAAAGGTATTCGCTACGAGGGCGAGAATGTACGTCGTAAGGCCGGCAAAGCTGGCAAGGACTAACGCATAACGGTATCTGATTGAAGGGATTATCATGAATAAACTTCAGAAAAAGCAAGCCGGTTTGCGTCGTCGCCATCGTCGTGTTCGCGGCAAGATTTCCGGCACTGCAGCTCGTCCGCGTTTGTGCGTGACCCGCAGCAATTCTAACATTTACGTTCAGTTCGTCGATGACACTCAGAACAAAACGCTTCTGGGCATTTCCACCCTGGGCGCTGACTTCAAGGCTACCGGTAAGAACGGTGCCAACATTGAAGGCGCTAAGGAATTCGGCGCAATCGTTGGCAAGAAAGCCATTGAAGCTGGCATCACGACCATCGTGTTTGACCGCGGTGGCAACCTGTATCACGGTCGCGTGAAGGCTTTGGCCGAAGCTGCCCGTGAAGCAGGTCTGGTATTCTAAGGAGAGAAGGAAGCTATGGCTCGCAATAATAAGCAAGAAAATGCCGGGGCTCCTGAGCTCCAGGAACGCGTGGTTTACATCAACCGCGTTTCCAAGACCGTTAAGGGTGGTCGTCGCATGGCTTTCACCGCTCTGGTCGTTGTAGGCGACGGAGAGGGTCATGTTGGCGTTGGTATGGGCAAGTCCGCCGAAGTGCCGAACGCTATCAAGAAGGGCGTCGAGGACGCAAAGAAGAACATGTTCTCGGTTGCTTTGACTCCCGAGGGCACGCTGCCCCACGAGATCATGGGCGAATATGGCGCTGGCCGCGTTCTGCTGAAGCCGGCTCTGCCTGGTACCGGTGTTATGGCCGGCGGCCCTGTTCGTGCCGTCATGGAGCTTGCTGGTGTTAAGAACTGCATCACCAAGTCTCTGGGCACCGACAACTGCCTGAACATTGTGAAGGCAGCTGCAGAAGGCCTTAAGCTCATGGAGACTCCGCAGGAAGTTGCTGCTCGTCGTGGCGTTTCCGTTGCAAAGATCTTCGGCACCAAGGAGGCATAATCATGGCAGAGAAGACGCTTCGCGTTACGCAAATCAAGAGCACCATCGGTCGTCCGAAGGATCAGGGTCTGACCCTGAAAGCTCTGGGTCTGGGCAAGATCGGTCGCACCGTTGAGAAAGTTGATAATCCCAGCGTTCGCGGCATGATTTTCAAGGTTAAGCATCTGGTTAAGGTCGAAGAGATTTAATCTTATCGACTAGATGCAAATTAACGAAACATATTATTTTCGGTAGTGTACAATATGCGTTGCATGCATCGATTTGGGCATGCAACGCATGTGCATGTATAAAGGAAGTTGGCTGGCGGCGAGCTGCCAGCACGAATGCAGAACGCATTCGCAAGCGAAAAAGGAGTTTTGAACATGGAATTAAAAGATTTGCAACCTGCAGAGGGCTCTCGTCATTCTCGCAAGCGCGTTGGCCGCGGTAGCGGTTCTGGTCATGGTAAGACTGCTGGCCGTGGTATGAATGGTCAGAAGTCCCGTGCTGGTGGCGGTAAGGGCAATGGTTTTGAGGGCGGCCAGACTCCGCTGGCTCGTCGTCTTCCTAAACTCCCCGGCTTCACCAACATCAACCGTGTTGAGTACCTGCCGGTGAACGTTGCTCGTTTGGAAGAAAAATTCGAAGCAGGTGCAGTTGTCGATGGCGCAAGCATGAAGGCTGCTGGCATTATCAAGCATGAAGATGCGCTGGTTAAGGTTTTGGGCGACGGTGAAATCACCAAGGCTCTGACCGTTAAGGTTGACAAAGTTTCTGCTTCCGCTAAGGCGAAGATTGAAGCAGCTGGAGGAAAGGTTGAAGCGCCTTGCTAAGCTCGATTGTTGACGCATTCAAGGTTCCCGAGCTGCGTAAGAAGATTCTCTTCACGCTCGCTATCCTTGCGTTGTACCGTTTTGGCTCGTATGTGCCCGTTCCGGGCATTCCGTTCCATGAGTTCGCCGTGTCCTTTGAGAATTCGGGCGTTTCTATGGCAATGCTTGACCTGTTTACTGGTGGCGCATTGTCGAACTTCTCCGTGTTCTCGCTGGGCATCATGCCCTATATCACTGCATCTATTATTATGCAGCTGATGCAGACGGTTATTCCTGCCGTTGGTAACTGGGCACGTGAAGGTGAAACCGGCCGTAAAAAGATTACCCAGGTGACTCGTTATCTGACCTTGGGTTTGGGCCTGATCAACGCTATTGGTTACCTGTTGCTCTTCAAATCGGCTGCTTATGGCGTCACCTTCTCGAGCGAAGTTCCGGAACTTCTTTCCGACTTCTTGGTTGTATTTACCCTGGTTGCTGGCACGGCGTTCATCATGTGGATGGGCGAACTTATCACTCAGCGTGGTGTAGGCAACGGTATGTCTCTTATCATCTTTGTGAGCATCGTTTCCCGCGTGCCGTCTGCAATCTTCTCTTCCATCAGCACGAACAACGATCCGGGCATGGGCATTGCGGTCACCGTTCTGACGCTTGCCATTATTTTGGTCATCATTCCGTTGATCATTTATGTCGAGCGCGCACAGCGCCGTATCCCGGTGAAGTATGCAAGCCGTGTTGCTGGACGCAAGATGATGGGTGGCCAGTCCACCTACATTCCGCTGAAGGTTAACTCTGCGGGTGTTATCCCCATCATCTTCGCAAGCTGCATTTTGTATTTCCCGGCCCAGTTGGCTGCATTGTTTAACGTAGGTTGGTTGACTACGTTCGCCGATGCAATCTCTACGGGTTGGATTAACTGGATTCTGACGATTCTGCTTATTGTGTTCTTCGCTTACTTCTACACCAGCATGGTGTTCAATCCTGAAGACACTGCAAGCAATATTCAGAAGCAGGGCGGCTTTATCCCGGGTATTCGTCCTGGTAAAGCAACGGTTGATTACATCCGCAGTGTTATTCGCCACATCACGCTGCCCGGCGGCGTGTTCATTGCGGCAATTGCTGTTGTGCCTACGATTATTTTCTTCTTCACGGGCAACAACTTGGTGCAGGCATTCGGCGGTACGTCTATTCTGATTATGATTGGCGTTGCCCTGGATACCATGGCGAAAGTCGATTCGCAGTTGCGTGAGTACAACTACGACGGTTTCTTTAAGTAGACGGTTTCTTTAAGTTAGGGGAGGAAAGGCATGAATATTGTTCTTCTCGGCGCTCCTGGTGCCGGCAAGGGTACGCAAGCTGCTTTTCTGGTTGAAGAATTCGGTATTCCGCACATCTCCACGGGCGACATTCTGCGCGCTGCCGTGAAAGATCAAACCGAACTCGGTTTGAAGGCTAAAGGCTACATGGACGCAGGCGATTTGGTTCCCGATGATTTGATCATTGACCTGATGCGTGAGCGTTTCCAGCAGCCCGACACCCAAAAGGGCGTTATTCTGGACGGCTTCCCCCGCACCACCACGCAAGCGGTGGCGCTGGAGGCAATGATGGCCGACCTGAACCGTCCTCTGGATGCTGCGTTGCTTATCGACGTTGCTCCTGAAGTCATTATCAATCGCTTGTGCTCTCGTCGTATGTGCAAGGAGTGCGGCTACATTGGCACCGCTGCCGATGCCGCATGCCCCAAGTGCGGTGGCGAGATGTACCAGCGCGACGATGACAACGAGGCAACGGTTCGCAATCGTCTTGACGTGTATGCAACTTCCACGTCTCCGCTGATTGATTACTATCGCGGCTGCGACAAGCTGGTCTCCGTTGATGGCGATCGCGATCCGAAGGAAGTTTACGTTGACGTAAAGGCGCGCTTGGGTCTGTAAAAGTCCCGCGAATGTTTGCGCAAGCAGTCCTTTTTTTGCGGGCGGCAGCGATATCGCTGAAAAGCAAAACTTGAAATTGGCTCTCTTCTGGGAAGGGGGCCAATTTTTTTTATCTTGCACGTCTTTTTTCTGTTCGCATCGCAAGCGTTCCTTCACTAACCGCGCACAAGTTGCTTTTGTTTTCGCCGTTGAGGCACGCTATAGCGCAGATGGGGTAATCCTTGCGTGAAAAAGCCGTGGCGCACGGTATCATGAGCGCGAGAGAGGTGCATCAATTTGCATGCGCTTTGCGAAGCGCATTGCCGCTACGCTCACGCACCTTGCTATATTTATGACAATGTGAAGCCTTACTGCAGCGCAACACCCCTATCTAAGGAGAGGATGTATGGCAAGAGAACTTAAATCCATGGATGGCAACAATGCGGCAGCATATGTCTCCTATGCGTTCACGGAAGTTGCAGGCATTTACCCCATTACGCCTTCGAGCCCTATGGCCGACTACGTTGATCAATGGGCAGCTCAGGGCAAGAAAAACATTTTCGGGACCACGGTTGAAGTGTGCGAAATGCAATCCGAAGGCGGAGCTGCGGGCGTTGTGCACGGTTCTTTGACGGCAGGTGCTCTGACCACAACGTACACCGCTTCTCAGGGCTTGCTCCTGATGATCCCGAACATGTACAAGATTGCAGCCGAGCAGCTCCCGTGCGTGTTCCACGTAAGTGCGCGTACCGTGGCAACGCAGTCCCTTAACATCTTCGGCGATCATTCCGACGTTATGGCGTGCCGCCAGACCGGTTTTGCCATGCTCGCCGAAGGCAACGTGCAAGAAGTCATGGACCTTTCCGCGGTTGCGCACTTGTCGGCAATTAAGGGGCGCATGCCGTTTTTGAACTTCTTCGACGGCTTCCGCACCTCCCATGAGGTCCAGAAAATCGCTCTGTGGGATTACGAAGACCTTAAAGAGCTGTGCGATATGGATGCCGTACGTGATTTCCGCAAGCATTGCTTGAATCCGGAGCATCCGGCGGCGCGCGGCTCGCACGAAAACGGCGACATCTTCTTCCAGCATCGCGAGGCTTGCAACAGCCATTATGATGAGCTGCCGCAGGTTGTGGAAGATTGCATGAACGCGGTGAACGCCAAGTTGGGCACCGATTACCAGCTGTTCAATTACTATGGCGCCGAAGACGCCGATCGCGTGATTGTTGCCATGGGCTCTGTTTGCGACGTTGCGGAAGAAGTCATTGATTACCTGAACGCGCATGGCGAAAAAGTCGGCCTGATCAAGGTGCGCCTGTATCGCCCGTTTGCTTCCGACCGCTTCGTGAAGGCCATTCCGGCAACGTGCACGAAGATTGCCGTTCTGGATCGCACGAAAGAGCCGGGCTCGGTGGGCGAGCCGCTGTTCCAAGATGTCGTGAGTGCGCTGTACTCCCAGGGCAAGAGCGACATCACGGTAACGGGCGGCCGTTACGGCCTGGGCTCGAAGGACACGCCTCCTTCGTCGCTGTTCGCCGTGTACAAAGAGCTGGAGAAGGATGCTCCCAAGCCTCGTTTCACCATTGGCATTGTGGACGATGTTACGAACCTGAGTCTTCCCGAAGATCCCGATTGCCCCAACACCGCAGCTCCGGGTACCATCGAGTGCAAGTTCTGGGGTCTGGGCGGCGATGGCACCGTGGGCGCGAACAAGAACTCCATCAAGATTATCGGCGACCACACCGACAAGTATGTCCAGGCGTACTTCCAGTACGACTCCAAGAAGACGGGCGGCGTGACCATCAGCCATCTGCGCTTTGGCGACGAGCCTATCAGGAGCCCCTACTACATCAACAAGGCCGACTTCGTGGCGTGCCACAACCCGTCGTACGTGATTAAGGGCTTCCGCATGGTCAACGACGTGAAGCCGGGCGGCGTGTTCATGATCAACTGCCAGTGGACTCCCAAAGAGCTGGAGAAGCATCTGAATGCCGAAGCAAAGCGCTACATTGCGCAAAACAATATTCAGCTCTACCTGATTAACGCTATTGACCTGGCAAAACAGGTTGGCATGGGTAAGCGCACGAACACTATTCTGCAGTCCGCGTTCTTCTCGCTGGCGGGTGTTTTGCCGCAAGAAGTGGCCATTGCTTACATGAAAGATGCGGCAACAAAGTCCTACATCAAGAAGGGCCAAGACGTTGTTGATTGCAACCATAAGGCAATCGATGCGGGCGCTACGGCGTTCGTGAAGGTTGATGTGCCGGCATCGTGGGCCGATGCGCAGGACGAACCGCAGGAGAACACACTTGCAGGCGACCCCGCGCTGGTGAAGATGGTTTCCGACATCATGCAGCCTGTTGCGCGCATGGATGGCGACCGCCTGCCAGTGTCTGCCTTCGCCGATCGCGCCGATGGTCAGTTCGAGCTGGGCGCGGCAGCCTATGAGAAGCGTGGCGTGGCCGTGAGCATTCCGGAATGGCATGCTGAAAAGTGCGCCCAGTGCAACAGCTGCGCGTTCGTGTGTCCGCATGCAACGCTGCGTCCGTTTGCGCTTTCGGGCGAAGAAGCTGCTGCTGCACCGGAAAAGACGCGCCTGATGCCGTTCAAGGCCGGCAAGGGCAAGGGCAAGTACCTGTACACCATGGCGGTGTCGCCGCTTGACTGCATGGGCTGCGGCGTGTGCATTGGCCAGTGCCCCACCGAGGCGTTGACCATGGTTCCCGCCGATACGCAGCAGGCTCAGCAGGAAGTATTCGATTACTGCGTGTCTCACGTTACGGAAAAACCCGAGGTCACGGACGGAACGCAGAAGGGTTCGCAGTTCAAGCAGCCGCTGCTTGAGTTCTCGGGCAGCTGCGCTGGTTGCGCTGAAACGTCGTATGCGCGCCTGGTTACCCAGCTGTTCGGCGACCGCATGTACATCGCAAACGCCACGGGCTGCTCTTCCATTTGGGGCAACCCCGCTGCAACGTCTCCGTACACGGTGAACAAGCAGGGTCACGGCCCGGCATGGTGCAACTCGCTGTTCGAGGACAACGCGGAATTCGGCATGGGCATGATGCTTGGCTACAACGCCGTGCGCGAGAAGATCATCGCCCACACGCAGAACATCCTGGAAAGCGACAAGCACGATTCCGAGACGAAAGCCGCAGCTCAGGTATGGCTTGAGGCGAAGGATAGCGCCGAGGAAAGCAAAGCCGCAGCGAAGGATTACCTTGATGCTTTGGCTCCGGCGGCCGAAGAGGGCTGCCCCGACGCCCTGGCAATCATCGAGAACAAGGAATTCCTGACGAAGAAATCCTTCTGGATCTTCGGTGGCGACGGTTGGGCCTACGACATTGGCTACGGCGGCCTTGATCACGTGATTGCTTCCGGTAATGACGTGAACATTTTCGTTTTCGATACCGAGGTTTACTCCAACACCGGCGGTCAGGCTTCGAAGGCGTCCAATATTGGTCAGGTTGCCCAGTTCGCGGCTGCTGGTAAGGACATCAAGAAGAAGAGCTTGGCGGAAATTGCCATGAGCTACGGCTATGTTTATGTTGCTCAAGTTGCAATGGGTGCTCGACCTGCGCAAACACTGAAGGCAATCCAGGAAGCAGAAGCGTATCCCGGTCCGTCGATCATCATTGGCTACAGCCCGTGTGAGATGCACTCTATCAAGGGCGGCATGGTCAATTGCCAGACCGAAATGAAGAAGGCCGTGGAGTGCGGTTACTGGAATCTGTTCCGCTTCAATCCCGCTGCCGAGGAAGGCAAGAAGTTCACGCTGGACTGCAAGCCGCCTGCAGGAGGCTACCAGGACTTCCTTATGAACGAGGCTCGCTACAGCCGCTTGACCCGCGAGTTCCCCGAGCGTGCAACGGAGCTGTTCGGTCGCAACGAACAGGCAGCCATGGATCGCTTCGATCACTTGCTGAAGTTGAAGGACATGTACAGCGGCCTGTAAGAATAGGTGAGCATATACGCGGGCGGCGGCTGGATATCCAGCTGTCCGCCTGTAAAACAGCAGGTGAACGCAGGTTCGCCGCAAAAAATAAGAAAGGCTTGGTCGCAATGACCAAGCCTTTCTTTACATCCTAGAGCAGGGGAGCGGTTTCGCGAGGAAGCCCCGCGAGAAGATCCTACGAGAAGAAGCCTTCGCTTTCCTTTGCATCGAAGTACTCGCCCAACAGCTTTTCGGCGTAGGCGATTTTTACACAGCAGATAAACACGCTCAGTGCTTTATCAAGCTCATCAAGCTGCGGCATGGTTGGCGCAATGCGAATGTTGGAATCGCGTGGATCGCTGCCATAAGGCCAGGTGGCGCCGGCGCCCGTCAGAACAACGCCTGCTTCCTTCGCCAGCGCGACAATGCGGGTGGCCGTGTGCTTCGGTGCGTTGAATGACACGAAATAGCCGCCGTTGGGGTTTGACCAGCTTGCTTCCGTTACGTCTTGCAGGCCTTCGCCCAGGCGCTTCTGTACCAGCTCGAATTTCGGACGTAAGATATCTGCATGTTTCGCCATGTGCTCGGCAATGCCGTCGGCATCCTTCAGGAAGCGCGCGTGGCGCAGCTGGTTGATCTTGTCGAAGCCGATGGTTTGCAAGCTCAAATGCGCCAGTTCGTCGGCCAGGTTGCGCGGGCTGGTGGCAATGGCAGCAATGCCGGCACCGCTGAACGTCATCTTGGATGTGGATGCGAATTTGTAATAGCGGTTCGGATGTCCGGCCTTGTTGCAGGCTTTCTCGATGTCCATCAGCTGATCTTGACGCTCGGGGCCGTACAGGTGATGCACGCAGTACGCGTTGTCCCAGAAAATGCGGAAGTCATCGGCAGCGGTTGACATGTGGGCCAAACGGCGCACTACTTCATCGGAGTACGTTATGCCGCTGGGGTTGGAGTACTTGGGCACACACCACATGCCCTTGATGGTGGCGTCGCTTGCAACCAGCGCCTCCACTTTGTCCATGTCAGGGCCATCTTCCAGCAAGGGAACGGGAATCATGTCGATTCCGAACTCTTCGCAAATAGCGAAATGGCGATCGTAACCGGGAACGGGGCAGATCCACTTAATACCGTGGCGGTAGCTGCTCCAAGGCTTGCCGTCGCCCACGCCGAAACGCATAATGCGAGAAAGCGTGTCGTACATTGCCAGCAAGCTTGAGTTGCCGTACACGAACACGTTTTCCGGCTCCGTATCAAGCATGACTGCCATCAGGCGTTTTGCTTCCGGAAGACCATCGAGAATGCCGTAGTTGCGGCAGTCGGTGCCGTCTTCGCTAAAGCAATCCTCCACGGTTGCGATATTGGTAAGCATGGGGGTGCTTAAGTCGAACTGTGCCGCTTCGGGCTTGCCGCGCGCCATGTTCAGCTTAAGGCCTTGCGCTTTGTAGTTGTAGTATTCGCTGCGTAAAGCGTCCAGCGCGGTTTTGAGTTCGCCACGCGTCATATTCGCAAATGCTGTCATTGATGCTCCCTTCATTTCGCTTAGGGCACTCTAAATCAATTATGCATTATAGGCAGCCTGGTTTGGGAAGTGTTTCTAAGTGATGAAAACAAGCAAAAAAAGCAATCACGTGCGGTTTTTCAAGGCGGTGCCGCAAACAGGGTTCCCTTCAGAGAAGCAAAAGCGTCCGCGAAAGGCTCTTGTCAACATGTCTGCGGAAAGCAAAAACCGCTTGTAAAAGCGCAAAAGTGAACAACAGGATAGGAATATCACATATACACAAAGAGAGCGAAAATGAGTACGGATCGCACTGGGTAGGAGCAAACTCGGCGCACTGTCAAGAGCATGATACTGCTATTCGCCGAGCAACAAACACCGCTCTCGGCAATTATTAAACGTTTACCAATTGCCTTCAGACGTAACGAGATTTTTTCGTTATCATACACAAGGCTAAGTTGGCAACACAAATTGCGCTTCAAAACGAAGCGCGTATGTGGTAGAAAGCGACAATAGGAAAGGGAAGGGAGCCAGGGCGTGTCAACCGTACTTGCTGTCATCATTGGTGCCGTTGTGGGCGCTGCGGGTTTTATCCCCGTGTTCAAGATGGCAACGCGTGCGCGCAAAATGCTGGCAACGAACAGCGTTGGTTCGCTGGGTCTGCTTGTTCTAAGCCTTCTTGTTTCTACTCTTGTCATGCTGGCAGCTATTGCTGTGTGCGCCAATTTTGCACGGGATGTGTTATTGCCTTTCGTTTTGGCCCTGGTGGTGGGTTTGAGCGCAACGGCAATCATATATGGTGTTAACTCGAATAGAAAAAAGCAGTAAGAGGAAGGGTTCTTTATGGAACTTACCGGCGATGCGTTAGCTGATATTGCTGAACCGATTGAGGAACTAAGCGGCTCGTTCGCTTCCGTTCCTGTTATTGATTTCGGATTCTTCAGCATTACGCAGTATACGTTTTGGCTCATTATCATTATGGCGCTGGTGCTTATCGTGGTTCTTGCCGCTGCAAAGCGCGTAAAGCTCAAGCCCGAGGGCCGTTTTGTGGGCATGGTCGAATATGGCTACGATGCCGTTCGACGCAACATGGGCGAAGGTGCTATCGGCCACGGCTTTGAAAAGCACATGCCGTTTTTGGCTTCGCTGTTCTTCTTTATCCTGATCGCAAACGTTGTTGGCCTGATTCCCGGCGCTAAGACCCCCACGGGTTCTTTGAGCATTACTTGGGCATTGGCTATTGCTTCGTTTGTGTACTTCAATTACTGGGGCATTAAGGCCAAGGGCGGTCTGGGCTATTTGAAGTCCATCGCCCCTTCGGGTCTTCCCAAGGTGATGGTTCCCATCATCTGGTTCTTCGAACTCATCTCTTTGATTCTTCGTGCGCTCACGTTGGCCGTTCGTCTTTACGGCAACATGTTCGCTGGCCACATGATTCTGGGCATCTTCGCCATTTTGACTCAGGTGTTTATCGCCGAGGTCGCTGTTGCAGGCGCAGGCTTTCTTGCTGGTCTGCCGGCTATTGCCTGGTTCCTGTTCTTGGTTGTCATGTATGCGCTGGAATGCCTGGTTGCGTTCCTGCAGGCATACGTGTTCACCATTCTTTCTGCCGTTTACGTTGGTTTGGCAACCAGCAATCACTAATATCTTGGTTACTCTGCCTGGAAAATCTCAGGCTGGTACATATATAGGTAACTAGTTTCAGGGAAAGGCCCTGGAACATCCAACAAGGAGGAAACAAACAATGGAGACAACGATTGTTCTCGCCGCTCTGAAGGTCGTAGGCTACGGCCTGGGCACCCTGGGCCCTGGTATTGGTCTGGGTCTTGCAGCTTATGGTATGTGCGTCGGTTCCGCACGTCAGCCCGAGCTTGCTGGCAAGCTGTTCACCAACGCCCTGATCTTCGGCGCTTTGGCTGAAGCTTTGGCCTTGATCGGCTTTGTTACCACCTTCATCTTCTAGTTCTTGCTAAGCAAACACATCGAATTAAGAAGGAAGGTGGAATGGTGAAAACAGGAAAGAAACTGCTGGCCGCAACAGGCTTGGCGTCTGCCCTCGTTTGCGCGCTTCCAACCTTCGCGTTTGCGGCAGAAGAGGGTGGCATTTCAGCAATCCTGCCGGACATGAATGAGTTTGTTCCTATGCTCATCGCCTTCATCATCATTGTTGTTGTGCTGGCCAAATTCGGCTGGCCCATGTTTGAAGGCATCATGGTTCGTCGCGAGACTGCCATCAAGGAAAGCCTGGAGAAATCCGAGGCTGCTCGCATCGAAAGCGAGAAGTTGCTGGAAGAGTACAAACAGCAGCTCGCCGAAGCAAAAGCGCAGGCGTCTCAAATCGTTGCTGACGCAAAGAAGGCCGGCGAATCTGTTAAGGCCGACATCGAGGGCAAAGCCCAGGTGGAAGCCGCTAACATGATCGAAAAGGCGAAAGTTGCCATTGAAGCCGAAAAGAAGCAGGCAGTGCACGAGCTGCAAAGCTCCGTTGCCGACTTGACGGTTTCTGTTACGGCTCGCATCGTGGGTGAAGATTTAAGCGACGATGAGCATCGCGCAATCATCGAACGCTACGTGAACGAGGCAGGTAGCTTCAATGCCGAATAACCGCCACCTTGAACAAGGAAAAGTTCTTACGTATGCATCTGTCCTGCTTGACAGCGCATACGAGGCTGGTGGCCAAGACGCCGTTCTCGAGGTGCGCGACCAGTTCGAAACCATCGTCAAGGTGATTCGTTCGAACATGGACCTTGCAGGCGCATTGAGCGACACCTCTGCTGAGCCCGCGCGTCGTGCGGATGTTGCGCGCGGCACGTTTGCGGCGTGCAACCAGGCTTTGGCTGAAACGCTGGCCGTCATGGCAGAGCGCGGCGATGTTGACCTGGTGAACCGCATTTACGCGAGCTTTGTGGAGCAGCTTGAACGCAAGTTGAACGTTGCCATTGTGGACGTTACCACGGTAGTGCCCCTGGACGATCATCTGCGTGAGGTAATTATCAATAAGGTTGAGGCCGATTTGGGATCCAAGATCGTTCTTCGCGAGCGCCTTGATAAGTCCCTTCTTGGCGGCATTCTTATAACAGCAGGCGGTAAGCGCATTGACGCTTCGGTGGCTAGCAAGCTCGAAGTTGCGCGCACCGCACTTAAACAAACTACGGACGGAGGTGAATGCTAGTGACTGAAATCACCGCACAGTCCATCAACGATGCTTTGCGTCAGCAGCTCGACAAGCTGGATACCAGCGTTGAGACGCGTGAAGTAGGTACCGTTATCTCGATCGGCGACGGTATTGCGCGTATCGATGGATTGAAAGACGCCATGGCAGGCGAACTTCTGGAATTCGTCGGGGCGAATGGTCAATCCGTATTCGGCTTGGCTCAGAACCTTGAAGAAGACGAAGTGGGCGCCGTTTTGCTGGGCGATGTCACCGCAATCAAGGAAAACGATCAAGTTAAAACAACGGGTCGTATCGTTGAGGTTCCGTCGGGCAAGGAAATGCTCGGCCGCGTAGTGAACCCCCTCGGTATGCCTATTGATGGCAAGGGCCCCATTAAGGCTGAAGGCTATCGCCCCGTTGAATTCAAGGCTCCGGGCGTTATCTCCCGTAAGCCGGTTCATGAGCCCATGCAGACGGGCATCTTGGCTATTGACTCCATGATTCCTATTGGACGTGGCCAGCGTGAACTTATCATTGGCGACCGTCAGACCGGTAAGACTTCGGTTGCGGTGGACGCCATCATCAACCAAAAGGGTCAGAACATGATCTGCATTTATGTTGCAATCGGCCAGAAGGCATCCACGGTTGCAAATATCTGCCAGACCTTCGAGCGTTACGGCGCCATGGAGTACACCATTGTTGTTTCCGCTACGGCTTCTGATTCTGCACCGCTGCAGTACATCGCTCCTATGGCGGGCGCTGCAATTGGCGAATACTTCCTGTACAACGGCGAAGATGGCCAGCCGGCTTCTGCTACGAACCCGGGCCGTCACGTGCTCATCGTCTACGATGACCTGTCCAAGCAGGCAGTTGCTTACCGCCAGATGTCGTTGACCCTGAAGCGCCCCCCGGGACGCGAAGCTTATCCTGGCGACGTTTTCTACTTGCATTCACGCTTGTTGGAGCGCGCTGTTAAGATGTCCGATGAGAACGGTGCCGGTTCTATGACCGCTCTGCCTATCATCGAGACTCAGGCTGGCGACGTTTCTGCATACATTCCGACCAATGTTATTTCCATTACCGATGGTCAGATTTACTTGCAGACCGACTTGTTCTTCCAGGGCCAGCGCCCCGCTGTTGACGTAGGCATTTCCGTTTCCCGCGTTGGTGGCTCCGCGCAGATTAAGGCTATGAAGCAGCAGGCAGGCTCCTTGCGTTTGGACTTGGCTTCCTATCGCGAACTGCAGGCATTTACGCAGTTCGGTTCTGACTTGGACAAGGCTACGCAGGATCAGCTGACGCGTGGTGCTCGCATGACCGAGCTTCTGAAGCAGGGTCGTTACCTGCCGATGAGCGCCGAAGAGCAGTCGCTTGCTATTTTTGCAGGCAATAAGGGCTTCTTGGATGACCTGCCCGTTTCCGATGTTGTTCGCTTCCGTACGGAATTGCTGGACTACATCCGCGGTGCAAAGCCGGAAGTTCTTGAGATGCTCGTGAAGGAACAGAAGTACACCCCCGAAATCGAGGCTGCTGCATTGGATGCTATCACGGCATTCAAGGCCCAGTTCGCTGTCTCGGAATAGGAAGGTAATGTATGCCTAACCTTCACGACATAGAAAGGCGCATCAGCTCCGTCACTTCGACGAAGCAGGTCACTCGCACCATGGAAATGGTTGCGGCCGCCAAGATTCGTCGCGCAACTGACCGCGTTGAATCTTCCACGCCGTATTCCAACTCCATGATGGAGATGCTGGCGCATGTCGCACAGCAGGCGGGTGGCAGCGGTAGCGCCCTACTGAGCAAGCACGACGAAATTAAAAACGTGCTGCTGGTTGTTGTCGTGTCGGATAGAGGCCTTGCGGGCGGTTTCAACACGAACGTGTTGCGCACCGCAGAGCGTCTTATGAAAGAAAAGCAAGCTGCCGGCGCTGCCGTGCAGGTTGTTGCATGTGGTAAGAAAGCGCTGGGCTACTTTACATATCGTAACGTAGCTCCCGTGCTTGAGTTCAAGGACATGTCTGCCGATCCTACGGTGGAAGAGGCCTCGAGCATTGCCGCTTATGCAATTGGTGGATACGAGGCGGGCAATCTTGACGAGGTGTATTTGATTTACAACCACGCCAAGAATGCCGCCGAACAGATTCTTCGCACTGAACTGGTGCTTCCGGTTGATACCGAATCACTTTTGGGCAATGCGAAGAATGCGGAAGGCGAAGAGCAAAGCGCTTCTACAGGCGTTGAGTTCGAGCCCGATGCCGAAAGCGTTCTGAACGGTCTTTTGCCTGCTTACGTGCGCACCACGTTGTACCACGGCCTTATTGATTCGGCTGCCGCCGAGCAAGGGGCTCGTCGTACGGCCATGAAATCGGCGACCGACAACGCCAATGAAATGGTTCAAACTTTGACCCGAGTATATAACCGCGTACGCCAAGGTGCTATTACCACGGAAATCACCGAAATCGTGGGTGGCGCTGCGGCATTGGAGGAATAAATGGCTGAGACTATTGAAAATGCATCGGCCACTAAGGGCATCGGACGCATTGTCCGCATCGTCGGCGCTGTTGTCGACGTTGAGTTTTCGCCGGATAACATGCCGGCAATTTACAACGCCCTGACGGTTCATGCAACTACCAAGGCTGGTGTTATTGGCACCATCCTTGAGGTGCAAATGCACCTCCCGGGTGACTTGGTCCGCTGCGTGGCCATGTCGTCCACCGATGGTCTGACTCGCGGTATCGAAGTAACTGACACTGGTTCTCCTATCATGATGCCTGTTGGCCCTAACACTTTGGGTCGCATTTGGAACGTTATGGGACAGCCTGTTGACGGCAAACCGATGCCCGAGATTGACAAGTGGATGCCCATCCACCACCCTGCTCCTGCATACGAAACGTTGACCACTTCTACCGAGATCTTCGAAACCGGTATTAAGGTTATCGACCTGATTGAGCCCTACGTTAAGGGTGGTAAGACTGGTCTGTTCGGCGGTGCTGGCGTAGGCAAGACCGTTTGCATTCAGGAACTCATCAACAACCTGGCTCAAGAGCACGGCGGCACGTCGGTATTCACCGGCGTTGGCGAGCGTACTCGTGAGGGTACCGACCTGTTCATTGAAATGAGCGAGTCCGGCGTTGTAAACAAGACCTGCTTGGTTTACGGTCAGATGAACGAGCCTCCCGGAGCACGTCTTCGCGTTGGCTTGGCGGGCCTTACCCAGGCTGAATACTTCCGTGACCAGGGTCAGGACGTTCTGTTGTTCATGGACAACATCTTCCGCTTTACCCAGGCTGGTTCCGAAGTATCCGCTCTGTTGGGTCGTATGCCCTCTGCTGTGGGCTACCAGCCCACGCTGGCTACGGAAATGGGCGACCTGCAGGAACGCATTACGTCTACCACGACGGGCTCCATTACGTCCGTTCAGGCTGTATACGTTCCCGCCGACGACTTGACCGACCCGGCTCCTGCTACGACGTTTACCCACTTGGACGCAAAGACCGTTCTTTCGCGTTCCATTGCTGAACTGGGTATTTACCCGGCTGTTGACCCGCTGGACTCTTCTTCCCGTGCGCTCGATCCCGAGATCGTTGGCGAAGAGCACTATCGCGTTGCGGTAGGCGTTCAGCAGATTCTGCAGAGCTACAAGGATTTGCAGGACATCATTGCCATTTTGGGTATGGACGAACTTTCCGAAGAGCAGAAGCTTACCGTTAACCGTGCGCGTAAGATTCAGAAGTTCTTGGGTCAGCCGTTCCACGTGGCAGAGGTCTTCACCGGCAACCCCGGTAAGTACGTTAAAGTCGAGGATACCGTGCGTTCCTTCGCCGAGATCCTTGATGGCAAGTGCGACCACATTCCCGAGCAGTGCTTCGTTTACAAGGGAGCCATCGAGGACGTTTACGCCGCATATGCCGAGATGCAGAAGGCTGAATAATGGCTGGGCTTGTATGCGACATCGTAACGCCTGCAGCAAAGTTGCTCTCTGACGACGCTTATATGGTTGTTGTGCCGGGCGTCGAAGGTGAAATGGGCTTCTTGCACGGACATGTGCCGCTAGTATCCGTTCTTGCCGACGGTGTGGTTCGCATTCAGGCAGAAAATGGCGGAAAAATGAAACGTTTTGCGCTTCAGGGCGGATATGTGCAGGTCACGGGCCAGAAAGTTATCATTTTGGCCGACCGCGCAATTCCTGCTGAAGACGTTGACGCGAACCAAGTGCGCGAAACGTTGGCCGGACTTGAGGCTAAGCTCGCCGAGCTTACGCCCGAAGAAGCCGCGCTGACCACGCTTGCCGCTGATATTTCCTGGTGCGGTGCTCAGCTGAAAGCAGTCGCTGCGTAAGATCGCAACCACCTATAGTACTTAAAGAGGGAGATCCTTCGGGGTCTCCCTCTTTTTTATAAGGGCACCCGTGGAGCGTTACGGTTTGCAGGCAGAGACGTGCGCTGCGAGAATGGGCTGATTGACCACTGCGGCGAAGCGGCCCAGATGCGGCGGCGGGCGGCATTGAGGGCAGGTCGAAAAGTTTTTCGAATTGCCCCCTTCACAAAACGGCGGGGGCTGGTATAATGACTAACTCCAGC
>CAKUOV010000029.1 GCA_934670115.1 uncultured Eggerthellaceae bacterium
GCATGGTTGGTTCCTCCTTTATGTAGATGACCATGCAGAGAAGGGACAACCAAGGAGGCAGGTTACTGATGCGGATATCCGCACGCCCACGACTACCCGACGGGGACTGTGTTTTCATCTCTGGTGCCCGCATTATAACATGCGGGGATTACGATGTTGATTGCCGGAGCCGACAACGAGGCCATCTTGCCATTGCGACCGATCATCATAGTCTCACTTTCGAATCTCTCGCCATGCGCATCTTCTCCGTTCTTGATAGGCGGATTGTCGGCAATCCACTCGTAAAGCTGGCGGATTACTTCGGCAGCATTGCATGGCGCGAAACCGAAAACCAGCTCGAAGACCGTCGCCTTATCATCGTTGCCCGCGTAGCTGAGCGCATAGGCGTCAATCTTCCTGTCTGGCACATAATACATATTAATTGCCCTGAGCAACGGAACGGCAATTCGGGCGGGGCGTTAAGGCTTGCTGCCGGGTTGATAATAAGTTGGCGCTTGACAGCTGCCTTCGTCAGGCTCGGCGCGCTGATTTCATCGTCAACACACTTGCATGCCTTTCACTGCTCGTGCAGCTCCTTGGGCCGAACGTCCTCGACCACCTTGGCGTCGGGGTCGTCCTCGAAGCTGGGCACCACCTTACAGTCGCATCCCCAGTGGAAGTGCTTGAACTCGCCTGCCGACTTCCTCGTGTGGTAGACTGCGCCGCGGCTCACCAGCATCAGGCAGAACGTACGGGTCTCGATGCCCGTGGGTATGCGCGCGAACCTCGCACCCTTATCCTTGTTCTGCCCCACGTTGACCATGACTGTCTCATTCAGGCTTCTCAGGACGTCGTTTCATCCTAGCTCGCCGCAGTATTTAGCAAACCCGCGAAGGTCGCCTTCAAGGAGCTTATTGGCTTGATATTGCGCTGGGATCATCCCCGCACGTGCGAGGAACACTCTTAAAAATCCCAGCTCAAAATGCCACAGCATTCATGAAATAGCTTCATTTTAATGAGTTTGCGAAACAAATGAAACCTAGCTTCGCAATAGTCCCGATCCAGGGCAAAGGCATGCGTTCCGCCTACAGCAGTACCGGATAGGCAAAAGCCGTATCTGCATCGAGTATGCAGTCGCAGCAGCAGCGTGGAATCTGCGCGTCGGCTAGCCGCAAAGCCATGTTGTTGGATTTTGGGCCCGAAATTCGAAGTTGTGATAGGTTGGAAGTAGGTCGAATTGCCAGATTAACTTGCCGTTATGATATACCTCAATCAAGCATAGTTTTGAGCTGATGCTTTACAAAAGCTAATTTTCTAGCAACGACGCCTGCATCGGAAAACGACACGATTTGCCCCGCCAACCTACTTCCAACCTGCCACAACTTCGAATTCGGAAGCGTTTTTTCAACAACATGCCCTCGAAACGGCTGAAATGGTGCGATTCGGGGACACCGGGAATCGCAATTGGCAGAAAAACACCACCCAAGCGCCCCAAACAGTCAACTGCAAAGCCGTCCCGAAGAGCGGCCCCTTGCCAGCGCATGACATCTCCCCTAGTCGCAAGGAAAATGGAACAAACCTCCGTCCCCTGTTTCATCATCACCGCCCACACACGCGGCGACATGACCGTGTCGGTGGCGTAGAGACCGTAATGCAATAGCCCCTAATCGCACGAGCGGCAACGCGACCGCATCGGCGGCCCCAGCAGCAACTTCTAGCAACCACCGCCGCCGCAGCAACAACCACCGGCATCTTCGCCATCGGCCGCGTAGGGAATGTTGCCGCAACCAGGGAACGGCCCGTAATGCACGTTGCGATCACCCTCAATGCGGAAGGCTTTGCCGTAGCGAGTATCCTGGACCATCGCACAAGAGTTTCCGCAAACAGCCAACGGTTCATCGGTAAAGAAACGATGGTGATCATCCAGGTCAAAGAACTGATTCATGCCCGGAATAGTGCCCTGATACGTCGCAACTTGGTTGTACTGCTCGCACAAATCCTCAATTTTGTCGGGAATCTTGAACGCACGCACGGTACGCGAGAAAAAGGTGAATCCCTCCACTTTCGCAGCAATTTCCTGGTTGTCAATGCAAGATCGACGCGTTGACGTATAGCGGAAATCCTCCCAACCGACCTTGCGCATCATGCGACGGAAGTCCTCGATATACATTGCGCCAGATATGCACTCGCCACGCAAAACAGGATCGGCGGCAAGCTCGGCGGGCATGCGACGATCAGCGAAAACATCGGAGAAGTACAGCTCGCCGCCACAGGCAAGCACGCGCCAAATCTCTCTGAAAACCGCCTCCTTGAAGGGCGAAAGATTGATAACGCAATTGGAAATAACAACATCAATGCTGTTGTCTTCAATGCCCAAGCTAGCAAGATCCTCGATATAGCCCTGCTTGAACTCAACGTTGCTCGCGGCATAGCCGAAAGTCCTCGCAACTTCGTCCTGGTACTTTCGGGCAACCGCCAACTGATTCTCGTTCATGTCTACGCCAATAACTTTGCCGGTTTCGCCAACAAGCTTAGAGCAAATGTAGACATCGTGTCCCGTGCCGCACCCAAGATCCAAAACGGTGCATCCCTCAAGCAAAGGCGGAATAGGACTGCCGCATCCGTAAAATCGATCGCATATTTCCGCAGGTAGCTCCCCCACAATAGCCTTAAGTGCACGTGGCATGCTGTCGCACGTACAAACTCTTGTTTTGAGATCCCCGGAAGACTGCAAATTACTGTAGTAGTCCTTGACTTGTTCGCGAATGTCACTCATAGCAAACCTTTCTTTTCGGCTCATCGGTTTTAGAGCAATAGCTCACCAAAACGATAGTTAATTCCTAGTTGTTTACTAGAATTATTATTCTGCATTCCGATATTGTCAACAGTCTAATAGTCGATTGACACAATTAATCCCTTAGCCCGTATACGCGAGAAGGCGACCGCAGTTGTTGCGAAACTTGCCGAACAGATGCACCTTGACCCCATGCGCACAAAAAGACGCCACTGGCACGCACCGTTCATGCTTACAATGTCTCAGCCATATACACAAAGGGAAGCCGCCGTTACCGATGGCTTCCCTTTTATTCTGGGTTCATAATCTTACTCGACGCGCGCCCCACAAGCGCTACGACCCCGCAAGCCGCACGGGACTCCGGAGCCCGAACACGTCGATTGCCCCAGCACTATCCGAACGCCTACACGCGCGCGGGATCCCATTCCACAATGCCGCTGTTCAAGAACGGCTTAGATTCGGGAGCATCCGCGTTGACCATGCGGAATCGGGCTTCGCCTTCGTCAACTTTCCACACCACGGTGCGCAGACGCGCGCCCGGAAGAACGGGAGACGTGAAACGGCACTTGAAGCGCGTCATGGCCTCGGGGTGGCCCGGGAACAGCAGCGAGATTGCATGACGCATTGCCACGCCCGCGCTGCTCACGCCATGGGCAATGGGGCGCTCAAGACCGGTCTGCTCGGTGTAAGACCAATCGATGTGCTGCTGATGCCAGTCGCCCATCAGGCGATACACCAGCGGCCAGTTCAAGCCGTACGTTTCTTCGTACGCAAAGTCGGGCTCGCGATCAGGATAATCAACAGCATCCTTCGGCGGAAGATCGCCGCCCCAGCCGCCATCGTAAATGCAGCAGTCGTACGTGTCCACCGTGCACAGATGCGTGCCATCGGAGGAATAGGATTTACCCACCTGCTTGGACAGTGAGCCGCGACCTTCGCCGCGATCCCAAATGGCTTCCTGCGTTACGAACGTTTCAATGTGGTCGGCCATCTTAAACGGCGCGTGGAAACGAACATCAATGCCGTAATGCAGCGAGCCGGAATAATCAAAGCCATAATCGAGCGTGGTGGTCATTTCCTCGTTCACCGTGAGCGGCACCGCAAAAATCGGCAACACCTTGAGCTCGGGATTTTTCGCATCGCCTTCGTTGACGTACTCAAGGTCAACGCGGCCGTCCCAGCCCGCGCCGCACCCCAACGCGCAAATCTCCAAATCTTTGAAGGTGTAATCGCGCACGAACGGTCCGAAGGTTTTGCCTACGATTTCAGTCGAAATAGCCATACTTTCTCCTTTCGAATCCTCTGCCGCCTGAACACGGCGGCATTAGCGCGGATTATCGCCCACCCTTAAGGAGAAACGCATCACTAATTATTAGTGAGTAGCGTCTAAAGCAGCAAAATCGGTCAACTTCGGCGGTGCTTTCGCGAAGTTGACCGCGTGCATTTATTGCCCGAAAAAGAAGGCAACGCAGCCTAGCAAGCGCCAGCGGTCGAAGCAGCCGAAGCGACATCCGCGTTCTCGACCGAAATCTCCGCGCACCAGCTTTTCTCGCCGCAATGGGCGCACGTGAGCTTGCGCGTTTTCGGTGTGTGACCCGAGAAGAAGAAACTCTTCCAGCTGGGCTGGAAAACACGGTAGCAATGTGGGCAAATGTAGCGAGAATCACGATAATAGGTGCAAACAAGCTCGATGCAAATGATCACAATCAAAATCATCGAGCAAGCAAACGGAAGCCACTGCCCGGTCAGTATGCCATAAATGAGCGTGCCAATTTCCACCGCATCAACAATAAGTCCCTCGATGATCATACGGCGTTTGGTTCGGTACAGCCTGGTGTTTTTGGTATCAGTAGTATCCATGACGGAACCCATGTCGTTATTACTAGTTTCTGGTAAATGACCGTCCAAGCGAATCCCTTCGATTGCAGAACGGACGCTTTCCAACATAGTGCGATTGTCGGCAATCTCTGCAGCAAGTGCCTTTTCCTGCTCTTCTAGCAGGCAAAGAAGCTCCGCGTTATCATGGGGATTCGCAAGAATTCCCCGAATCGCCTTAAGAGTGAGCCCCAACGACTTAAGCAGGCAAATGGTCCTCATCTGCTCAAGCGAAGCGCTGTCATACAAACGCCTTCCTCCTTTCGAGCGCTCAACAGGATGGAGCAAACCCTTTTCATCGTAGTACTGCACCGTGCGCACCGATACGCCGCAAGCATCGGCAATCTCGCCTGTGGTGAAAAGCTCTTGGTTTTCTTCGTTTGACATGGATTTCACCTCCTTCACGGACTATCCAACCATATCACGTTGCGTAACAAGCAAGCATTATTCGGAAATCAATCCAAGATTTTTTTCATGACGCTACGCAATGCGAAGAACCTGGCGAAGTGTAAAGCGAAGCACAAGCCGCAACAGCATTGCGCAACAGCATTACCACCAACGCAAAAAGACCAATCTCGGAAATTCCGAGATTGGTCCTTGCCGAGTAAAACCATTGCTGAAGCCCTCATGGGCAACTTCGGCGGTGTTTTCGCGAAGCTGCCCGCAGGCGCGCTATTCTTCCACGATGCGCTCGATGTTGCCGCACTTGCCAAATGCACCGTAATGATGTTTCAAGTTGCCGTCAACCTTGAAGTGCGCGCCGTAACGCGTATCGGCCACCATGCTGCAAGAGTTGCTGCAAACGCTCATCGGCTCGCCCGTGAAAAAGCGGTGATGGTCGTCCAAATCGAAGTAATCAGGGCAGCCGGGAATTTGGCCGTCGTAGGTGGCGTACTGGCCATACTGCTCGCAAAGGTCCTCGATGACCTGGCTTTTTACCGCGCGCACATAACGTCCTTCGTACGTGGTGCCAACGCCCGCCGCCTTTGCCGCCGCTTCATCGATCACGGTAACGGCATGGAAGCTCATGTGACGAAAATCATCCCAACCCGCACGGCGCATGGTTCTGCGGAAGTCCTGGTCGTAACCGGTTTCTGCCAAAAGACCACCGGCAATAGCGGGGTCGGCCTTCTGCTCGGGATCAAGACGACGATTGCAGAACATATCGAACTCGTAGAACTCGCCGCCTTCCTTGAGCACGCGATACACCTCGGAAAGCACATCCAGCTTGAACGGGCTGTGCGATACGGCGCAGTTGGAAATCACCACGTCAATCGTCCCATCGGCAATACCGGCAACGAAAAGATCCTCAATGGGAGCGTTCACGAAATGAACATTCGACTTCGCATAGCCGAACTTCTGCGCAATTTCATCCTTAACCGCATTCGCCTTCTCAATGCCGCACGCGCAACCTTCAACGGCAATCACCTTGCCGGATTCGCCCACAAGCTTCGAAGCAACGAATGCATCGCGGCCATTACGTGCGCCCAGCACCAGCACGGTGCAGCCAGCAAGCAGCGGCGGGAACGGGTAACCCAAAAGCATCTTGCTTTCGCGCAGCTCCTGCGGCAAAAGCGCCAAGGCTTCAGCGGCTTCGGCAGAAGGCTCAAGTCCCTCAACAGAAATAATGTCAGCCAACTTCTTGTCGGCATAGTAATCGCGGATTGTCTGCATAACCTCGTTCATTCATCTTCCCTTCCGTGTTTGTTTACGGAAAAGCCGCAGCGGTGTGGCTGTTAATCCGCTGCGGCAAAAAATCATACAGAAGCTCTTACGCTTCGAGTTCAGGCTCGGCCTCGCCCTCAACTTCGGTTTCGTTCTTCTTGATGTGCATCGGCTTCAAAATGTAGCGATACACCAGCGCCGCAAGGGCGCCACCCACCAGCGGGCCAATAACGTACACGCAGATGGTGTCCATAACATTATTACCGAAGCAAATGGAGCCCCAACCCACGCACGCAGCCCACAGACGCGGCATAATGTCGCGTGCGGGATTCAGGCCCGCATCGGTCAGCGGGCCGATAACGTTGATTAGCACGGTAATGGTCAGACCAATGAACAGCGGAGCAAGCAGCGAGGTTGGCTTGCCCTTGTTCTCATCGGAAGTCAGGCTCAGAATAACCAGGCACAAAATGAACACGCCAAAACCCTCGGCGAAAGCGCCCACCATCATGGGCACGGTGCCGTTCGCAGTATTTGGGAACACTTCGCACCAGATGGTAGCCGCGCTGCCAATGGAGTTCGTGGACATGGTAAGGCCGTTGTTGGAAAGGTTCTTCGCAACGGAATCGCCGAACAGGATCCACAGGGCTCCCGCCGCGAAAAACGCACCAGCGCATTGACCCAGCAAATACGCGGGAAGGTCGCGCACCTTCATTTTGCCTGATAGAATCATGGAAAGCGAAACCGCCGGATTAAAGTGCGCGTCGGAAAGATTGCGCGTTACATAAATACCCAGCGCAATGGCAAGGCCCCACACGAGGCCCACCTGACCAGGACCGGTAAGGGCGCCGAACAGCGTTGCCGTAGCAACAGCACCAATGCCCAAAAAGCACATAAGGAACGTACCGATAAATTCACCGGTGAATTGCCTTGCGAATTTCATGAGTTATTCTCTTTCGTTGTATTCGAATGTAGTCCTAACAGCAACGCCTAAAAACGGCGCAATCCCTCGATGGCGTATCGTAAGTAAACTAATAGATGCAGTCAAGTATTATCTTGAAATTAACTTGCAAGAAATGAAATAGTGTACATAGTCGAATATTATCATGAAAAAGTGAGACATTTCTCCCAAGACCGCGTATAATGCGCTACGCATTCTCTCGTTTTCTACTGCCGAATCCCTCAAACAACAGCAGTAGCAGGGAAAACGGTGTCATTGCATTACTATGCAAGAAATCGAAGCCCTAGAGAGAGGGTAAGAAGAAGTGAACATTAATAGACGCTCGTTCCTCAAAGCAAGCGCTTTGGGGTTGGCTGCGGCAACCGCAACGGGGGTGACAACGCCGTTTACCGCCGTGGCCGATGAGTCCCATAAGCCGAATCAAACCGGCAAGTGGACCGCAACCACCTGCCAGGGATGCACCGCCTCGTGCCCGGTGAAGGTATACACGCAAAATAAGCGCATCCTTCGCATTGCGGGAAACTGGAACTGTACAGCAACGGATGGCAAAATCTGCCCGAAGCCGCATCTTGCCATTCAGCAAGTCTACGATCCCGATCGTATCAAGACCCCCATGAAGCGCACGAATCCCCAAAAGGGACGCGGCATTGACCCTGGTTTTGTGCCCATCAGCTGGGACGAAGCCCTTGACACCATTGCTGACAAGCTCATGGAGCTCAAGAACAACGGCGAAACAAAGAAGCTCGCTTTCCAAAAGGGACGCTCCACCGGCGTGGGCGACGTCCTGTACAAGAAGTTCAACATTCTGTTCGGCACCCCAAACTACTTCGGTCATGGCGACATTTGCGCCGAAGCCGAAAAAATGGCGAACTGGGCAACTGAAGGCGCCTTCGCGTACCATAACTACGACCTTACGAACACGAAATGCTTTCTTATGTGGTCAACCGACCCCATTTCGTCGAATCGTATGTCCGGCTGGGCATCAAGCGTGTGGGGCAAAGTCATGAACGGCGCGAAGATCTACGTTATCGACCCGCGCCTGTCCGCAACCGCCGCGAAAGCCGACAAGTGGCTGCCCATCATCCCCGGCACTGACGGCGCGCTGGCCTGCGCAATTGCACACGTTATTCTTACGAAGGGCCTGTGGAACAAGGAGTTCGTGGGCGACTTCAAACAGGGTCCGTGGAACTACGAGCTCACCGATAATTACAACAACAAGACGAATTTGTTCAAAGCCGGCGAAACGGTAGACGAGTCCAAGTTCGAATACAATCAGGGCTACGGCCTGGTACGTTGGTGGAACTTGGCGCTCAAAGACGCCACCCCCGAGTGGGCGGCCGAGATCTGCGGCATTGCGGAAAAGGACATCATCGAAGTTGCCACGCAGTTCGGCAAGTACGGCGATGCAAGCTGCTCATGGCAGTCGCCTGGCACAAACATGCAGGTCCGCGGCGTATACGGAGCCATGGCGGCAAACGCGCTGAACGGCCTGGTGGGCTCCATTGAAACGAAGGGCGGCGTATTCAGGAGCGCTTCCGCTTCCACGGGAGCGCTACCCGACCACAACCACTTCCGCGACAGCAACGCCCGCAAGGCCGCCAAGATGAAGGCGATCGACGGCCGCGTGCGCAAAGATTTCCTGAACTATAACGGCAAAGCGATTCACTCCAACGAGACGTCAAGCCGCCTTGCCGATGTTATCCTGCAGGAAGACGGGCATTACGAAGACGGCAGCTACGAAATCAAGATGCTCATCAGCTACTGGTGCAATTATTGCTTCAGCTCCACAGGCGCGCAGCGCTTCGACAAGGCGTATGCGAAGGTGCCGTTCTATGTGAACATTACCACCATGCCGTCGGAATCGGCCATGTTTGCCGACATTCTGCTGCCGGCAAAGCACTACATGTTCGAGCGCTGGGGCTTCATGAAGGCAAGCCAGGGCCTGTACAGCTACATTTCGGTGCAGCAACCCGTGATCACACCCTTGTGGGACTCCAAAACCGATGAGACGGAAATCGCGTGGGAGCTGGCCGTAAAGCTCAAGGAGCGCGGCTTCGCGAACATCTACGATTACTACTCGAAGGCGTTTTGCGACCCCGAAACGGGCAACTGCCCCACCAACGCTGCGGAATTCGCCGAAATTGCCGTGAAAATCATGACGGCGCCCGCATGGAACGGCGCGAACGCAAAACAAGGCACCGACCTGGGAAGTTGGCGCAACTTCTGCTCCAAGGGCTGCTTTAACTCCAAGAAGATGGGCTATAAGAAGCACTGGGGCAGCTTGGGTCACGATACCGGCAAGTTCGAGTTTTTCTCCGAAAGCCTGAAAACGCTGCTTGAGCAAGTGGCTGACCAGTACAAATGCGACGTGAATTCCGTCATGGAGTCCATGAACTTCGAGGCGCGCGACGGCCTGGCGTTCGTGCCGCACTACGAGACCCCCGTGCGCTACGGCGACGAGAAGACGTATCCCTACATCTTCGAAGAGCATCGCGCGCGCCTGAATTTGGAGGGTCGCAGCGCAAACTGCGTGGGCTACCAGGAATTCAAGGATACCGATCCGGGCGATGTGGCCTGGGACGATGTGATCAAGATCAACCCGTCCGATATGGAAGATCTGGGGCTTAAAACCGGAGACACTGTAGAAGTGACATCGCCGCAAGGCACCATCACCGTGCACGCGAAAGCATGGGAAGGCACGCGCCCGGGCGTTGTCATTAAGGCGTACGGCCAGGGACATTGGGCGTTTGGTCACGTTGCAGCCGCTGACTTCAAAAATTTCAAGCCACGCGGTGGCAACAACAACGAGATTCTTCCCTGCGACTGGGAACGCTTGAGCGGATCAACGGCACGCCATGGCGGCCTAACCCGCGTGAGCATTAAGAAGGTGGAAGCGTAATGAAAACACGCTATATTATGATCATTGACCAGCACAAATGCGTTGGTTGCGCCGCGTGCGAAATTGCGTGCAAGATGCATAACGAGGTCCCGACTGGCGTGTTTTTGACTCACCACGTTGCCTCCACCACCGGAAAATTCCCAAAGACAAAGTATTCTTACAAGATTACCATGTGCAACCATTGCACGAACGCGCCGTGCGTGGCCGCGTGCGCAACGGGTGCCATGCACAAGGATGAATACGGCCTGACCGTGGTTGATTATGACAAGTGCATCCGCTGCGGGAACTGCGCGGAAGCCTGCCCTTACGGGCAGATCACACCGGCGCCGGAAAACACCGCGGCGTCTGACATCGCCAGCGTTGAGGCCTTGATTGAAGGCGGCACATCTTCGGGCGCCGACCTGAAAGAGGCTGTTGGGGCGGCATATCCGTGCCACGACCCCATCTTGGACGATTACGACTTGCCCATGGTCGAAGTCGGGGCGCCGCTTAAGTGCCAAATGTGCAAGCAGCTCGTTTACAACGGCGATAACCCTTATTGTGTAGATGCTTGCCCCGCAGGCGCACGCGTGTTCGGCGACGTGGAAAACGTGTACGATTCTACGCTCTACGACCTTATGCAGTCCTATAAAATGGACACGCTTTTGCCCGAAGAAGGCACCGAACCTGCCGTATACTACATGCGCGAGTTCCATAAGACCTGGTAAAATGTACAATTGCATTTATCAGCGCGAAGGAGGCGGGAGCGTTTATTCGCTCTTGCCTCCTTCGCACGAAACCGACAAGATTCGCAAGAAAGAGAAACCCATGAGCATTGATCCCGTTGCCGATTTCAACGCAGCCGGCGCTGACATCGACGCCGCCCTTGATACGGCCCACGCCGCGGCTGACGATTGTGACGCCGTTGCCGCCGAGAGCGTGAACGCTGCGAGCACGGTCGACGACGCCGAAGACGAAGTCGCGTACGCCGCGCGACCCCTTCCCCGTGTTGCTCCTTCGGTGCTGCTTGAGGGGCTTGCCCGCCTGTGGGATTATCCCAAGAACGCTGATTTCTTAAGCATGCAACTCGCGCATATGAAGCAAGCCTCTGAACTGCTGAAATACGCTGCTGCGATCAGCGAGCTTGAGCGTGCGCTCTGTGCTTACAAGGAATCGACGGAAACGGTTGTGGGCGCTCACCTTTCGCAGCTTGATTACACGCGCCTGTTCATTGGCTCGTTCAAAATGTACGCACCCCCTTATGCCTCGTACTACGTTGATGGCGCCGACCAAGTTTTTGGTCCGACCGCCGTGGCAGTGGAAGACCTTTATGCCCGGTTCGGACTGGAAATCAAGGCTGAAGAGCACGATATGCCCGACCATATTCGCTACCTGCTTATGTTCATGTCGTTGCTCGCGCGCACTTACGAGCAAACGGGTAGCAGAGACATGGCGCTGGCGTACGAAGATTTCAAGCAGGAATTTCTTGACAGCTGGAGCAGCCAATTCTCGGAAAAGGTTCATACCTATACTGAATATGCTTTTTATCCTGCGCTCATCGACTTCACGCTGGCCTCGGTGTAAAGTCAGCGCATGATTTCGAATAAAGAACTAAGGAAGGAAATGAAAAACAGCTCTATCCGCATGGCGCTTGATGGCGCTCTGACTGTTTTACTTATTGTGTCAATGCTCGCGCAGCTCACGGGCGTGATTGCGCACGAGATTATTGGCGTGGTATTTCTGTTTGCTGTTGTTGCGCACATGGCAAGCTCGTTCAAATGGATGAAAACGGTCGCAAGCCTGGTAGAAAATGCCCAGGTCAAAGAAGGACAGCTCGCGCTTTTCGTGGTGGCCGTGCTTTTGGGCATCACATTTGCCGCGCTCGTGATAAGCTCCGTGCCCATTAGCCGGCTGCTCTACCACGTGGGTCTTGCGCCCAAAATTATGAGCAGCATGTGGCTGAGCGTGCATAAAATCAGCGCGTTTTTGCTGTGCATTCTTGCCGTGGTTCACCTTGCCATGCATTGGACGAGCGTCTTGAAGCATTTGAGCATTCCTTACGATCCCAGCAAACGCAAGATCATCGGCATGGGTGTAAAAGCGGTCTCATTCGTTGGCATCGCGGCGCTCGGCGTTGCTGGGTTCAACTCGCTCGAACTGTTTACGGGCGCTGGCGAAGACGCTGCTGCGAACGGCGCAACGCAGGCGGGTTCCTCAACGGAGACCGCGTCCCCATCCCGGTCAAACGGGCAGGCAGGCGCTTCTGCGTCGGCGGGCTCAGGCGAAGGGGCTGGTGCAGGAGCTGGCAACGCTTCGGGCAGTTCGGACGGTTCGGAATCGGGGTCTTCCGCAGCTGCAGCCGGTTCGAATTCCACGAAAAGCAGCAGCTCGCGCAACCAGACGGACGGGCAAGCCAGCAGCCAATCAAGCAGCAAGTCCAATTCTTCGGACATGCAAGCAGACGGTACCTGCCTCCTGTGTCACAAGCACTGCCCTCTTTCCGACCCGCAATGCGATAAGCCCTACCGCGCAGGACTGATTGCATCGTAGTGCTATCGCAGGGCGCTACTTTTGCTGAGTGCCCCTGTCCACATTCAGCTCTTGACATGCGGCAATGCCGTAAAACTGCTTCAACACATCCATCCGTTCAACAAAAGGATTTCCCATGCATACCGCCGCTTCTTCCCTAACGCATCGCATGTGTCGGCTTCTCGCGCTGGTGCTATGCTCCCTTCTGCTGCTGGGCACGATTGGCTGCTCAAGCAATGAACCCGCAGCTCAAACGCAACCCGAAACTCTTGAGATTGGCGAAAACAGCGGTTCCGTCTATGCCATTGAGCTCTCGAACAGCGCGGGAAAATCAGTGGTGAGCATGTCGGTAAAGCTTCCTGGCAGCGATACGTTTTCTGCGAATCTAATGAGCTCAGACGCGCACTTGAAAGACGGCAAGAACGCGACCGTCTATATTCCCAAACAGCCAACGGAAGACGGGACGTGCATTATTGACCTGAAGGTTGTCTTTGTCGATGGAGGCGTGAGCGTGTTGCACCACCTGGACCCGGAAGAGTTCAGCGCAGCAACGCTTCTCTTGAACGGCAAGATTGGCTACATTACATATCAGGGCAAAACCGCAGGTCGCATGGTTTCAACGCTTGAGCTGCAGACGTATTACTACAATTTGGAAGACCCCACGGCCACCGCACGCGACAAGGCCGAGGAAGAGGAAGAAAAGCGCCGCTTGGAAAAGCTCGAAGAAGATTTGACCGCCACCGAGGATCAGCAGGCATCCGATGCAGGCACATCTTCTGACGGTTCCAAAGCCGCAGCGGGCGATAACGAGCAGACACTCGTCACAACCGACGACACGCAAGGCGCCGACATCGAAGACGACCCCCTTGAGGTCAACCACGAAAGCTCCGACGAAGATTAAGGCGCACCCGTCAACAACCAACATATCGCAACCTTATTCGTTATTGCTCCTTGCTGGGTTCTCACTCTGAACTGCCTATCTGCAGCACGCTCTGCCTGCTGCAGTTGCACTTTTTGTTCCCCGAAAATCCGCAATAAACCAGCAGAAACGCTATAATTGTAAAGCTTGCCTTGCCGCAGCAATTCCGTTTACTCTACAAGACTTTGTTCGTTGTTTGACATGCGCTAGGGGGAGACGCACATGAGCATCAAGGGCCTTGTCCCAGAGAAAGTGGAGTCAGAAATCAACTCAATCAGCCATCCGACGCGTAGGTTTGTCGGCTTCGCCTTGCTTCTTGCGTGGCATTACAACTTATGGTTCCTGCACGACTCCTTCGTAGGCGTCCAGCTTCTTGACGACTGCGTTACGCAGTCGTGGCTTATCGCCCTTGTTGCTGCTGCCGTCGCTTTTATTGCCATCGCGTTTGGCATGGGCAGAAAGCGCCACCTTTGCGACATCAAGTGGCTCCATTGGGCAACAACTATCATAGCCGTTGTCGCCACCGCCGCTCTTACTCTGTTCGCATTCACCTTCCCTACCGACCTTATCGCCTTCGCGCTTGCGGCGGTTATCGGCATCACAAATGCAATCCTTTGGATTATGTGGGGCGAACTTTACTCGCGCGCAAAGACATCCTTCTCGGTGATGTACATTGGCACAACCGTCGGTGTAGTCACCCTGGTGTGCTCGCTTATCTGCTACGTTCTTCCCACCGGCATCTCTTCGATATTCATAGCACTTATGCCCCTTGCAGCAGGCGTACTGTTCGTGCACGGCGCTAAGATCACAAAGGATCTGCCCTACCCCACGTTGCTTCCAAAAAGCACCGCAAAGCGCGCTATCAAGCCAATGATTGTCGTTTGCGCGACCACGTTCGTTGCTTCGATTGCCTGTTATTTCCTTGTTGCCATCATCCCGTGGGAGAGCCTGCCCGATGGAGATTCCGCTTTCACGCTTGGATCCATTGGCGGCGCAGCGCTACTGTGCCTTATTGGCGGAGTCTGTGCCATAGCGAAAGATCGCCTGAATATTTACCGCATTTTCCCCTGGCTTATTACTCTGGCAATTGTTTCATTTGCCCTGTTCCTGATGGGGGAAGCGTTCAACGTCCCTGCATTCTTCCTGATCCTAGCCGTGGTCGCTATCTTTGAAGTGCTGCTGGTAATGTATTTCGGCGTGCTGGGCGTGAAAGGCTACGTTCCTATCGGTTTCGCCTTTGGTTTCAGCGGCGCATTTATTCGCCTGGGTATTGCCGTGGGCAACTCAATGGCACTGCTCTACGAGGCAAACCCTGCATGGGCGGAAATCGCAACCAACCCCACCTCACTGATTTTCGTGTGCGTTCTGGCTGGCACCATCATTCCGCTGGTCCGTCAAGAGTACAACATTACCAAGCTCATGGAGCCGCCGGCAACCGAATCAAGCCAAGAGCACCGCATTAAAGAGCTTGCTGCGGAGTTCTCGCTTTCCGCACGTGAAACGGAAATCATCATGCTTATTGCACGCGGTTTTACCACCGACAACGTGGCAAAGAAGCTCTACATTTCTCCCTACACGGTGAACACGCATATTCGTCATGTATACGAGAAGATTGGCATTCACAAGCGTTCCGAGCTTATCGATTACATCAACGGTAACGGGTCAGACAGCAATTCGTAAATGCTGATTGGACTCAAGCGTACTAAAACCCCGAAATGAGACCCCTCTTGTTGCAAAAACGGGCTTTATTTCGGGCAAATCGACGATAAAGAGTAGTTTGAAAAATGATACCATGTGCATCATTTTTCATACAAACCTCTGAGCTGGGGTTTTGCAAACACGTACTTCTCAAGAATCCGCGCAACTCTCTAAAAGAGGCAAATCTGAACCTCGAAACTACTCTTTATCGTCGATTTGCCTGCATTTGAAGGCGTTTTTCCAACAATCACTCGCTTTGGGCAGTGTCACCGCGCCCGCAACGCTAGCACCGCAACCCGCAAAACGGCAACGCCGCAGCACGCAAAAAAGCCCTGCTCGCAGATAAGCAAGCAGGGCTTCAAACTCAAACCACAGAATTTGTCGCCAGCAAAAGACCGAAACAAAATCCTAACTGCGGAATTATCCGAAACGATACTCAATACCCATCGTGGGGCCGGGGTTGACCCACTTCTTCACGATGGTGCCTTCGCACGCAATACGGCACGTACCGCACTCTAAGCAGCCAGCATAATCAAAGGACTTGGTGCCATCCTCATCGATCTTATACAGAGCGGCCGGGCAAATACGCACCAGCTTAAGGAATTCCTCGTGATACGCCTGGGAGCCGTCGTCTTCAACCAGCTCAATGTGCGGAGTCTCTTCATCAACCTCGTACTTATTAACGGACAGCGCCTCATCGACGTTGACCGTGATTTTGCATACCTTACTCACAGCGACTTCACCGCCTTCATAACTTCGCGACCAAGTTTCATCAGGCCGCGCTTCTTGATGATGGGCATCATGCGCTTCTTCAGCGGCACCTGGGGCTGACCGTCAACGCTAAACATGGCGTTGAAAATCTCTTTCACCATCACCGGGTAATCGGTGAACATGGAGTCCCATTCTTCCATGACGTGCGGCCACTTAGAGAACGTGCGCAGGTCCTGGATAACAAACGACGCTTCCATCTTTTCCTTGTAGGAAGCCAGGCCGGCCTCGGACGTGTCGCCCTTGTCCAACGCCTCAATAGCAGCCTGGGCAGCCATCTGGCCAGATGCCACGGCAAAGTCCATGCCGCGCACCTGGTAGCCCATGTTCATGCACAGACCAGCGGTTTCGCCCGCAATAAGGCAGCCATCGAAGATGTACTTCGGAATCATGTTGTAGCCGCCCTCGGGCACCATGTGGCCGGAATGCTCGACCATCTTGGCACCGCGGATGATAGGAGCCACAGCCGGGTGATTCTTGAAGTCCTCGAGCATCTGGTACACCGGCGTCTCATTGCGGCTACCGTCGGCAGCCAGCGAAATGGTGGCAACCAGACCCAGGGAAATGGATTCCTTGTTCGTGTACAGGAAGCCACCGCCCACACTGCCATGCGTGCAGTCGCCCACGTACAGCATTGCAGCACCTTCGCCCTCGGGAACCAGGAAGCGGTCCTCAATAACGTTTGCCGGAAGCGCAAAAACTTCCTTGATGCCAACAGCCATCTGGTTGGCCTTGGGGCGAGCATTGCCCAAGCAGCGCTCGGAGAGCATGGAGTTCGTGCCTTCGCACAGAATGACAACATCGGCGGTAATTTCGTCTTCGCCAGCGCGTACGCCAATCACACGACCGCTTTCGTCTTTCATCAGTTCCTCAACGGCAATACCGTAAATGCACTCGGCACCGGCCTCTTCAGCCTTGCCAGCCAGCCACTGATCGAAGGGGCCACGCAGGACGGAATAGGAGTCCTTGCCCTCTTCGCCCAGCTCAGAGGAAGTGAAATCGATGGTCATCTCGGACTTCGGGTCCAGCATGGCAATGCGCTCATGCGTGATCTTGCGCTCAAGCGGAGCTTCGGACTCGAAGTCAGGGAACACTTTCTTCAGGGAATGGGAGTAAATGCGGCCGCCGGTCATGTTCTTAGCGCCAGCAAAGTTGCCGCGCTCCACAACCAGTACGCTCTTGCCCGCCTTGGCAAGCTCGTACGCTGCGACCGAGCCGGCGCAGCCAGCGCCTACCACAATCGCGTCGAAATCTGACATGTTACTATCCTTTCACTGGCGGCCGCGCACGACCGCCACGTTTTATTTGGCTAAGACCCCCGCACCGCGCTCCCAAGAAGAGAGAAAGGAAGATGTAAAAAAAGGGGGGTAAGTCTTTGGAGGGGGTTGTTTTAAAAGAGAGACTTTAACGAAGCGCGGTACGAGAGGAGTCTCCTTACAGAGCTGCAGTGAGCGCCGGCAGAACGTCCTTAAGGTCGCCTACCAAACCGAAGTCGCACTGCTTGAAAATGGGAGCGTTCTTGTCCTTGTTGATAGCGAAGAGAGCGCCGGAGCGGTTGCAGCCAACCATGTGCTGCATCTGACCGGAGATACCAACGGCAATGTAGACCTTGGGGGTCAGCATCAGGCCGGAAACACCTACGTAGCGTTCGGTCGGCAGCCAGTTAACGCCTTCCGTCAGCGGACGAGAGCACGCCAGGCCAGCACCCAGTTTGTCGCACAGGTCGTTTGCCAGACCCAGCTGAGCCTCTTCGGCGAAGCCACGGCCGGCAGCAACTACAACGTCGGCCTTGAACAGGTCCACGCCGCTCTTCTCGATAGCCTTGGAAGAAACAACCTTCACGGGGCGAGCGGGAGCAACCCACTCCTGATCTGCAACGCAGCCGTTAGCAGCTGCAGCAGCGGCCTCGAAAACGCCCGTGCCAACGGTGTAGATGGCAACGTCGCCAGCAGCCTTCTGCACGCGCTCGGCAATACCGCCGAAGTACATGCTCTTAGCGCCAACCTCTTCGAACGCCATAACGTCGGTGATAACGGAGGTGCCTGCATGGAAAGCCAAGCTACCAGCGATAACCTTCATGTGGCGAGCAGCCTCAACCAAAACGATTGCAGGACGCTCGGTGTCAAACGCTGCGTTCACGGTATCTGCAGCAGCGTCCAGGGCCAGACCCTCGGGAACAGTGATGTTCAGAACCTTATCGGCACCGCATTCAAACGGCGTCCCGAAGGAAATAGCAACGACCTCATCGGCCATGGTGCGAGCGCCCGCTGCCAGCTCTGCAGCCGCGCCTGCGTGTTCAGCAATAATCAGTGCTTTCATGAGTATTCACTCTGCCTTTCTTGTGCTTGATAACGCTTGGGCCTACAGGGCTGCCTTGATGGCGGCAGCAAAGCTCTCTATAGCTCCGTCTTCAGCTGCGTCAACAATCTGCAGCTTGCGGTCGGCCTGCTGAGGCGCCTTGCAGTCAACCACGGTAAGAGCAGAAGCAACAACATCAGTTGCACCAGCAACGTTCATGGGCTTCTTGCCTGCTGCCAGAATGTCCTTCATGCCCGGAATGCGCGGCTCAGCGGCATCGGGGGTCACGGAAACAACGGCAGGAAGGCTTACTTCAACGGTCTCAACAGCGTCTTCCAGCAAACGCTCGACCTCAAGCGCGCCATCCTTGCAGCTGATCTTGGCAGCAGCGTTCACCACGGGCCAGCCCAGCTTGCAAGCCAACTGCACGTCAACCTGCTGCGCATAGTTGTCGGCAGAACCGTCGCCGCAGATAACCACGTCAACATCGCCCATCTGCTCAACCAGCTTGGCCAGCTCGATTGCGGTTGCCTTGGCATCCATGTTCGCACAAGCATCGTCGGCGGTCATGAACAGCTCTTCAACGCCACGCGCAAGAACGTTCTTCTTAAGCTTGGAGTCGTCGATAGAAGCAGGACCGGCAGTGATTGCCACTGCGGAGCCGCCAGCCTCAGCAGCGAGCTGAGAAGCAACTTCCAGGGCGTTCAGGTCGTACACGGAAATGGTGTTCTTTGCCTTAGAGTAGTCCAGCGTGCGATCGCCTGCGACGATGATGTCCTGATCGTCAGGGACCACTTTGAATGCAGCGGCTATCTTCATCTTAAGCCTTCCCTTCATTAAACTTTCTACGGTGTTTTTTCCTCGGAAGCGGCCGTTCTCAACGTTGCATTACTCGCTTTCTTGAACGCTTGGGCGGGTCGCTTTCGTGTTGCCCAAATAATGCGCTCCGTTACCCCGGCTGTCATCGCCAAATTACCGTGAAACGCCTAATACTTAAAAGTTAACTATGCCCGCAAAAACCCCTGTTTAAAGGGTAATTACGTTCCTATATGGGCTTTATTGGGGCCCTGGCGACGTTAAAGCCGCGCAAAACAAAATCACCCCGATTTGCCGCCCAGATGCCGTGTGATGCCGCCCAAACATCCCCTCATTAGAAACTAGTGATGCCCCTTTTTCTTGCGATTAGCTCATTACTGAAGTTATGGCGATGACGCGCCCCACTGCGGATTCTAGCATGCATATCGAGCCGAGCGCGCATCTTAATAAAAGGCCGAGCAAGGGGCAAGACAAAGATGCAATGCATATCGGATTCGGCTCAATGAACCCATATCCCATTAAAGGAGGAACAATGGCAGATTTTTACGGAACACCTGAAGTTGTAACCGACCTGCGCGAAGACGGCGTACTGATCATTCGCATCAACCGCCCCGAGAAGCGCAACGCCATCAACGGAGTTACCTCTGCCGCTATGGAAGACATCATGAACAAGGCGGAGAAGGATAACCGCGTGCGCGTCATTGTGGTTACCGGTACCGGCGAGAAAGCATTCTGCGCTGGCGAAGACCTCTCCGAACTGTCCAGCGGTGGCGAGTGCATGACCGTTACCGATCACGGCTTCGGTGGCATCACCGACCGTCTGTGCCCCAAGCCGACCATCTGCGCCGTGAACGGCGTTGCAGCGGGCGGCGGCATGGAGATCGCTGTTTCTTGCGACATTGTTGTTGCAGCTGAGCATGCTCGCTTCGGCCTGACCGAGCCCAAGGTTGGCCTTATCGCTTCTACGGGCGGCCTGGTTCGCATGGCTCGCGACGTTCCCCGCAAAGCAGCTATGGACATGCTTCTGACTGCTCGCCTGGTTTACGCTGCCGAGGCCAAGGAAATCGGCTTCGTCAACTACGTTGTACCGGCTGAAGAAGTTATGGACAAGGCTTTGGAAATTGCTTCCACCATTGCCAAGAACGCTCCTTTGTCCCTGAAGTTCACGAAGCAGATCGTTCACGCTGCTTCTCAGATGTCCGAAGAGGACGCAATGCGCTACTGCGACGCCGCCTATCGCTACATCGAGAAGACCGAGGACGGCATTGAAGGCCCCGCAGCTTTCGTTGAGAAGCGCACGCCGAACTGGCAGGGCAAGTAAGCTAGCACCTCTTCTCTCTCTTTACAGGCGAAAGGGGAAGTCTTCTCGCACAGCATTACCTTTCCTTCCCCTTTCGCGCATTTCAAGCACTTGACCCGATAATCGCCCGAAGAGAAGCCGGGCGCACCCCCAAACGAAGAAAGGATCAAACCATGTCGCTGCTCGCAAAGAGCAAGGGCGAGGTCACTTACAAGGATCTGACCGGTCTGCACAAGTGGTTCCTCATTATTCTTGTTTCCATGGGCTCTTCTATTATCTACACGCCCATCTACCTGAAGAACGTTTTCTATGAACCCCTGATGCAGGGCCTTGGCTGCTCGAACGCAGACCTGGGCGCGCTGCTTTCCTGCTACGCCATTGTGGCAGTTATCGCGTATCTTCCTTCTGGCATTATTGCCGACAAAGTGCGCATGCGTACGCTGTCTTGGGTTGGCTTCGGCGCTACCGCCATTCTGACCTTCGTTTACGCCATGCTGCCGTCCATCCAGATGCTCTACGTTGTGTTCGTGGGCTTCGGCATTACCACCATCCTGATTTGGTGGGGCACGCGCTTCAAGATTGTGCGTTTGTGCTGCTCTGAAGACGATTACGCTTCCAAGATCGGCGTGAGCTACTCCATCTTTGGTGCTGCCGGCCTGATTGTTGGCTTGATTAACACAGCTATCATCTCTGCTGTTGCCGATGCTTCCCAGGGCATCCAAATCCTGTTGATTTTTCTGGGTGTGATCATTGCCATTCTGGCCGTTCTGTCCTTTATCTTCATCCCCGATTTCGAGGGCGAAATTGACAAGAACGCCAAACTGTTCAGCCTGAGCGATGTTGTGACCACCATCAAGCACCCCGGCGTTCTGTGGGCTTGCCTGGCATATTTCTTTGTGTACCTGGTGTACATGGGCGTTACCTACACTACGCCGTTCATGACCACCTGCTTTGCCGCTCCGGTTGCTATTGTTTCCGTTGTTGGCCTTATCCGTACCTATGGTATTGGCCTTATCGCAGGTCCGGCCGCTGGCTTCTTTGCCGACAAGCTGAAGAGCCCGTCGAAGTCGATTCTGATCTTCTTCGCCGCAAGCGTTATCGTGCTGGTTGCCTTCGTGATTATGCCGCGCGACGCAGGCATGGTTATCCCCATTGCCGTTCTGGTTGTTGTGCTGGGCTTCGTTACCTACGGCGCCTTCTCCATTGGCTCTTCGCCTTTGACCGAGGCCAAGGTTCCCATGAGCATCTTCGGCACTGCTTCGGGTCTGCTGTCCGTTATCGGCTTCTTGCCCGACGCATTCGTGCACACCTGGTTCGGCGGCTTGATTGACGCCCAGGGCGCAGCTGCCTTCGACACCATCTTCATTGCGCTGATCATCTTTGCGGTTTTGGGCTGCCTGTGCCTGATCATGACGCGCCGCGCCATGAAGAAGAACGCTGCTGCCGAGGGAAAGGCCGCTAAATAAGCACCTCCGCGCAGCAACTTTGCACCACTAAGCACCACCAAGCACCACCCCGCCCCATCAAATGCGCGCCGACAAGCGATGCGCAGGGGCAAAAGCGGAACACATTCCGCACCCATCGGCTGCAAAACGCAACCGATACGCACCACTTCATTTTAGGAATCACAGCGTTGCATAAGGCGGCGCTGGAAATAAAAAGGAGAATGCAATGGATTTCAAGTTGACCGATGAACAAGAGCTTATCGTCGACAGCTATCGCGACTACATGGAAAGCGAGAACTGGGAAGCTTACTTCGCCGAATGCGACGAAAAGCACGAGTACCCGCTACGTTGGGTTCGCGGCCTGTGCGAACTGGGCTTTGACCAGATCATGCTCCCCGAGAGCCACGGTGGCCTGGGCTTGGAGCAGCCGGCTGTTACGCTGATGTCCGTGTACGAAGTGCTGGGCCGCTACGGTGCCCCCACCTACGTGCTGTACCAGCTGCCGGGCTTTGAGACCGTTATCCGCGAAGGCTCGCAGGAGCAGATCGACGCTGTTCTGTCCACCCTGGGCACCGGCGAGCAAATCTGGAACTCCGCTTGCACCGAGCCGGGTGCTGGCTCCGACGTTGCCGCTTTGCAAACCACGTACAAGCGTGAGAACGGCAAAATCTACCTGAACGGCACCAAGACCTTCATCACCTCTTCCGCAGGCGTGAAGTACCTGGTCATCATGGCAAAGAACGCCGATGATCCCGAGATGTTCACCGAGTTCTTCCTGGATATGAGCAAGCCGGGCGTTTCCCTGTCCCCGCTGAGCAAGCTGGGTCTGCGCATGGACTCTTGCTGCGAAGTGTACATGGACAACGTTGAGCTCGAAGAGAAGGACATCTTCGGCAAAGAGGGCAACGGCTTCGCTCGCGGCATCAACGACTTCAACTTCGAGCGCTGGTTGGTTGGCGCTTGCGACTACGGCACCGCTATTGCCATCTACGAAGACGCTTGCCGTCACGCAAACCAGCGCGTTGCTTTCGGCAAGACCATTGGCCGTCAGCAGCTCAACCAGCTCAAGATCGCCCATATGGCCATCAAGCTGAAGAACATGAAGAACATGCTGTACGAAACCGCTTGGGAAGCCGACAACAACGGCGGCACGTTTGATCCGGGCGCATCTGCAATGTGCAAGTACTACTGCGCTAACGCTGCATTCGAAGTTGTTGACGACGGCATGCAGATTCTGGCTGGCGTTGCTGTTGCGGGCGAGCATCGCGCACAGCGCATCTGGCGCGACCTGCGTGTTGACCGCGTTTCCGGTGGCACCGACGAAATGATGATTCTCACTGCTTCCAAGTTCGAACTGAAGAAGTTCCGCGCTTAGTACTTATTCGCAAAACGCGAGTACACGAATCCACCAGAGGGCGGCGCACCACGCGCCGCCATATCGAAAGGAATTCACTATGGCTATCGAAACCAACAAGCCTTCCTTTGGCGTTCTTGATGATGTAAAGGTTGTTTACGCAGCAGTCGAGCTGGCAGTGCCCAAGGCATGCGATCTTATGGCAGACTGGGGTGCCGACGTAACCTGGCTGGAAAACACGGGTGCCGGCGACACCATCCGCGACACTGCCTATGTTAAGCAGGCTGAGCGCCGTAACCAGCGTTCTGTTTCCATGAACTACTTCTCCGACGAAGGCAAGGAAATCCTGTTCAAGATGTTGGCCGACGCCGACATCTTCATCGAAGCCTCAAAGGGCGGCACCTGGGCTCGCAAGGGCATCACTGACGAAGTGTTGTGGGAGATCAACCCGAAGCTCGTTATTGTGCACCTGTCCGGCTTTGGCCAGACCGGCGACCCCAAGATGGTCAAGCGCGCCGCTTACGACCTGACTGTTATGGCTTACTCCGGTTACATGAGCCAAAACGGCACCCAAGATCAGCCCATGAACCCCGGTCCTTACGCGGGCGACTACTTCAACTCACTCATGATTGTTTCCTCTACCCTGGCTGCGCTGCATAAGGCAAACCGCACGGGCAAGGGCGAAAGCATTGACATGGCCATGTACGAGACCCTGTTGGCAATTGGCCAGTACTACCTGGTTGACTACCTGAACGAAGGCATTCTGTGGCCTCGTCCGGGCGCTCGCAATCAGAACCTGTGCGGCATTGGCGAGTACAAGTGCAACGATGGCTTCCTGGGCGTATGCCTGTACGGCGTTGACCAGAACAAGTACTTCCTGGAGACCATCGGCCTGGGTCACCTGTGGGGCACCGAGGACATCCCCGAGGACACTTCGGGCCTGTGGCTGTCCAACCCGCATGCAGCAGAAATCGAAGCTGCATTCGAGGCATACTGCCTGGCTCACTCCAAGTACGACATCGAGGCTGACTTTGCGGCTCACCGCATTGCTGCCCAGGTCGTTATGGAGTTCGAAGACCTCGTGCAGGAAGAGCACCTCAAGCTGCGCGAAGACTTCATGGATTGGAAAACCGAAGACGGCAAGACCTTCAAGGGTCTGGGCGTATTCCCCAAGTTCCAGCAGACCCCTGGCCAGGTATGGCGCCCCATGCCCAAGCAGGGTGGCGACACCGTAGACGTTCTGTCCAAGCTTGGCTACACGCCCGAGCAGATCGCAGAGCTGACTGCCGCTGGCGTGGTGAAGGTTGCTGAATAGCACCAAAAATCGCATGACGGGAAGCTCCCCCTCATGCGCACCGGCCGGGTCCTTTTCGGGCCCGGCCACCCCAAGAGCTTTGTATTTAACGGGGTTTCGCGCCCCTCGTCGAATGCAATACCAAAACACTGGCGTGAACTGCACAAACGAAGAACAACAGCGAAATAGGCACGAAAAGGGAGATTCGCATGGTTGACATAGTCGGCAATGAAACGCTTGCAAGCCTTTGGAGCAAACTCGCACGTGAATGCGGTGACAAAGAGTTCCTGATTTTCCAGGGACAAGATGGCGAAGTGGCAAGCTATGGGTATCGCCTGTTCAACGAAATGATCAATCAAACGGCGAATATGTTCTTGCGCCAGGGCATTGTCCGCGGCGAACGCGTTGCAGTGCAGATGCACACCTCTCCCGAATTCCTGATGTGCATGTTCGGCCTGGCGAAAATCGGCGCCGTGATGGTTCCCATGAACGAGCAGTACCTTCAAACGGAGTGCGAATATGCGCTGGATATGTGCCACGTCAAGCGCGCGGTGGTAGAGCCGTGCTACGTTGAGCTGTATGATCAGATTCGCGCCGACGGAAGGCTTCCCGAAGGCATTATTGTTGCCCGTGCCCAGGCCGACGAAAACGTTATGGGTTACCCGCTGTTTTCCGACTTGGTAAGCAAGGAAAACACCGAGCTTGACCAACCGTGCACCCTTTCGCCCGATGATCCGTGCGAAATTCTGTTCACCAGCGGTACTACCTCTAACCCCAAGGGCGTCATACTCACCCACGGCAACATGCTTTTCTCGGGCTACTACGGTTGCTGGGAAACGGCTATGACCGCGCAAGACCGCATGTTCTCCACCATGCCCGCGTGCCACTCGAACTTCCAACTGGCTGCCATGACGCCGGTTCTTATTGCGCGCGCCACGCTTATCGTGGTGGAAAAATACAGTGCCACGCGCTTCTGGAGCCAAATCCAAGAATATCGCGCTACGCTGGCGCAATGCGTTTCTATGATGCTGCGCACGCTTATGCTGCAGCCTGTTCGCGCAGACGAAAAGCAGCACTGCCTGCGTGACATGCTGTACTTCCTTCCCGTTACGCAGCGCGAAAAAGAGGCATTCGAAGAGCGTTTCAACGTGCGCATCATGAACACGTACGGCTCCACGGAATCCGTGGGCTGGGCACTAACCGACCCGCCCACTGGTGAGCGCAAATGGCCTTCTGTGGGACGCGTGGGCCTGAGCTACGAGGCGAAGATCGTCGATGAAGAAGGCAACGAACTTCCTGCCGGCAAAGTGGGCGAGATTTGCATCAAGGGCGTACCCGGTCGCTCCCTTATGCTGGGCTACGTGGATGATGAAGCCGCAACCGCCAAGGCGCTTTCCAGCGATGGCTGGCTGCGCATGGGCGACAAGGGCTATTACGACGAAGAAGGATGGTTCTACTTCTTCGACCGCAAGAGCAACATGATCAAGCGCTCCGGCGAAAACATTTCCACCACCGAGATTGAGAGCATTCTGGTGGACCATCCTGACATCAAGGAAGCGGCAGTTATTGGCGTACCCGATGAGATTCGCGACCAGGCAGTCAAGGCATTCGTGCTTCCCGCCGATGACGCACATCTTGACCCCGATGAAATCATTGCGTACTGCGAGCAGAACATGGCGGCGTTCAAGGTGCCGTCGTTCGTGGAGATTGTTGACGACTTCCCGAGAACCTGCAGCATGAAAATCGAAAAGAAGCTTTTGCATTAAAGGAGCTTCAAGGAATCCTGCAATAAGCAGCACTTGCGATAAACAACAAAGGGGGCGTTTATGAGCAAGCACCAGGGGAAACAGCAGCAACCGGCATCGAAAAAAGTCACGAATACGTGTCCCACCTGTGGCAGCGAGCAAGCTGTAAGCGCCACGCCGGTCACCCTTGACGATGCTGCCATGACGCCTTTCTTGCGCAAGATCACGTTGGTCTCCAGCGGTGGCGCGTTCTTGGACGGTTACGTATTGTCCCTGATTGGCGTTGCGCTCACGCAAATCACGTCCCACATGAACTTGACCACCCACTGGACCGCTTTAATTGGCGCATCGGTGCTGTTGGGCATTCTGGTTGGCAGCGTTTTGGGCGGTTATTTGACCGATACCATTGGGCGCAAGAAGATGTTCGTCGTGGATACCATTGCCATTGCTGTGTTCTCTGCCCTGAGCATGACCAATGTCACCCCGTTTCAACTGGTGTTATACCGTTTTTTCATTGGCGTGTTCGTGGGCGCGGACTACCCCATTGCAACTTCGCTCATCACCGAATTCACGCCGAAAAAGCACCGTGCCATTTCCATGGGCATGGTCTCGGCCGCATGGTATCTGGGTGCAACGGTAGCGGCGTTTGTGGGCTACACGCTTTACGATGTGGATGAAGGTTGGCGACTCATGCTGGGCTCGGCTATTGTCCCCTGCGTGTTCCTGCTGATCGGACGCATTAAAGTTCCCGAGTCTCCCCTGTGGCTTGAAAGCAGGGGCCGCGATGAGGAAGCGCAAAAAATCATCAAGCGCGTATACGGCTGCAACGTGGTTATCGCAGAAACCGAAGAGCCGCACGAGAAAGCCGGCTTTCGCGAGGTGTTCTCGAAGGGTTACGCGGCACGCATCCTGTTCCTGGGCATTCTTACGTTGTGCCAGGTCGTTCCCATGTACGCTATTTACACGTTCGGCCCCACCATCATGGCCGCCTTCGGTCTAGGCGTGGGAAAAGCCTCCATTTTGGGCGAAAGCGTGCTCAGCTTGTTCTTCCTGGTTGGCTCTATCCCCGCCATGTTCTGGCTTGATTCCATGGGAAGGCGTCCGCTGCTTATCAGGTCGCTGTCCCTTATGGCCGCAGGCCTGGTGGTGCTGGGCCTGTTCCCTACCGCTCCGCTGCCTATCATTATTGGCGCATTTGGCCTGTACGCCTTCTTCAGCGGCGGCCCGGGCATTTTGCAATGGCTCTACCCCAACGAACTGTTCCCCACCGAAGTACGCGCAACCGCCGTGGGCCTTGCCATTGGTATTTCCCGCGTGGGCACGATCATCTCCACATACGCAACGCCGATTTTCCTTGCATCGTTCGGTATTGGTCCCACTATGCTGGTAGCTGCCGGTCTGGTGATCTTGGGCCTGGTGCTGTCTATTTTCATGGCACCGGAAACTGCGGGCAAGTCTCTGGGCGAAACCAGCTCACTGTAGCGCGGACGCGTGGCGAAGGTGGCGACGATGGTCAGATGCGGCAGCAATAAGTGAACAGCAAAACACACCTGAAAGAGAAGCCACGGGGAAACGGTGGCTTCTCCTTTTATTTCCTAGCGAATATAAAGCACCTGCTCTTACCGCAAAATAATGGGCCTAATTTTGTTCACGTTGGTTTACTCACCTTGAAGTTGTAGTAGAATCCCCTACGGCAAAAGTGCAACCGCTCGGAAGAGTGGTTGAAAGTTCGGACAGTTTCACGCGAATACCAACGAGCATAGGAGCGGCTCAATGAAAAAACCAAGCAAAGCGATGGTTCTTCTTGCAACGCTGGCAATCTGCGCAGGATTAGCGCCTATGGCAGCCTTTGCGGCAGAACCCACCACCATCGAAGTAGGCAGCAGCGCCGAATTCGATAATGCGGTTGCAACCGTCAATGCTGCGACCAGCGGCGAATACGTTATCAAGCTAATCGACAATCTGGAAGACGCAGGCGCCGTGTTCTCAAACACGTGCCCGGCTACCATTCTGGGTAACGGCCACACCATGACGCTTGGCCAGTACAGCTCGCTTTCCGTGCAGCCAAACGCGCAGTTGAACTTGGGCGCGGCCGACGGCAGTGATACGCTGAAAATCAGCGGCGGAAACGCGCAGAGCAACGATGTGCCCGGCCTGCTGTACATTCAGGGCGCATGCAACATGTACCCTGGCGTTACCGTTGCTGACCGTAAGGGCGAAAACTACTTCGGCGGTGGCGTGACCGTGCAGGGCGGCACGTTCCACATGTATGGCGGCACCATTGATAACTGCGGCATCACCGGCGGATCCATGTGCTACGGCGGCGGCGTTGCGGTGATTTACGGCGGTTCGTTTACGATGGACGGCGGCGAAATCACAAACTGCTTCGCCACTTCGGGCTTCAAAGCTTCGGATTACGGCATGGACGCTCGCATTATCACCTCTGCCAGCGGCGGCGTGTACGTTTCGGGCGGATCATCGTTTGTCATGAACGGCGGAACCATTTCGAACAACAAAGCAAACGAGATGGGCGGCGGCGTTGCAGTTGTTGCCTCCATTGACGAAATCATCAACGGCGGATGGGGCAACCTTCAAAGCTCCGCGCAAATTCTTGGCGGCACCATCAGCGGAAACGAAGCAAACGATGGCGCAGGCGTGCTTGCTTCTGCATACTTCTACGCTGCAGCATACGGCCTGTGCGCCGACACCCCGAACGTGGGTGCCGCTGAAAAGCCGGGCTTGTTCCTTGAGAGCGCCACGATAACCAAGAACACCGCAAACCAAGACGAAGGCTATGGCGCCGGCGTGCTTGCGGTCATGCTGAAAGCACCTGCTGCAGCTGAAATCCGCGCCTGCACGATTACGGAAAATAGCGCGGCCTTGGGCGGTGGCGTTGCATCGTACGGCAACTTTACCAGCATGACCATTGATAAATGCACCATCACCAGCAATAAAGCTGCAAATTACGGCGGTGGTTTCGCCGCTGATTCGAATTCCGGCGAAGGCGCTGGCACCACCATTACAGACACTAAGCTATGCAACAACACTGCAGGTAAAGCGGCATCTGATGTTTATCTGGACGGCTCTCCCCTGAAGCTTGCACCCGCAAAGGACATGAATGCTCTTTACCTGGGTAAACCCGATGACGTAACGAATAAAAAGATCGATGGCTGGTTCGTTGATGGCGAAGAGCTGCGCTACACCGCGCAAACGAAAGAACAGCGCGTTGAGTACACCAATTACGCTGATATTTCGTCTGACGACAAGGTATATTTGATTGCCGCCGCGAAGCCTTCCCTGGTGAAAGTCTCGTTCGCGAACGAAGACGGCAGCGCATTTTACAGCGAAGATTGGTATGAAATCGGAACGAAGGCCGACCAGATTATCGTGCCGACGCCCGTGAAACCGTCTGACGACAAGTACGATTACGTGTTTGAGTCGTGGCACAAGGAAATCACCGATGCAACAGAAGACGTTGTCTATAAAGCCCAGTTCAAGAAAGTACCCAAGGGCAATCCCGACAAGCCAGACACGGACAACCCCGGCGGCAATAAACCGGGCGATGGTGACAAGCCAGACACGGACAATCCCGGCGGAGGCACCCCGGGCGGTACCGAAAAGCCCGGCATCGACGCAAGTACGCCTGGTGCGGATGGCACTCAACCTGGCAACGGCGACGCAAATGCAGGTGCTGCCAACGACAACACGGGGGCCGATGCTATGCCCGCAACAGGCGACATGGCTGGCACCGTTGCCGCGCTGTTCTTGTTTGCAGGTTGTATTGCGTTAGCGGGAGTGATTGTTGCAGCAAAGAAACGTAGACGCAACACAAAATAAAGTAAAGAATCACTTCGAGAAGG
>CAKUOV010000030.1 GCA_934670115.1 uncultured Eggerthellaceae bacterium
TTACAGTATATTTGCAAGAAGAAATATATGAAATGCGTCAAAAAATGGGCGAATTCGGATAGGAACAAGCGAGAACGCAGGTGGGAGCGCAGTCGGAAGCCTCGCGCAAGAAACCATCAAGCAGCCTTGGCGATAGCACGCACAGAGCTCCCTCCCCAGAAGCCCCTGGTGCCAGCGCGCATCCCCCGGTCCTTGCCGATAGCGCGCGCGGAACCCCCAGAAAACGAAGGCGCTACAGAAGAGCGCCTTCGTCAATGCGATTAAGCACGCAGGTCACCGGCGTGCCCGCAGAAATAAGCCCTGCGCCTTCCGGCAGAATAACCAGGCAGTCGGATTCCTGAAGCGACCCATACAGTCCGCTTGACTGGTTCTTGCACATGCTCACCACGTATTCTCCCTGGTCATCCTTGGACAGGAAGCCGCGATTGAAGAACAAACGCGCGTCTTTCTTCTTCGTATCCGTGGAGAGTTTTGCCGTAACCGTGGGGTGATCGATAGCGGTAAAACCCTGCAGAAGGCGCAGCGCAGGACGCACGAAAATCTCGAAGCCCATGGCAGAGGCACCCGGATTGCCCGAAAGCACGAAAACCGGCTTTCCGTTGATCTCGCCGAACGGCTGGCTCTTACCCGGCTTCATGTTCACGCGCAAGAAGTGAATCTTGCCCAGGCGTTCCAGAATCGCGGGGGTGTAGTCAAAATCGCCAGCACACGCGCCACCCGTTGAAACAACAACATCGCACTCTTCCGCTGCACGCTTGAAGGCGTCCTCGATCTGCTGCTCGTTATCGGTCACGCGCGGGTACACAACTGGCTCACAGCCCGCTGCGCGCACATAAGCGCTGATAGAGTACACGTTACTATCGCGGATCATGCCAGGGCCGGGCACTTCGCTGGCATCAACCAGTTCGCTGCCAATGGTGAAAATGCCCACTTTCGGCACGGCGTACACCGGCACCTCCAAGTTGCCCGTCGATGCCAAAAGGCCTGCTCCCGCAGGCGTAATAACCGCGCCCGCGCGCAGAATCAAGTCGCCCTTCTTTGCTTCTTCGCCTGCTTTGCGGATGTTGTTGCCCAGCTTGGAAGGTGCAGCGAACGTAATGGCATCGCCCACGGAACCTTGGCCTTCGAACGTTACAATCTCAATCTTAACCACGGTATCGGCGCCTTCGGGAACGGGCGCGCCCGTCATAATGCGTGCGCACTGACCTGGCTGAATGACCTGGTCGTAATGAGAACCTGCGCCAATATGGGCAACGCACGTCAGGCTTACGGGAGCATTATCGCTGGCAGCGGCAATGTCGGCGCTGCGCAGGCAGAAGCCGTCCATGGCGCTATCGTCGAACGGTGTGACGTCAATATCGGAGTAAACGTCGGAGGCAAGAACGCGACCAACCGCCTGATCAGGCAAAACTTTTACGATGCCACCCGGCTTCACATTCTGGCGAACAAGCTCGCGCGCCTCGTTCACGCTGATAGACGTTGAAATGTCCATATATATCCTCCAATCGGGTTGATTCTTTTCTGTAAAGATTCTTTTCTACATATAATACCCCTTCGTAACTTTCCTTATGCGAAAAAGAAGTAAGTAAATTGACGAGCGCCGTTTCCTTACCGCAAGATAAGAGTAAAATTCCGAGCGGAAAACACACGGGGCTTGACATTCGGCGTCAAAGCATGCCGCGCCTCTAACGGGAGGCGCGGCCGATTAAGCAAACACAGCAGTTCAAGTCGCAATAACGGAATTCGAGGCTTTATCGTATGGAGCTCATTAAAAAACGCGCCGCGGGCGTGTGCGTATGCGCGCTGCTCGCACTTCCCTGCTGGTTTTTGGGCACGCTCTTTCCCCTGGTAGGCGGTCCTGTTTTCGCCATTTTGATTGGCATGATCATTGCGCTTTTCTGGAAAAAAAAGGGCGCGTGCGCCGATGGAATTCAGTTCACGGGCAAAAAAGTGCTGCAATACGCGGTTATCCTTTTGGGTTTTGGACTGAACCTGGCACAGATTGCCCAGGTGGGAACGCTGTCGCTGCCCATCATTTGCTCGACCATCGCCACTTCGCTCATTGTGAGCTACGTGATGTATCGCGCGCTTTCGGTACCCAGCAACAGCGCCGTGCTTATTGGCGTGGGCAGCTCCATTTGCGGCGGAAGCGCCATTGCTGCCACGGCACCCGTGATTAAAGCCGATGACAAAGAAGTTGCCCAGGCTATCTCGGTTGTATTTCTGTTCAACGTTATCGCCGCACTTGTTTTCCCCACGCTTGGTTCGTGGCTGGGTCTTTCCGACCAGGGCTTTGCGCTGTTTGCAGGCACGGCGGTCAACGATACGTCATCGGTTACCGCTGCCGCGTCAAGCTGGGATGACATGCACCCCGGTGCGGATACGTTAAGCCAAGCGACTATCGTGAAGCTCACGCGCACGCTGGCAATTATCCCTATCACGCTCGTATTGGCGCTGTGGACCGCACGCAAAGAAGCAAAAGCTGCTGCAGCCGCAGGTCAAACAGCCGAAGGCGGCAATGCGTTCAGCCTGAAGCGCGCATTCCCCATGTTCATCCTGTGGTTCGTAGTAGCCTCTATCATTACCACCGTCGCTACCACGGCAGGCGTTGACCCCACGTTGTTCAGCCCGCTGAAGACGCTCTCGAAGTACTTCATTGTTATGGCCATGATGGCGATTGGCCTGAACACCGACCTTGTTGGCCTGGTGAAATCGGGAGCAAAGCCCATCGTTTTGGGCGCATGCTGCTGGGTTGCTATTGCGTGCGTAAGCCTGGGAATGCAGGCACTTCTGGGCATTTGGTAGAAGGACGCAGGCGCTTTTGACGCCGGCTGCTCCCGACACGAGCGCTTTTAGGTGCGAAGGGGCTCCCGACGCGGATGCCCTCAGGCGCTCAACAGCACTTGCAGCATACGCTAGCGCAGGATCCCCCCGGTTATCGACCCAGTCAATAGTTGGATATCGAATAAAAATGAATCTAGAGCATGTTAGTTCGAGTATCATTAGCAAAGCCGCATGTCGCACCATAGTGCGTAATTGCCTGCGCGTAAGACCAAGGCGGCGCATGAAGCTTCGCAACGCTGCGCTGCAAAACCATAGAACGAAAAGGACGTACCGTGCCCATTCGCATTCCCGATCAACTGCCTGCAACCGAAACGCTTGAGAGCGAGAACATCTTCGTTATGACGGAGCGCCGCGCTTTGTCGCAGGATATCCGTCCCCTGAAGCTGCTTCTTTTGAACTTGATGCCCACGAAAATCGTGACAGAAACGCAAATTCTGCGCAAGCTGTCCAACACGCCGCTTCAGATTGAGATTGATCTTCTGCATACCATCAGCCACGAAGCGAAAAACGTTGCCGAACAACATCTCGAGACGTTTTACACCGATTTCCCCACCATCAAGGACCGCCATTACGACGGCATGATTATTACGGGAGCACCTGTTGAGAAGCTTGATTTTCAAGAAGTCGATTACTGGGACGAGCTGTGCGAAATCATGACGTGGTCGCAAACGCATGTTCACAGCACGCTGCACATTTGCTGGGGCGCGCAGGCCGGCATCTTCTTCCATTACGGCGTGCCCAAGCACGAACTGTCCGAAAAGCGGCTGGGCGTTTTCGAGCATAAAGTGATAAAGCCAAGCTCGCCGCTCGTGCGCGGATTCGATGACGTTTTCATGGCGCCCCATTCGCGCTACACCGAGGTCAGCACAGAAGACATTGAGAAGAATCCCCTGCTTGAGATTCTGGCAATAAGCGATCGTGCGGGCGTTTACCTGGCAAAAAGCGTTGACAGCCACAACTTCTTCGTGTTCGGCCACCCTGAATACGACACCGACACGCTGAAAAATGAGTACCTGCGTGACACGGCAAGCGGCGTTAATTTTACCATTCCGGAGAACTACTTCCCCAACAACGACCCCACGCAAGAGCCGCATGCCACGTGGAGGGCGCACGCGCAGCTGCTCTACACGAATTGGTTGAATTACTACGTGTATCAGACCACGCCATACGACATCGATGCCATTGGCGGCGCAGACGCCAATTAAGCTGCTCCGCGCTACTTACCGAGCTCGATTACCTCGGAAGTGCCCACTTGAGCTGCGCCATCAGTGGTTTCGGTGCGTTCCATAACGAGAGACGGGTCTCTTCCGGCATCGACTTCGGCCATAATCTTTTCCCATTGTTCGGGGGCTTCTTCGGTAAGCCATAAACCCGTGCTGTCATCAAGGCTGCCCTCGGTCGGCCCCGTGCAGGAATATACCGTAACACTTCCGCTTCCGGCAATTTTCAGAGCCCATGAAGCCAGATCAACAAGCGAAATATCGGTCTCTACCATAGAGGCAAGCACACGAATTTGCCCCAGCATTTCAAAGGAAGGCTTCGTCAAAACTTGCTTGATGATGCCAATCATAAGAGAGCGGACGTTTGCCTGGCGAATAGCGTCTTGCGTAATACCCTGATAGGAATAAGCCGTGCGCATGCGTGCGAGCGCAACCGCTTGCTCGCCCGTAAGCACATTCTTGCCGGCATCCACGTGAACAGTTGGCCTGTCGTGAGTGTAAACCTGGTAATCGAATGCGTAAGGGACATCAACTTCAACGCCACCCAGGGTGTCTACCACCTCTTCGAGCTGGTCAAAGCCCACTTTGACGAAATGAGAAATGCCTACGCCGGTAAGCTGCGATACCGCCTGAATGCAAGCGGCTTCACCTTGCTCGGAAAACACCTGGTTCAGCTTTACCGTGCGACCATCAATCTGGTACGGCGTATCGCGCGGAACGGACACCATGGTAATGGCGGGCGTTTTCACATCAACACGCACCAGAACCATGGCATCGCTACGTGCACCGTTGTCTTCCCATTCATCAGAGCCAATGACCAGAATATAGAAGGGTTCGCCCGCTTTCGCTTTCGTAAGAGCGCTGTTCAGCTGCTCGGAATCGCCCTTGTAGGAAAGGATGCCCGACAAACTGCCCGCATAAAGGGCAACGGCACCGCCAAAGGCAAGAACGATTGCAAGCAACACGCCCAAGATGATGAACGGAGCTTTTCGACGCTTGCGTTTAGGGCTCGTACCCTGAAGCTGCCGTTGCCCGCTACTGGGCGAGATATTGGCGTGACGCGGTGCACGCGGTACATCTGCAGCTCCAGCACGCTCGCGTCCCGCAGTCCCTGTACGCACAACGCCCGCGGCTCCGGCGCATTCGGCACCTGAAGCCCCAGCGGCTTGCTCACTGCAAGCGCCACTAGGCGCCACGCGAGCGTGTTTTCCCTGGTAGGCATTGTGATTATGCTGCGAATCCCGCATAACTACTCCTGAGCGCTTCCTGTAGCCAAACTAAACGCCAACCGCTAATTCCACGTTTTCGCATCGAACGCGCTATTCATAGGCACTCCCGCGCAGAATTCCTGAGCAATGGCCAGATAAGCGGCCCGATCGTAATCGACCAGCGTTTGAACGCTTCCTTCTTTGTCGGACCCCAGCTCGGGCAGCTGATAGCGGTTCACCTCGTATGGACCGCTTGCGCTCTGCAGAACCAAGTTGTTCTTATTCGCCTGCAGCGCGTTGCCCCATTCGGTAATCTCGGCACTGCTGATGTTCGTCTCAACAAGACCGCTCGACACCAGCTTATTCAGCAGGTCGCCCGTGCTACCCATGCCAATCTTGTCGGAATTAAGCACTGCCTTGATCAGGTTGCCGAACATCTGACGATCCACCACCTGACGCGTGGCATCCTCGTCCAATCCATATTCGCGATACGAAACGCGGCTACGCGCAGCAACCATCGAGTTAAAGCCGTCCAGCGTTTGCTCGCCAGCGTCCAAATGAACATCTTCGTGAGATTTATCGTAGAAGAAGTAATCGATGTCGTACGGCAAGTCAATCTGCAAGCCACCAATCAGGTCGATAATCTTCTGGAACGTCATCAGGTCGCACACAACGTAATCGGTAACGCCAACTTGCGTAATCTCGCTTATAGCTTCGCATGCCTTCACGGCGCCAGCATTCGTTGCCTGAGCATGATCGGCGCCATCGCTTTTTGCCTGATAGTAGCCATAATGGAAGGCATAGTTCGCCTTATACCACGTTTTGCCGGAGCAGTTGGAACATGTCTCGCCCGGATAATTCGGCTGGAAATCGTCGCCTTTCTGCACGTAATACGTATCGCGCGGCACGCTTAAGAACGAGACCGTGGCCGTTTCGGTATCAACGCGCATCAGCATCATAAGGTCGGAACCCTGAAGGTGAAGTTCCGTTTTGGAAGACGTCCAATAATCCGAACCGATAACCGCCACGTAATGCACCACACCGCGCAGCGCCTTGTCAATCTCGCTTGTCAGACTATCAGGGCAAACGGCTGTGCCACCGAAAACGAGCGCTTTATCGAACGTCTTGCTGTTATCGCCAATGAAGGCGTTTGCGGCAACCGTGCTCGTGGTGCCTTCAACCAGAACCAAGGGAGCGTCGTTTTTCGCCAAAAGTGCAGAAGCAGTCAGGGCATCAACGCCCTTCGCATCCGCCGTGCCATTCGCAACGCCAACAGCCGAACCCTTCAGAAAGCCATCGGCCATCATCTTCTTAGCAACCGCAACTGAAGTATCGTAGCCGGTCAAACCGAAAATGCGCGTCACTTTATCTTCCCAAATGTCCTCAACAGAAGATGTTGGCAGCGCGCCCGGGCCGCCAGGAACAAGCACGCTTTCGTAAGCATCAATCATGGTGTGCGCATCAGCGCGCAGAACGCGGTCGCCATCGGACGAATCTTTGCTGGTCACAATGAAAATCGGAACATGGTATTTATAGGCGTAGGAAGAAACGGAAAGCGCATCGGCAAAATCAATGGACGTTGCCACAATGGCCGTGTCTTGCTTGTTCCGACCGCCATCTTTCGCTTCAATCATCTTGGCGCACGCCACCGAGGTATCGCTTGCGTCATTGCCGAAAACACGCTGCACCTTAACGCCCGCTTCGGTCAAAACACCTTCGACATCAGGGGAGACAGCACCGCTTCCTCCAATAAGGAAGACCGTCTTTGCACCCAAGCGATCAATTTCCTTGAGCGTTTGCGCCGACATTGCCGTTCGATTTGTAAGCAGAATGGGAGCATCATAGGCACCTGCAAGACCCGTAGCACTCATGGAATCCTTGTAGTCGTCATCGCGCGCAAGAACGACGTATTCGCTTCCCTGGGGAAAGGCCGCCTGGGAACTGCTCACGGCGGTATCGACCGATGCACTACCTGCAACACGCTCGATGGTGCTCGGCGTTTCCGCCGCGCTCGAAGCGCTCGATGCACTCGATGCAGCTTCGCTTGATGCCGCGTTCGATGTGCACGCGGTCCCTGCAACCGAAATACAGCAGACCGCAACCAACGCCGCCGCGACTAACGCCTTGCGCGAGCGCAACCGTCTCTGTATTTGTTTCATTCCGCAGTTCCTTCCCTTTAGGTCATAAACGCTGATAGTTCGCGCAAAAAAGCACCGTGACAGTATAGCACGGGCAAAACAACAGAAACGATTATCAGGATTTCCCCACGCTAATTCGACAGGGCTGCCGCCTGAATGGCGAAAGCATCGGCAGCATCCACGTGCCCATCGCCGTTCATGTCGCAAGAAAGCCAGCCCAGCATGGGCAATGTGGAGAAGTCGTCGAAGATGCCACGTGCTACATCGTAGGCAATTTGAGCGTCGATGATGTTCACGGTTCCGTTGCCATTCGCATCGCCGCGCACAATGTCTGTTGGCACGCGCTCTTCCAGGGTGAAATCCGTGCTTTTGAGCTGGGATAACGTTGCTGCATCAACAAGCGCGACAAAGCGATTTCCATCCCAAGCGAACGGACCGCCCGCAAAGCAAGGCACGAACCCTTCAGGGACAGTTTCGGTATAAGCAACTAAAGCGAAGCTGCTTGCAGGGGAATACGGAGAGCTTTCGATGGAGAGCGGCAGCGGCTCGCTGATTGGCGCGACAAGGTTGACCAGCGCGCACGGCATATGCGACATGCCCGTTTTATTGGAGATATTCACGCGACCTGCGTAAACACTCGCCTCTCCCGCTGCCACCGGCGTGACCACAAGCGTGATCACCGCTTCGTTCTGCTGCCATGTTTCGCCCGACAGCTTGCGCGACAGGAAGTTGATCACCACATCGGACCAGCCTTGCTTGCCGTCAGTGGAAGCATGATCTTTAACGAAGGCATCCACACCTTTACGCGTTTGAACGGCATCGATGCGCAGAACGTTCGTGTCAACGCAAATGGTGGACGCATACGCATACATGGGATATTCCGCAAAGTTATCGCAGGTCAAACGCACGTCAATTGTTGTTTGCTGCCCCACCGTGAACACCGGTTGCGCTGTTACTATCCGCTGCGTGAACACACGCGTGTCCGGAGATTCATCCGCGTAGGCAGAAGACACCGGCGCAACAAGAGCAGAAATCGCCATCACGAAAGCAACCGCAACCGCCGCGAGCACACCAGCAAGGCGCGCGAAAGGAGCAGCCACAAAAAGCTGCGCCGTACACGTTTCTTCTGAGAGTCTTCGAGCGATGGTTTTTCCTTACTTCGTTGCCATTTTACCCCTCACGCAGCGGCCTTACCCGCTGGGCAGTGCAGCCCCGCCGCGCCGCCGTACACCAAACATCCACGCCACGGTGCGCATCCGCACTGCCGCCGTAACACGCCAAAACTACTCTTCTACCAGGTAATAGTTACCCGTGGCCGAATCGTAATACACGTTGCCGGCATTCGTGTAATTCTCGTCAATCACGCCATCGCCGTCGGCGTCCATGTTCACTTCAATGCCCGTTACCTTGTCCTCTTGGGGCACCAAGTCAATGTTGTAGCGCGCCACAAGCGCAATCAGAAACCCCAGCATAAGCACGAGCATACAGTCGGCGATGTTCGTAAGCGATGAATTGGGATCAACATCGTTACCGCCAATACCCATGTTGCTTGATGTTGCACCTACGCGATTCAGCGAAATGCTGTGATGACGCCTAAGCACGGCTCTCACCTGCGGTTTCGTAAGCAACAACACGAGAAATCGCACAAGTAACATCATCGGCAGAACAGCAAGCCGCCTGTTCGTTCGCTTTTTCCAGCACGCACTCGCACGCAGCTTCAAACGCCGCCATGTACTGCACGTACCAACCCTTGCGAATGGTCGAAATCAGCAGCGCCACCGCGGCAACAACCAAGCCCAAAACCGTGGTATCGAATGCGGTGAGCAGGCTCTTCGACAAAATGTCCAACGCGCCTTCTTCCAGCGCCGCAATGCCAGGACCCAGCGGAATCAACGTTCCCATTAGGCCCAACATGGGGGAAACCTTCGCAATAAGGTCAGTCACCTTCACGCGCTTGTCATAGAGCGTTTGCTCCTGCGCAACAATGTTCACCGCCAGGCTTTCGCGCGCGGTGTCGCTTGCCTGAGGGTGCTTCAAAAGTTCCAGCAGGCGTTTCTTCTGACGCCACAACAGCGCGCTTTCGCTGATAGCCGCTTCCGGATTATCGGTTGTGGAAAGGTCGTCAATCAAAACGGGAAGCGACAGCTTGAAGTAGCGGCGCTCGGTGAAAAATTCCGCGATGAGCATGCCCAGCAGCGCCACCACCAGCACGGTTAGCGCAATAAGCAGCACAATTACGGGGTCATGCAGTGCACTAGAAATGGTGTGCATCAATTTGACAAGCATGGAACATATCCTTTCAAACCAGTTCAATTCGCGTTTTTTGTATTACGTGCGAATCGTTGTTTCATGGGTAAAGCTTTGGTCAATGGGTCGGTCAAGCATTCAGCAACCGCAGCGCCACATCGGGAATGCCAGCGATTAGTCGCTCGAGGGCGGCTGATCTTCCGATGGCGGCTGACCCTTCAACAAGGGGCCGCCTCGTTTCTGCAGGAAGAAGCGCACGATAAATGCGACCGCACCTGCCAAAACTGCAAGTGCGCCAGAAAGAGCAGCCACCTGCGCAGGGGTTAAGCCTTCAAGCGAAAGCAAATCACCATCAAGTACCGTCTGAGAGTTGCTGCCCTTCTCGTCATCGGCGCTCACGATAGTAATGCGCTTTCCGCGCATTAATGAACCAGCTGTACTTTCCTGCTGGTCGCCGCCTTCGCCCTCCTGGTTGGACTGCTGTTCTTCGGAAGTTTGCTGCTGCTCGTTTTGCTCTTCGCCACCTGATGCGTTGTTGTTATTCGAGCCATCGCCTCCCGAGCCGCTCGTGCCCGTACCGCCGCTGCCAGAATCAGGGTCGGGATCCGGATCAGGGTCGGGGCTCGGCGTGGGGTCGGGCGACACGCCCATGACGTGCGCTTCCGCAAAATCGTTCGTGATAATAACCGAACCCAAGCGGTTGTACCACACGCCGCCCGCCGTGCCTTTCGTGCCGCCGTTATATACCGCGAACTGGAACGACGTATTCAGCGAAGCCAGCTGCACCGTAAAAGGACCATGGCCCGTATCGTACGAATCGTTGCCGTCCGTGAAGTAAGAAGGCGAAGGGGTCAGGCCGTCTTCGGGGGCAATTGCCGCCGCCTGCTCTGCCGTGCCGAAATACAACGCGGTATAAGCGCCCGACATGTAAAACGTTGCGGTGACCACGCCGCCCGACACGTTCAAAACCACCTGGTTCGGATTGCTTTTCGCCGTGGCATCGGCCAGCGACGCGTAGAAATTGCACATACGCGAAGATGTATATGCAGGCACAACGTACGTGCCATCCACGATGTCGCCCGCCTGGACAACCACAGGGTAAATGCTTTTTCCAATGGAAGCCAAACCGTCGCGCGCAACTTCGGTCAAATCCTGCGCGGCCGGATATTGCGTGCTCACATCGGTATATTTCGCCCACGCCTGCGCAGGCACCGTCGTTAGGGACAGCGCGAGCGTAACGCCAAGAAACGTCGCGCAAATCGAGGGCGCCGACGACGAGACCGCCAGTGAAACAGCGCGGCGAATTGTTGACAAAAGGTGGGGTAATTTGTCAACAAATTTATTGGAGGTAGACCGTTTCATGCGTTCCATGCGTTTCATGCTAGTGCTGCTCACGCTTCCGGAACAGGGCGAAGAAGCCGGCACCACCCGCAAGCGCCACGCCGGCAAAGCTGCCGCCAACTGCCAGCGGCGGAATTATTGCCGTGTCTGCATCTGCGCCATCATCGCCCGCAGCACTGCCCGAACGTGCACCTGATGCTGCATTTGCGCTGGTCGCTGCCGCGCCAGAATCACTATCGGCTGCAGCGGCTTTAGCGCTTGCCTTCTTGTTGTTAGAGCTCGAAGTCAAACCCAAAGCATTGCCGTTGCCAACCGTGCCAACGTTGCCCGTGGTGTTAACGGGGCCCGTCGTTGCACCGGTTGATTCGTTGCTGGAATTATTGTCGCCCGAACCGCCCGTGTTGCCGCCGCTGCCATTCGCGTCTTCTTCGATGGTTGCATCGGGCTTGGCGTTTGCAACGTCAAACGTTGTGTTCAGGTGATAGCTCATGCCAACTGTTGAATCCGTATTTGAACTTTCCTTTGTCTTCGTAGCAAAGTATATATCGGAATTCAAAGCAATGGGAATGCAAATAGTTCCATCTTGATTAGCCGGAAACACTCGACCCTCTATATAATAGGTCGCATAATCCATCTTGTCGTGCTTCAGAGTTGCCCATGCTTTTCCATCGGTAACAATAATTTTCTTGACCCTCCATTTGTAATCACGTTTGGAACCACTATGACCGCTATCCGACACCATCTGGTCGGATTCTAGGTAATACACGCCATCAGCAAGAGTCGTAGAATTATCTACAATCGCAAGGCTCTGAACCGTCCAGGTAGCAACTTCCAAAACACGCTGACAAGTAACGCTGCTGAAAACAGGCGTAGCATTCAGATTCGCTTTTTGCTCATTGGTCAACGAGTTGTAAGCAAGTTGAGCATCGTGAATCTGACAAACATGCGATATATTGATTTCATAGGGATCGTTAGGTAAAGCCGCAATCAGATTTCTTACCGATTCTTCATCACCAACCGTAGCCGGCTCATCAATGGTCGTAGTAATCGAGAACACAATCTCGGTCTGCATAGACGTTGAGTATGCCGTGAGATACTGCGTGCTGTTCAGGTCAATCGGCACGTTTTCAAACGTGGAATGCTGGTTTTTTCCCGCCGTGTTCTCGAACTTTTGACCTGCCATATAGATGTAAGTATACGTATCACTTTCTACCGTCACCGTTCCGTACGCTTTGCCATCAACAACCGTGACGTCCTTTATGCTCCAAGGACGCTGGCGCGCCGACGTGGACTTTCCTTTGCTGTATTCCGATGACAACGCCGGAGTGGTGCTGGCGCTGTACGTGCCCGCTCCAAGCGTAGTTGAAGCATCCACGCCGCGCATGGCCTTAAGCGCCCACTGCGCACATTCCAACACGCGGCCGTACGGCTGATTCGACGTCAAGCATGTTTCGGCGTCAAGCGCTTTTTGATCCGCTTCGGGCAAGGCATCATATGCCGCCGTAGCCTCGGCGATTTGCGCATCATACGTACCAGCAGCGGCCGCCGTAATCTTCGGAGCGTCAGGCAGTGCGTTAATCAGGGATTTTGCCGTCGTGACAGCATCGGCTTCGAGCACGACCGCGCCATCAAGCGCCTCATGCATCGCAGCCGGTGCTCCCGACAACTCGGTTGCGTCTTGAGCAAAAGCAGCAGAAACCGGGCACAGGGAAGCCGCCATAGCAGCGCTTGCCAATGCCGCAATCAATTTGTTCGCTGAACGTGCCAAAACATACATCCTTTCCCTTTCGCCACACGCTTACGCAGGGCGATTCGCAGGCAGTGTACGCGACTGCACTAATTACACGGCGCAGCCGCGCCACCTGCGCATTCGACTTTCAATGCAAAAATGCGGTGCCCACTAGCTTACCGCATGCGGGCACCGCAACAAGCGAGGAATCGATTACTCGCTAAACGTACCAACCAACGCGAAGTGCTGGATAGCAAACGCGTCAACTGCGTCAACGGACGCATCGCCGTTCACGTCGGCCTTCAGGAAGCCTTCCATGGAAACAGCGCTGAAGTCGGTGTACACAGCACGTGCGATATCGTAGGCAAGCTGAGCGTCCACGATATTCACTTTGCCGTTCATGTTCACGTCGCCATCAGCAGCAACAACCTGGGCGTCGCCCTCAACAACGGCGAAGTCGCCGCGCGTCAAAGCAGCAGCTTCATCGGCAGTTGCGAGCGCCACAAAGGAGTCGCCCAGCTTGAACATGGGAGCACCCTTCATGGTTGCAACCTGGCCTTCGGCAACGTCGCCCACAAACGTGATCATCTTGATGTCAGAAGCCTCAACGAAGGAAGCCTCGGACACCTTGAAATCACCCGCGTAAGCAACGGAAATCTTTGCGGGATCGGGGATTACGATGTCCTCGATGTCCATCGTGTTGCCCGAAGTGCCAAACACCGCGTCGCTCACGGAAACAGCCGCATCGCCTTCGGTCAGGGCCTCAAACGTTGCGGTCGCAACAACAATGCCCTCGGTAGGAACAGCGGTGTTGCCGTAGAACGTAACTACACCATTGTCGATGGTTGCCTCAAACGAGCCGTTCGCAGCACCTTCGGTAGCGGCAGTCAGGTTCAAGCCAGCGCCCTGAGTAATGGACGTCAACTTCAGATTCTCGCTCGCAGCAATCTTGAACTGCGCACAGCTCAGCGTAAGCGGAGCGGAAGCAACAATGTTAACCGCCACGGTTTCGCCCGGCTTTACGGTTTCAGCGGAAGCCACAAGAGCAAGCTTATTCTGCAAAGCATCGTAGAGCGTTGCCAACTTCTCCTTGTCAGCGGTGGGGATCAGCTTCTGCACGTAACGTGCCTGAATACCCTGGGTCTGGCCATCGGGATACCAGTCGAAGATGTTCGAACCGCAGGTGTCATAATGATCCTTGACTGCCTTGATTGCATTCACGTCGTCTTGCGTCTTAATGTCGGCAACCGTTGCCGGCAGCGTGGCAATCTCGGCAGAAACGGAGTCAGCAGCCTTGAACATGGCCACGGCGTGCAGCAGTTCACTTTCGTTAGACTGGCCGACAACAAGCTTCTGAGCATCAGTCAGCGTCTGGTATACAGCGTTGGCTGCGTCAACAGCATCGCGATCGGTGGGATAAATATCCCAGTATGCGTCACGCGTCAGAGCCTTGCCGTTTTCGTCAACGCCCTCGCGATAGATGTTCTGGATAGCGTTGATGACATTCTGGGTTGCCTCGTCGGCAATAATCTGAATGCGCTGGTCGGTCCAATTCGTGCCATCGAACACGGCAAGAGCGGTGGGAATGTCAGCCTGAGCGATCGGCAGAACGAAAGCGCCCTGCTCGTTCGGCTCAATGAAGCCCTCGGTCGCAGCGGCAGCGGCTTCAGCCGTGCCAGCAAATGCCTTGGTAATGGCGGTCTTCGGCGTAACCGTAGCCGTCATAGCGGTGCCATCGGAAGCAACGGTAGCAGCAACGCCGTTCAGCGCGTCAAGATCAGACTGCAAAGCCATCTCATACGTGCCAGCGGCAAGTGCCTTGTAGCCGCGGAAGCTCGGCAGCGTGAAGGAGATTTCCTTCGTTGCCTTCAGCTCGCCATCGGTAATCTTCGCCAACGTGTAATGATACGTCTTGCCCAACTGAACTTCCTTGGCGCTAAAGCTAATGTAGCCAGCATCGGAATCGGCAACAGAGGTCAGCGTACCGCCGGTGGTCTCGGCAGTCACTTCGCTTGCCGCCATCTTGAACGCACGGTTGTAGTTGCGGCTGTCAACATACAGGCGAACGAAGATGTTGGACTGATTATCGTTGTAAGCAACCATGAAGTAGGGGTCGTCTACCATAGCGTTGCCGTTCAGAACATCATAGCCACTCGGCAGAGCAGGCCAGATGATGGGCAGCTGATTGTAGGATTCTTCAGCAGCAACCAGCTTGTCATAGTTGGTAACTTCAGCCTTGCGGAAGTCCATCAAGGCATCGTAACCAGAGCGAGCGGCACGAATGGTCGCACCGTCAGCGTAAGTCACGGTCTCAGGCAGCTGGGCGATGGTATCGATAACCGCCTGAGCAGCGGGGCTTGCGCCTTCCAGCTTGGACATGTCGGTCAAGGACAGTTCAAGGGCGTACTTCGTGGACTTGTAGAACGTTTTGCCGTCCTTCTTCAACAGCGTGACCGGCGTAGGAGCGGTCAGCATGTCGGCGGTCACGGGAATCTCGAACTGGTAGAAACCGTCGGAGGTCTTCTCGCCCATGATGGTCTTATCAAGCGTTGCGTCAGCCACAACACCCATGAAGATGCCCATGTAGCTGGCGGAAGAGGTCTTGAAGCGAACCTTCATCGTGCCGTTGTCAATGAACAGCGCAGCATCGGACACCTTGCACATGGTAAACGGCGTGTGGTCGCTGTCCTTGTTGATGCTGGCAGTAATGTTGTACGTGCCGCCCAGAACGCTCACCTTCGTGGGGTTCATGATAACAGGCGTGTCCGTGCTGTCGGTGCCGCATGCGGTCAGGTAGTAATCGCCGCCTTCGGGCAGGGTCACCGTTGCCTTGCCTTCAGCGTTCGTGGTGACACCTTCAAGTTCGGTCACCGCACCAGTCGTTGCATCCACCGTGGCCAGCTTGACGCCTTCCATAGCGGTGGCAGCAGCCTTCATGGCAGCGCCGTCCTTGTACATATAGCCGTTCATGGCGGAAACACCCGTCACAGTCACTTCAAAGGAAGTGCCCGCAACAATCTGAGCAGGGGCTTCGACGTACGTGTACTTGTCGGCATAAGAATCGGACTGATAGGTGTAGAACTCAACGAAGTCACCGCTGTTGACCTTCGTGGTGGTGATCAGGGTGCCATTGTAGCCGCCGAAAGAAGACTCAGTGCCATCGTTCGGAGACGCATGGTTCACGAAGAAGCCATTGGAAGCATCGGTACCGAAGTACGTCTTCACCCAACCGGAGTCCGCCCAATCTAACATGGTCTTGGCAGTCTCGGTAGTGAAGGCTTCGCCGAACACGTCAATGGCAGCAGAAACCATAACGTCAGCTGCGGAAACGCCCTCGGAAGGAGCGATGGAGTCCGCGTAGCCGTAGGATTCTGCCAGGTCGCCGGACACTTCCTTATCCGTTGCAGGAGCAGCCAAGTAAGCGCCAGCCGCCTGTGCGGAGTAGCTCACGGTTGCCGTTGCGGCGGGCTCGGTGGGAACAGCAGCGCCTGCGATGGTAAGCGTCATGTTGTTCTTGTTCAGCGTGACGGTCGTGTCAATCCAGGTGTCATCAGCCTGACGGAACGCAATTGCTTCCGTGAACGTGCCGTCGTAGGACTGAAGGCCACCACGGTTGCCATCAACGATAGGCAGAGAAAGCGTGCCGCTGGCAGCTTCGATGATGCCCTCGGTTGCCAGCGAAGCTGCCTCAGCGGTGCCCAGATAAGCGGCCGTTGCATCGGTGGTGATGATTGCCGTTTCGGAGTAGCCATTAGACTGAGGACCACCAACGGTGTCCAGCGTTGCTGCGGTCACCGCCGGAGCCTTGCCCGTCACGGAAGTGGTCAGCGCAGCCTGGCCTTCGTAGTCGCCCGTCCACAGCGTTTCCGCATCGGTGTCAAGCTTGAACATGCGAGGGTACACGCACTGCCAGAACGCCTTCTCACCGTTCTTGTAAGCGGTGTAGTTGCGCACGCTCAAAGCAGCAACGGCGTAGGTATTTTCACCTGCTTCAACAGGAACAACGAACTCGTACATGCCGGCTTCGTTCATGGTGTAGTGAATCAGCTGGCTTTCGATGGTAGACTCAGCAGCCATGCACTGATCGAACGTGCCCATGAACAGGTCACCGTAGCCGGTGCCGCTCAAAGCAAAGCGCAAATTCACTTTGTCGCCCGTGGTCTCGATGGACGCAGAAACAACCTTGAACATACCCGTGGCGTTCGTGATGTTCTCGGTGGCAATCTCGGTTACAACGGTCTCGGGCGCTGCCGAAGTCTCATCGATGGTGTTGGTGATCGAGAACACAATCTCGGTACCCATGGAGGTCGAATGAGCGCTCAGATACTGCGTGCTGTTCAGATCGATCGGCACGTTCTTGAAGACCGAGTTGCTGCCGCTGGGTGCGGAGTTCTCAATCTTCACGCCGCCCATGTAGATGTAGTCGTAGGTCGTGCTTTCAACCGTTACCGTGCCTGTAGCCTTGCCGCCAACAACGGTGACGTCGGTGATGCTCCACGGGCGCTGGCGGCTTGAAGTGGACTTACCCTTGCTGTACTCGGAAGACAGCGCAGGGGTGGTGGTTTCGGTATACGTGTTATCTGCAAGCGTGGTGCTGTTGTCGCAATCGGCGATTGCCTTCATTGCCCACTCGGCGCACTCCAGGGTGCGACCGTAGGACTGGGTGCCGCCATCAACGTCGGTAGTATCCAGGGTCTGCTGGTCGGCTTCGTCAAGCGCGTTGAAAGCATCAACGGCAGCCTTGATCTGGCTGTCGTACGTGCCCTTTTCCGCCGCCGTGACCTCCTGGGCCGTGGGCAGTGCCGCGATGAGAGCCTTCGCCGCAGCGACATCGCTGTCGCTCAGCGCCGTAATGCCGCTTTCGGGTTCAGCGGCAGGTTGCGCGAGTGCAACGGCAGGCGTCATGCCGAATGCAAGCGTAACCGAAAGAACAGCAGCCGTTACTTTGGTAAGCGGACTGTCCTTTCTGAAGAGCTTCTTCTTCATTTTGTTCCTTTCTTTTTCCTTGGCTTTATCCGCCACGTCGCTTTTCCCCAAAAGAAAAACCGTGATGGACATTTTCCATCACGGCCCGTTTTCCCGTGGAGAAATCCGCCTTTGACGTGCGGATTTACGCCATGCCTTGTAGGTCTTCTGACTCGCGCGTTCGAAAGCGTGCAAGCGTACGCCCATGCTTACCTGCCTTCACGCCGCGCACTCCGCCTTCCCAGGTTGCCCCAGTGGCCGGCTTTCGCCTTTGAAGTGCCCGGCTCCGCGCTTACAGCGGCGGGTGCCGTTCAGGAGTTTCACCTGATTCCCTTGTCCATCTTTGCGGGCACGCGTTGAGCGCGGCGCTTTGGGCATCCTGCTTCGACGAATCGGGCTGATTGACCGATTCTGACAAGCAGAACTCGAAGACGCACTGCGCTTTGGCGCGGCACTTTGGCACTTGAGGCGCCTCGGTGCACGATGCTTTGACGAGCCGCATCTCAAGGCAACCGCTCAAGTGAGCGAAGCCCCCGGATGCGCTGCGCTTTAGCGAACCGCAAAGACACAAGTCATGATTCGTGGTCCAACCGCCTGTATTCCCTGGTCAAAAGCGCGTCGAACGCCTTGATCGAAATCTGGGGAGGAACTTCGTTTGAGGTCTCACTTCGGATAAGGCCCCACTCGAAATTCCGCCGAGTTTCCCCGTCTTTGGGCACAGGAATACCGCTGTCCAACCACGAACGGTGAAATTATAGTTTTTTTAGGCTGTGGAGACAATTCCTTAGGGCATGATTCCATATCGCATCAGGGGAAATGGCGGTCGCGATGCCAAAGCCGTTACGATAAGGCGCACAGCGTAAAATCCGCAGGTGAAGGCGCTGTTTGCAGCTGAAGCATGAAGCGACTGCGCGGCCTTCACTGGGGCGCTTGCCGCGATGCCTGTTGCGATGCGTATCGCCGCGCGCGACGGGCCAGAGAATTGCACGCAATTGACGCGACGGGTGGAGGACTGCGGTGGCGGTGCGGGAGTGTGACGGTACGGCGAAAGAATCGGGTTGGGGTGGCGAAGGGGTGCCACAAAAAGCCTCATCATCTTACCAGCCGATTCACCCACAGCAGATTCCTTCGCCGCACGCCGGAAAACAAATCTATAAGAACATGACCATATAGGCAGGAAGGTAGTCGATGCCCAACCCTCGCTCGACGTTTCCTTCATGCAGGACAATTGCCTCTTCAATACCCCAGTTGGAAGTCTTAAGAGCGTTGTCGAGAGCGCTGTGCCTACGATAATCTTTTCCCGATTTGACCTCTATAGGAATAACGCGATTTTGTTTCTGGACCAGAAAATCGAGCTCTCCTTGCGCCCTGTTGCTGAAATAAAGCAAATCATGACCGTGGCTTGCAAGCTCTTGCGCAACAAAGTTTTCGTAAATCGCCCCATAATTGATATCAACACGATCGGAAGCCAGGCTTCGCACCACATCCATTCCGCAAAGATAGGTCAGCAGGCCCACATCCGACAAAAAAAGCTTGAACTTTTTTGATTCCAAAGATGTTCGCAAGGGATAACGGGGCTCCGTAACGTTGTAAGTTGGCAGCGCAACGTTAGCATCGGAAAGCCAAAGAAAATCATTCACGTAACGGTCCACATGAGAGTCGCCGCTAATGTCTTTCACCACAAAGCGCTTGTTCTGCTTAGAAATCTCAGACGGCATAAGGTCGAATATACGCTTTACAACAAGAACGCGGTCACCCGCATACTTCGAGATATCGTTGCGATATTGAGTAGCAATCGCTTCGTGGACCAATCGGGTTGCACTGATGTTGTCCGTGCCGGAAAACGCCACAACAGCATCGGGCATACCACCGCAAATTAAGTAGCGATGCAGAAGATCGGATAGTCTTCCGTCAACGAAAGGGTCAACAGGTCGCTTCTCATGAAAAGCGATTCGCGCCTCTTCAAGCACGTCATCGTTCACGCCATTTGCCCAGCAAAACTCCTCAAAATCTAAAGGATACATAACAAGAGTGCTCATGAAACCCACTGGATTAGACTTGATGCTCTTCAGTTCGACTCCCAGCATCGAACCAGACAGGATGTAATCAAAGTCGCCCCTCTCCATGAGGAACTTGATAGCAGTAGCAACTTCTTTGACCTCCTGAATTTCATCCAAAAAGATAACCGTTTTACCAGGAGAAAGGGGGCATGGCGAATATGCGCTTAGACGCAGAAACAGCTCGCGCGCGTTTTTGGCCGACGATACGGCCTCTTTTGCCTCACTGTTCTCATAGAAATTGATTTCGGCAACATTTTCCCAGTGAGTTCGTGCAAACTCACGAATCAAATAGGTCTTACCCACCTGCCGCGCGCCCGTCACCAAAAGAGCTTGATGTGTGCGGTTCGCAAACCAACTTTCCATTTGTGCAAGGGCTTTTCTTTTAAGCACAGCAACTCCTTGTCAATTTGTTGCACGGTTTTGAAGCTATTTTTGTCAATTTGTTGCAATTTGTCAATTTGTTGCAGTGTTTTAGGAGCGTTTTTGTCAATTTGTTGTAGCCGCAATGCGACAAGGGCGGCGGAAAGCGGCGCAGCAGGCTACGACAATGACGCCAAGACTCGCGACGCAAGAACCGCAGGCCGGAGGCAAGGGCGGCAGCAAAGGAAACCTGTCGGAGCGGCGAAGAGGTGCGAAAGGCGGCAGGACGGTTCGAGTTGCGGGACGGCGGCGGTGGCGGATTGGCTGGCCAACGATAAAAACGGGGTACTTTTCGGTGCTTTTTGGCGCGGGAAGGAACGAGAAACGAGCGTTTCCCCAGGTCGCAAAAAAGTTAGCTTCAGCAAACCCACAGAAAAGTGGGTCGTTTTTATCATGACGCCGAAGGAACGCCAATTCCTTCGGCACCCAACATGGTTTGCTGCATGGCCTCACCCACAATACGCGCATCATGCGCTTACAACCTTGGTTCCCTTGAAAAAGTGCGATTTATGGGCATTAATTCCCTTGAAAAAGTGTAATTTCCCAGGTAGAAGCATCACTCTCCGATTGCCAGAGGATTTCTTTGACGCTTACAAATCCTAGCCAGCGCTCGGGGCGCACGGGAAGGCCGCGCGCCCCGGAGTCTCATCTACAAGTACACGATGCTATCGGCGCGGGTGGCGGCAACAAGGCGGCCGCACTGCACGATGTCCAAAACGCCGCCGTCCGCCTTGTGGGGCGCCAGCATCAGAGCATAGCGCTGTGCCGCTACATCCAAGCGCGGCGGAAGCTCCACGACAAGCGTTCCATCTTTCGCGCGTTTCGAGGAAACACGGGCAATTACCTTGAGTGTTTCGCGCGCAGCATTGCTTCCCTTGTCGCCCTGCTGGCAACCGCTTGGGGTGCTAGAATCGCCTTCACGTTCTTGACCTGCAGAAACGCCTTCACGCGCAGAACCCTCCACGCGGCATACGCGCACGTCGCGACGCCGGCGCCAGAAAAACACGCCGAACGCTGCCGCAGCTGCAGCAACGGCAGCCGCGGCCGCTGCGATGGCCGCAAGGGGCAGCCCGTCGGAATCGTCCGCGCCGCCCGAAACTTCGGCGGCAGGCGCACGGTAGCTCAGCGTGGCCTGGTATGTGATAACCGGCTCGATAGCCTGCACATCGCCCTCATAGAACGCCGTCACGTCATAATGGTCGAGCACCGATGCGGTATCGGCGCCGCGGTACAGCGCGTGGGCCGTGTACGATGACGGAAGCCCGTTCGCATCGAGCGCATCGATGGACCACGATAACGACGCCAGGCGAAGGACCAGGTCGTTTTCCGTTTCGGGATTATTGAACGCGAGTTCGGCGGCAATCTGGATGGCGTCGTTGCTAGGCAACCCCGCGAAATCGCGCAGCTCGTTTACCTCCCACGCGCGCCGCGCGTACGCAGGCGCAGCCGCCACCTGCACCAACGGGATGGAACCCGCATAGCCGTCCTGGTCCACGTCGAGCGCCTGCGCAAACGAATTGCGCACCGCATCCAGATCAGCGGGCTCGCACGGCACGGTCACGGAACGTTGCGCCGGCACAGTACCGAACTGCGATTCGAGCTGCTCGATTTCCGTGCCAACCAGGGAATACGTCAGCCCGTCCTGCTCGAATGCTTCTGCGAAGTCAGGCTGCTCGTCGGTGGAGAGCCACGTGACGATACGCGTTTGCGTCACGGCGGGCGCGCTGGTTGCTTCAGCGCGGGACGGAGTTGAAAGGCCCAGCAGGGAAACGGCAACGACGGCTGTGATCGCGACGGCGACAACGCGCGCTGCAGCGCCACCTGCGGCATGCGCGCCGCGGGCTGAGATGAGTTGCGTCATGATTGCCCCCTTGCTAGTACGTTTCGCCGCAGGTGGAGCAGCGGTAATAACCGTGATCTTCCTGATGGGTTTCGGCCTCAACGTGCTCATAGTGGTCGAGGACCTTTTTATCGGTGAGGTTATGGCCACCATCACCTTGCAAGAACATATCCTCACCATGCGAATCACTGACCTCAACATTGCACTTATAGCACCATGTTGCCCAGCGGTACACCGGCTTGTCGTACGCCTCGCGGTGAACAACATCCACCCACTGCGGGACCCATTCCCACGAATGTTCGTGTGCAGCGGGCTGCGGCTCAGAAGTCTCCGAGCTGGAATCGCCGCCCGAAGAACCACCCGCGGGCGCGGAGGAAGGCGCGGTCCAGGAAGAATCCGAGCCGCCGCCCTGGCTCGACGAAGAAGAATCGCCCGACGAGGAAGCCTCTTCGGAAGAGTCGTCATTGTCCTCCCCGGCATCAACGTCATCGGAAGAAGCGCTAGCCGCGGCATCGGAAGAAGCCGAGGTGGAAGATGCGGCAGCACCGCTCGCCGAAGCAGCCGCCGACGCGTCCGATGAGGCGGACTCAATGCCCTGCCTGCTGCATGAGCACCCCGCCAGGGGAAGCGCGACTAAAAGCAGCGCCACGAAAAACCCCATCATCTTGCCAGCCGATTTACCCACAGCAGACCCCTTCCCTGCAAGCCGAACACGTATGCGTCGATTCCTTGCGAAAATATACACGCCCGCAGCAGCGCATGTCAACGCGCCAGCAAGCGCTAAAAGCCCAAATGGCAACATTGCATCGCCTGTTTGGGGCAACGTCGGCTTCCAAGAACCCAAACGCCCACTCGAAGTCGGCGAGTACCCGCGATCGAAATGCTGCTCAAACGTACCTAAAACCGTGGTAGCAACGCTATCGATATCATCGTCGGACAACCCATTCACCGAACCATCACGCTGCGCCCAATTGCGCGTAATGTGACTGGTTGCCGTGTTGGGAATTACAACACCTTCGGCCAGCTCATGCGTTGCAACCACCATATACGACAAGGGACTCAACGTTGAAAAGTCCTTTTCAACGGCGCCGTAGTACAAGCACAAACCCGTGAGATATTCATCTCGAGCCAGCCCCAAGCTCTCCACGGAAATCATCGTGGACGTATCGGAGGAATACGTTCCCGCAAATCGCCAGCCAGCTCCGTTGAAACGGGAAGAACCATCGCACAGCGTTGACTCGTGACAAGCAGTCTCAACTGCGGGAGCCCATGATTCACCGGTGCTTTTATTCGTTTTAATCAGAAGCGCAACAGTTGGTATAGAGTCGTTTTCAACCACAGGAAGCACAATCGTCGTCACGCGAAGATCGAACGGTGCGCAGACCATATTTAGTTGGTCAACCATCCAATATTCATCGGCGTACGTATTCGTATTCCCGCTGTCAAACGATACATCGTAGCGATATTCCTCAATGCCCACATTCGAAACGGTATCTTCTGCATCGGAACTTTCTTTAGAAATCAGCCCCGAAGACGTCACCGAAATCGTCGATTTATCAACGGTGCATTCAAGTTGGATAGCGATATCCTCCCAAAGCTGCATTTCGCACGGATGGTCCTTGTCAATAACGAACACGCGCGCCGTAGCAAGGGGATCCTTGCTTGCACCATCATATTCGCCCTCCGACGTGCTCAGATAATGCCATTCGGGATTCGTCTCGACCATCATATAGACGCCGTACGGTTGTGTGCTGAACTCGAATTTACCATGTGCGTCGGTCATTACTGTTTCCTGCTGAGACCAATAATCCTGATACGGATCGAAATCCGCAGCTGCAGCATCCACCGACCCATCGTCGATCACTAAGCTTCCCGTATAACGATAAAGCGTAAATTCCATACCAGCAATCGGCTGCCCCGTTGTATGATCTTTCTTTTCGCCGTGTGGTGTGTCGCTCGTGTAATCGGTACACTCCGTTTGAATCACTTGATACAAGGGGAAATATCCATCGTCGGGAGCATCAATCGTGTCGATAACATTGCTCCCTGTTTTCGAAGTGGCGCTATACGGCAACAGCCCCGCTGGAACGCTCTCCTCAACTTCACGCACTTCGTAACTACCGCACGGCAGGGCGCGCTCGCCCGTTGTCGCCGTTCCATCTGCGCCAATCGTGATTGTTTTCACCACTTCACCCGTGGGCTTATACACAATTTCAAATTGAATGCCTTCAGGAGAAATCCCCGTTTGCGCACCCTGGATTTTCTTATAGACGCTTATGCCAAACAGTTTGATATCTTCGGCCGCTTCAAATTCGATGGCATCGCGAAAATCCGCATCATCCGAAAGCGCATCGCCTTTTACCCACTTCGCTGTACGTGTTTGCTCGTCGTAAACAACCTGAGCAGAAAATACTTCGTTGGATTTCTGGTAACCTTGCGGCGCTTTCGTTTCCTCTACCGTTAGAAAGCCGAGAGGCAACACGCACTGACCTTCGATCAGCCATTCCGACCCCGATACGAGCGTTGCCTGATCAAGCGAGGTTCTTCCTTCTCTATCCGTTACGCCAACCCAGGTTGCATCGGGTGTTCCCTGTGCCGAGCTTTTACCCGCATAGAACGCGAACGTATATTCCGCTTCCGCAAGCGTTGCACTGCCCTTAAAAGCCTGGTCACCATTGCTGTCTTTCTTGACAAGAGAAACGGAAGGCGCCGCATAGACGGGCACGTTCTCGATAACTACCGTGGTCACCGAAACTTCTCCCGGCTTGATAATAACTTCGTACACGTCCGAAGATTCCTTGAAACCCTGGGGCGGAATCGCTTCTTTGATGTACAAGTGCAATCCGGGAGGTAATTCTTCGATGGTATCGGTCGTGCCATTTTCTTTTGTAACCAACGTATATTTAGGTTCACCTTGGCAGGCAGCATTATCGTAGATGTCGAAGCGCGCGCCTGCCAACGAGTAACTATTGATTCCTGCGGTAAGATCGGGATTCTTGCTCTTCTTGAGAATGGTAAGAGAACCAGCATCAACGGATTCTTTATCGAGCGCGACGTTGCCATCAGCGAAGCCTTCCCCTCCAAAAGCCCATTCGTAACCAAATTCATTATCTGCTTGTTTTAATTGCGCAATAAAAATCGAAGAAGACACCTTGTATCCAAACGGCGGATTTGTTTCATGGATTACCAGCGTTCCGAGTGGCATACTCGGCTTCCCCGAAGACGCACGATACACTTCTCCGTTTACAAGATAGGGGTATTCAACGTCGTCGTGCGTAAACGTTTTATCGGCATACCGAACTCCTGTATATCCATTATTGTTCGTCCTCAGCACCCAGCTGCGCGTAGGGTCACCCGATGCACGAGCCTGTTCGACGGTGTCGTAATATCCTGCATAATAATCAAACTGGTATTCCGCCATTGCCAAGGACAGATGCTCGCCCAAATACTCTTGGCCATCCGCGGTCACCTTCTTGAGCAGAACATTGTTAGGGTCCATAACGGGCTCATCTGTCACGTGATAAGAATTATCCTGATTCGGACGAATGGGCACCGTATAAATCGTCGGATCAAGCGCGAAACCCGTAGGCGCCTCAAGCTCACGCACATACCAGCGTTCATCAGGTGTAAGACCCGTAAGCGTATCACTCGAGCCATCATCTCCAATCACCAAACGATAATCGGGCTCGTTTCCCGCCTGCGCATCAACGTAATACCAGTACAAGCCATAAACCGCACCAGCAACGTTATAGATTCCCGACACTTCCAGGTTCGAGCTGGACTTCGTCAGCGTGAAATCGCCTTTTGCATAGATACGGAAACCGCCCACGCTTTGGCATCCTAGACCTATGTCAACCTGGCTCCAATGAACTTCGGCATCTTTGGTATCCAGCACGATATCGTATGCTTTTTCGTCATCGTCCCACGTGGCATAGAACGTGTACCAGCCATTCGCCGGAGCAGGCAAAGCGGGATCCAAGCAATACGCTTCGTACGACACACCGTCGATTTCAACGGTGAATACGTAGTCGGTTGGACTGTCGTTGCGGAACCAGCAATGCGCTATTCCGGAATAATCGTAGCTCGCAGACGCAAGAGCAATGCGATCGTCGCGGAATTGCGCGGCAGCATTTGTCCGCGCTTCAAGCTCCTGCGTCGCAAAGTCCTGGGTTTCGCTCAAGCCCGCGCTCGCACTGCTCAGCGGCGGGCGCTCCGCCGATGCCGCAATCGCACCCGCGTCCGCACTCACTACGGCACCCGTGCCCGCGTCGCACTCGTCCGCGCCACCGGATGCAACGCCAGCCGCTGCTTCGCCGTTCGACCCTGCACCGATACCAGCAGTGCCAGCTCCTTCCCCGGCACCAACCTCGAAGCCAGCGCCGATAGCGTCGGCGCCTTCCCCAGCATCTTCCGCCACACGCGCCTCCTGCGAAGCCGCGCCCGAAGCACTCTGCGCGTTGGCATCGTTCACCGCCTGCGCGAAAGCAGCACACGGCACCGACGAAACGCAAAGCACTGCCGCCAGAGCCGCTGCAACAATGCGTGCTGCAAAGTTTCTCCTTTTCTTGAAAACGCCCACCATAAACCCCTATCTCCAAACTCTCTCGGCCAACGCGCGCACCTCCACACGCGCATCAACCGTTTGAAACCCAAGCTATCCGAGCACCTTCTCAACCAAACCCGTAATGCCGCCAAACAAAGCGTTTGCCGCATCGAAAAACGTCATGGCGGGATTCAGCGCCATGGTCACCAGCATCGAACCAACAACGCATACCACCAGCGCAATTACCACACGCTTCACCCAAAACCACGCGCCCCACGCAACACGCGCGCCCGCCGAGGGTCGCGCCGCCGCCGCAACACCTGCCGCTGCGGCTGCACCACCCGCCGCAACGCCCGCTGCACTTTCCGCACACGCGTCCGATGCCCTAATCTCGTCTTCGGCACCAGCGCCCTTCAGCGCCACCGCCCGTTGCTGTTCAGCACGCGACGCATCGCTTTTCTGCAGGTAATCGTCTACATCGACAATGCCCCACAGCGGAAAATACGCCTCGCTTTCGCCGCGCTCATCAAGCGGCACCGCGCGCGCTTCCCATTCCTCCATCTGTTCCTGCGAAAACATCATCGCAACCCCTCAATGTTCCTATCAGCCAACCTGCGAAAGCCCAACTTACCGGTCTTTCGCGCGCAAAATAGGCGATAGAATGTCAATCAATTCAGGGCAATGATGTTCTTTTGCCTCGTAGTGCAAGGGGTCGGGCAAATACGGAATGCGATAAAGCTCCGCCTTGGGGTTCAAGCGCTGCGCCGCTTCCTGCCAGTTTTCGTAGACGGCGTCGTGCGAAATGCCGAAAAACGCGAATTTCACGCCACCTAAATTCTGCAGTTCGCCCTTCTTTTGCCAGATTTTCAGCACGCGCTCGAACGATGCGTGATCGCCCCACGGGGAAACCACCGAGGTGAGCACCGCAAGCGATGCCGAGCGAAAACTCTCGCCCAGCGTTTGGGCACGTTGGTCGGGCTCCAAGTCAATCCAGCGCGCACACCCGAAATCCGCCAAAACGTAGTCGTATCCGTTTGCGCCCGCAAATCCTTCGTTGCGGTAGAAATCAATGCCCGCCAATGTCATCATGCCGTTTTCCACATTGCACCGCGCACGCGGATAGCAACGCCGCATGTTTTTCCACGTGCGATCATCAATGAAAAGCGCCACCTTGTATCCCAGAAGAACCAGCACGCGCGCGAACAAAAGCGACGTATGCGTTGAACCACCGCGACGTTGATCGATTTGCGCCACCGCAATGCGCACCTGAGCACGCGTGCGTTCACGCAGCGCTTCGGCGGACGTCAAACCAACAAGCTTCGGGTTCACGATTTCGCCCGCAAGGTAGGGCACAATTTCGCTGTAACTCTTAGGCCGCGACAGAACTTGAGCGACTTCGACGTAAGGATTGAAATCAAGCAGATTATCTTTCGGCGGAACAATAATGTCGTAAATGTCGTAGTTCGCCAAAATGCGGAAGAGAGAAGAAGGGAGTTCGCGCCGACGATCGGCCACGAACGCAATGCGCATACGCGTTGTTACGCGCTGGTCGGTTTCTAAGTACGTGCGCAGTGAATTGATCAGGGATTCATCCGAGGATTGCACGTCATCGACAATCACGAACAAATCGGTTTGGTCCAACGCTGCCTGCGCTAGCTCTTTTTCAAGAGGACGCTCCGGCGCACAAAGCGAAACGCTGTAAAAAGAAAGCGCGGCCGCCCACTGATCAAAGTTTTGCGGCTTGCATCGCAAAACGATTTTTTGTTGAGTATTTTTCTGCGGGATGGTTCGCACTGAGAATCCCTCCTTCGACTCTGACTATCATGCAAAATAACCGTGCCGGAAAAGGGCTCAATCAGGTATTTTTTAGTTTTTTATTTAATTCGTATTTTTTAATACTTAATTCAAGGTACCATGCGTACCATATCACGCCCCCAAAAGAAAAGATAGAGGTATTCTTATGTTGGAATCCATGGAAACGGGGTCGTTGGGACGCGCCCAGGAAGGGCAAGAGCAAGCCGAACGCATGCAATTCGCAAACGCGCAACCCGAGCACCTGCAACCCGAGCACAGACAAGCACCGGCCGAGCAAACAACAAAAGAGCAGGATCAGAAAAAGAAACGCGGCAGACCCCGCAGTTTTGCGAAGGGGTCTACCGTAAATATAAGCGTGATCATTGAAACGAAGCAAAAAGAATGGCTCGATGAAATTGCCGCATAGGCTCCTGAAGAAAGCGCAAGCAAAGTGGTGCGCGAAGCACTCGACCTATGGTACGCCGTCCACAAGGAAGGCAAGTCGCTTGTGGGCGCGCCCTCGCAAATCAGCCCGTGGCAAGACGATACCGACGACTTCGATTATTCGTGGCAATAAGACAAACGGCGCATGGTGGTGCGCTGGCCTTTGCTCCGCAGAGCGCGTGGTAGATTCCTTCTCTGTCCGGCGCGAAATTCCTTCTTCCCCCGGTGCTCCAATCCCTTGCATCACAATCGTTTCCCCATTGACAATTGCGCTCATGTCGTTTCGCACAGTTTCACGTTTTTCATTGAGTGAAAATGCACCATGCAACATAATCACTAAATGAAACCAGAAGAAGACGGACATGGACGTGCACAGGGACAGATTCGACGCACACTCCGATTTTCACGCACCTCTCGCCCGCAAGCGCAGCACCCCGCCAACAAAAGACGATATGAGCAGGACACAATAAATTGAGAGCCCCTGCTGCATGACTTTCCGCGGATTAGGCCGACAATGGAA
>CAKUOV010000031.1 GCA_934670115.1 uncultured Eggerthellaceae bacterium
TATTGTTGCGTTCAAAAAATGCGCTTTTTCCGCTCCTCATCCCTGCGGTCTCGTATACCCGAGACCGCTTGTAGCGCTCCCCCTAGCGCCCTTACGTTCCCTTCGCAACAAACGTCTCCGCAAGGGCATCTACGTAGCTGAAGGACTCCCTGAATAGGCGCAAAAGGACTGCTTTGCACCTATCGAGCGCAGCCCGGGCGCGGCCGCGGAACGACAGACGTTCTTCCTGCGTGCCAACAACAACTCCGTCGCCTTCCGTCGTCGAACCCTTCCCCTGTGCGCCTGCAGCGGCTCCTTCGCCTTCCGTCGCCGAGCCTTCCCCTTTCCTGTCGAGCGCATCTCCATCGCCTGTTGATGGGCCCTTCCCCTGCCCATCAACATCACCAGCCATCAAGACGCGCGCTTCGGCCATTAGGAAAGGCAGCAGCGAGAAAGCAACGTCCAGCATCAGCATGAAAGCATCGGTGCGCACGCCCAGCCGACGAAGCGGCCGCAAAAACCACGACAACGTATCTATCAGGGGTTTCGATGACACGCAATGCATAAATGCCAAGCTTGCCACCATAAGACAAACCAGCCGCGCAATCATAAAAACCGCTGTGAAAACCGCTTCCGCGTAAACGGGAAACTCGTGAACTTCAAAGAGCACCGTGCCGCTTTGGCAATAAAGCACCTGAGCGACCAGCGTGATAATCAGAATAACGCCGAGCGGCTTCAGCGCAGCCAGCACCTCTTTAGGACTAACATGGACGACGCCCGCAAAAGCACCAGCAAACAGCACGCAAAGAGCTAAAACGACTGGATTCTCCGCCTTGAACAGGACAATCGCATACAGAATAAAACAGAAAAGCTTAACGCGCGTGTCGATTGAAACGAACCGAACGTCCGCATTCGCACTGCTCGGCACAGCATCAGCCGAAGCTTCGAAACCACTTACCGCGCACGCATCGTTCGCTGCGGCACGGCCTGCACCTTTGAAGCCACGAGCCGCGCCCACACTCACGCCGCCAGCCGCTTCGCACGCGCAGCGCGCCACATCTGCGCCCCATGCCGCGCTCGCATCGTTCGCTGCGACACAGCCTGCACCTTTGAAGTCGCGGGTCACATCCGCGCCCGCGCCGCCTGCAGCCTCACCCGCGCCCCACGCCGCGCCCGCACCGCCAGCAGCCACCGCAACACCACCCGCACAAGCACCCGCACTCCGTGCCGCACTCGCAAGCGACTCCTCCCGAAACGCATCCGCAAGGCCCTTCGCCAGCGCACCCGTAAGCGCACCCGTCGCACATGCAGCGCAAAACAGAATGGGCGCCGAGAACCACACCAAACCTGTGCCCAGCAACGCGCTTGCCACCAGCAACTGCCCAACGTTGTGGCACACCGCACCGACTATTGCCACGGGAATGGGATGCACCCCAGGAATCTTCGCAACCGCGCCCATGGCTAGTGTGGCAAACACCGTGCCGACCGCCGAATACGCGATCATCACGGGCGACCCGAAAAGAAAACCCGCCACCAGCACTTTTGCCAACGCAACGCAAAATGCGCTCCTGAAATCCATGCACAAAAGCGCCGCTAAAATCACCGCATTCGCCAGTCCGAGCTTCACACCGGGAATAGGCACCGGCACGGGAATGAACGTCTCCACATAGCTCATGACCAGCGCAAACGCAGCCATCACTCCGACCGATGCCCAATAGCGTGCCTCGTCGAAGCTCAAAACGGAATGATCTTTCCCCTGCGCGCTCATCCGCATCCGCCCACCGCCGCGCTAGCGACTCACAACGTCCGCCGCGCTCGCAGCGCCAGAAACACCCGCATCCACCAGGGCGCCACCTTCCGCACTCGCCTTGGCGCTACCGTCCGTCACGCGCGTGCCAACAACCTCGATGTAAAACTCATGCGGCAAGCAGATGATCCGCTGACCTGGCGTGTAAATGGCACCTTGCCGCATGCAATCGTGGTTCTTGCAGTCCGACTGCGTTACGCGAATGCGCGCGTTCTCCACGGTCACCTCGTTCACGCCAAGATCCGTCTCCACAATAACCACCGTGTCCGTATCAAGGGGCAGCCGATACGTCTTACCATGCGCAGCATGCACCACCGCCGTAAGCCCCGACGGCTCCACGCGCGCAGAAGAATACGAAGCAATCGAAAAGCTGGCCACAACGGCCAACGCGATAATCACGACAACAACAAAGTTGGCGCGGTTCGCACGAAAGATTCCGCCCTTCACAAGCCCCTATCCTCTCTACAAGCCTTATATCGGCACGTGCGATGTCGTCATAACCTGCCCGTCCCGCCCTACAAGCACCGCCTCGACCGAAGGCATCGCCTCAATCCACGCCAGCGCATCAACGGGTTCCATCATGAACAAAGGCTTGGTGAAGCCCTCGCCGTCAAGCGCAAGTGCGCCCATGATGCTCGCACTTGCTATGCTGCTGTCCACCGGATACCCCGTCCGCGGGTCCAAAATGTGCCAGTACGCCTTCCCGTCCTGCACAAACGCGCGCTCGGTCAGCCCACTCGTAACAACCGACAGCCCCTCTGCATCGGCAACCACCACCAGGTTTTCACCATCCCGACTGCCCGAGCCAGAAGCGGCGGAAGAAGAGCCCCTAGGCGAAGGCACGCCGCTCGAAACGCCGTCGCTCCACAAGCCGTCACCTGCAGCGGCGCCAGAAGCGCCATCGTCCGCATCGCTGCCAAAAACGCCACCATCCGCAGCGCCATCAGCCAAAACGCCATCACCCGACGTTCGCACCCCAATGCGCCACGGCTCGCCGTTTGGCTTGCTCCCAATCGTCCGAATCGTACCGCCAATGTCCAGGCACGCGCTTTCGCACCCCTGCTCTACCAGGTATTGCGCCAGATCATCGGCAACGTAGCCTTTCGCAATGCCGCCTAAATCAATGCGCGCCCGCGCGTCTTTCAGCTGCACTGCCTGTCCATTGACAACAATCCCCTGGTAGCCGACATGCGGCAACGCCTGCGCAATAGCCTGCTCGCTGGGAACAACGCCGTTCTTGAAGTCCCAAAGTTCGGACACGGTGCCAATGCTGATATCAAACAATCCACCCGTCCGCTCACTGTACGCCAACGACTTCTGAATGATATCGGCCGTCTCGAAACTCACCGAAACCGGCTTGCCATCTGCAGCGTTAATCGCGGAAACATCACTTTCCTTCCGCGTGCGCGAAAAAATCGATTCGAAGTAAGCACATCGATCGGTCATGGCACTCAAAACATCGCCGCTGCAAGCTGCGCGCAACGTTACAAATGTGTCGAAAGCGAACAAGTCAACCGACAGCAGACCATCCACCTGCGCATCCGCTGAAGCGCGTTTACCGGCTTTCGAACCAGCAGCGGCGCTAACGCTACCTGCGCAGCCAGAAAATCCCCAGGCGGCCGCCGAAGCGCCGATGGCCGCCAGGGTGAAAAACGTTTTTCGAGTGCACCGACGCATGCACGAATCCTATCCGCCGAACACGCCGGTCGCATTGATGATAGCAAGAAGCGACACTACCGCAATGGCAAGCCCCATCACAAAGACCAGCATATCGTGCACCTTCATGGGCTTACGTCCCTTTGCGCCCTTCGGAGCAGCCTTTTCGTCCTTATTCGCAGCCCCAGCCGCCGCAGCATCGCCAGCCACCGCAGCCGCTTCGCCAGCAGCACCATCCTCGCCTGTCGCCACACCAGCAGCTTCAGCCGCCTCACCAGCAACGCCCACCGCAGCCTTATCGCCATCCGCCTTGCCGCCCTTGCTGCCCTTCACAGCCTTCACGACCTTCGCGCGCAGCATCACGATCTTCGTAAGCACATACCCCACGGGGCATGCAAAGTTGCAGTAAATGCGACGCGAGAACAACGCGCCAACAAACACCAGCGGCAGCAGCGCCCACTGAATACCCACGCCTACCTGGCCAAATATCAGCGAGAACGGCTCGTAATTCGCAAAGTCAAGGTTATGGAATCCCAGCGTAAGCGCAAGCGACACAAACACCAGAATGCCCGGCGACCACTTCAGAACTTTGGTCACCGTAGGGTTCAGCGGCTTCTTGCCAATGGGGCCGCCAAACGCAAACACAACCTCCTGCAGCGCACCGAACGGGCAAATGTAGGCGCAATACGTATTCTTTCCCGTGGCAAGCAGCATAATCAGCGCGCCAAAAACCAGCAAATACCACCTTAGGTAGTCCACCACGCTGGGCCAATCAAGCGAGAACAACGCAACCAAAACCGACAGCGTAATGAACTGCGACGCCATGAATCCCATAACAACAATGGAATACACGCGGCATACCCACTTCAGCTTCGCGTTCTTCGAGAAACGCGATGCTACCAGCGCCAATATCAACATGACCAGCACTAACGCGTCAAGATAACCAACCTTCACGCCAGCATCCTGCTTGGCAACCGTGGTTCCCAGGTAATGTTCGCCCACGTACGTCACGCCTTCGTTGATAGCCTTCGTTGCTGCATTCGACGAAATCGTGGCGTGGCTAATCGCGTCCACGTTCGTCTCAATGCTGAAGCCGTTTTCGATGGGCTTATTCATGAAGTTCTTCTTGAAAAAGCCCTGCCCGATAAGCTTGCGAAAATACGACGGCGATTCCTCTTGGCTGTACGCGCGCGTGTCAACAATGTTGCCTTCCAGGTTGACAAGCGTAGCCATAACAACCTCGGACTGATATCCGTAATGGCCCGTAACTACCAGGTATCCAACGGTATCATCGCCATTAAACACCTCGTAGACAGGCGGCTCGTCGCTTACGCGCTCATATCGATCGAAGGTATCGTAGCCATCCAAAAACGACTCGTTGATTGACTCGTGATGCGCAAGATCAAGTGCAAACAGCACTGCGATCACAACGCAACCCAAAGCGAAGAGAATCTTTCGCACCTTTTTCGACAAGGTTGTCTTTTGGCGATCCGCCATATTACCAGTCACCCTTTCGCTGTGCCGTATTGTTGTCCTTAAGGAAGTTCAGAACCTTGCGCGCGCAAATCGCTTCGACCAGCTCTTCTTCACCGAAATCCGGCTCCGTTAGAAGCACGCGCGCGTACTGCTCGCGATAATTCTGCTTGTAAGCCGCCAGGTCCTTCTCGGTTACCTTGATACCCTCGATCTCTGCAATGGAAAGAATCGTCGCATTCTCAAGAGCCGTTCGCACCAAGTTTGCCTTGCAATAATCAAAAAGCTGGTCCTCGGTAATGCCGTTCACGTAGCAGAACGCGCCCACGGACTTCTTATTTTCCACCAGACGCTCGCGCAGCTGCTTTTCAGCGCGCGCTGCCTCTTCCTCAAGCGCTTCTTCATCGATATCGTACGTGGAGCTGGCGATAATCGTGTTGATGACCTCGTTCAAGAAAACGCTTTCATCGCCTTCGACCTCCACAAACAGACCAACATGAGGGCCTGGAACAAAGTTGCTCATTATCTGTTTCATATGTCCGACTTCTCCTTAAGGGACGAAATTAATCCTGCATTTCGATGCGGACAACACCCGCTCAATAATCATCGCGAAGGGGTCGCGAGTCGCGTTACCGCAGCCGTTGCAGCCGTCGCAGCCGTCACCGCCACAGCCGCTGTCGCAGCCGCCGTCGCAGTCACTCAACACCCCAAACCGCAAAAACACGAGTATCCCTCCCCTTGTTTTGGGGGAGGGATCACCACGCGTACCTAGGAAGAGAACTATTCTGCGCTTTCCGCAAGCTCAGCTTTTTCGGCCTTCGCCTTCGTCTTGCCAAGACGGAAGCCGATAACCGCCAAGATGATGCCAATGCCACCGAAGATCAAAAGACCCATGGCGGCGGACTGACCTTCGACCTCAAGGGTGCACGCATACGCCCAGTCAATACCGAACGCGATAGCAAGCAGACCGATAATCCAAAGAACCAACACGCCCACGCGTTTGCCCGTACCCATTTCCACCTTACGATAATGAACGACCAGTAGCGTGATAACAGCGCCAATAACCAATCCAACGATTGAATATACAAGCATTTCAAGCAATCCCATGTAAGCCACGTCCTCTCTAGATGTCTTTGCGCCAGAAGTCGGTCAGAGTCTGCTCATCTGGAATTCCGCCGTAGCCGAAGAATCCGTCGAAGAAGCGAGCGATGCTGCCGAAGCCGGGGATGCTGGTCATAACGCGAAGCACGTCATGATGCCAGATCTGGGGCTTGTTGTAGGGGCATACGCCAATGCAAATGCCGCAGTCGTTGCCATCAAGCGGCAGATACCAGTTGATCAGGCACTTCTGAGCGTCCAGCTGATACTTCTTAATGCCGTCCTGGGCGCAAAGGCTTGTCGGCTTGTTCTCGGGGTCGTTGATACTCAAGTGCGTGATGGCCTGAGACGGGCAGCTGTCGGCGCATACCTGGCACACTTCGCAGAACTCGGTAACGCCAAAGGACTTTGGCTTGTCGTACTCGAACACGGCGTCGGTGTAAACCTTGGCAAGACGAACACGCGGGCCGTACTCTTCGGTCATCAGAATACTCATGCGGCTACCTTCGCCCAGGCCAGCGCGAATAGCTTCCGCAACGCTGGGGGATGCATTGTTGCCGCAGTGATACGTGTTGTAGCCCATTTTCCTGAGGAACTGGGCAACGCGCAAGCCAACTTCAGCCATGCGAGAGTACGCGGTGTAAGTCGCGCCCGTTTCAATCATGGAGCCGGATGCCTTGAAGCACTCGTAATCCATTTCGAACGCTAGAACAATAACCGACTTCGGCTCAAAACCGAAATCCATAGGACGAGAAAGGTTCACCCGTTCTTTGATCAGGTTGCCTTCCATGTCAGTGGGCATGGCAACTTCTGTCGCATAGACGAAACGCTCGTCGTAAGGGGCAATGCCAACCAAGTCGGCACCGAACACCTTTGCAGCCTTCTTCAGGGCATAAGATGCCTGAGCCGGGCTTTCGAACTGGTACTTATCCTTGGCAACGTCAAAGCCGCCCTTGCCGCCATTGGGGAAGCTGGCGCTGGTCTGACCGTACATGGTCAAGGGAGCCAACTCGCCGCTGGGGGTAGTGATGTGCACGCAGCTGTCAAAGGAGCGGCCTGCGCCCGTTACGCTCGCGCCCATCAAATTATACGTAGCCTGTCCGCCAAACTCGAATGCATAGTCGATTTGCGTGTAGCCCGGGTCGCCATAGGTAAACGGCGTATCGGGATTTGCGCCTGTCCACTGATCGAACAGGTCCTGGTTGTCGCGATCATCCGGCGGAATCATTCCCTTGGGAACAAGGCGAGCGCGCATGAAGGCAACATTCTTGCCATCGAAACGCTTAAATTTCTCGGGATCGATTTCCAACATCTCGTCGATCGTGTTGTAGGTTTTTGCTTGTGCTTTCTCAGCAGTGCCACCAGCGCCCAACAACGAAGCAACGCCAATAGCGCCACCCGCTGCGGCACCAAGCTTCAAAAAGTTTCGCCGGCTCAGTCCGCCGATCTCGGTTTCCACAGTCGTCATCCGTACCCCTTCCCTTAAAGTGTGGATCTGCTTAACCTGCTTTCGCGCTTGCAGTTGTTAGATCGAAAAAAAACTCCTCTGCCTCCCTGCTTGAGCCTTTTCATTCTGCTTGCGCTGAAACCATATTGCCATATAATCACGTACTCCGAATGTACCCACCAGGGGTAGACATGCATCTACCCCTGGTGGGGGTAGATGCCTATTTCTCCTCTTGACGGGGCTAAAAGCAGCCAAGATAATAGATACGGGTAGCGCAATGGGGGTTGCGCGCAGGAAAACTACATGCGGGGGAAGCAGTGGACAAAAATCCTTTCCGTCCATCAAAATCTATATTGCCGAAGGGCGCTCATGGCCTTTCTTTAACCGTTGCGTTCTTCTTGTTCAACGCCGAGCACTTCAATGTTTTTGGCAACAAGAACGTTATCCGGCTGTTTTCCGATACGCTGTGGACCCGACCGGCAGAACTGAACCTGATCTCCATCATCATTGCGTGCATTGGCTTTTTTGTGCTTATGCTCCTCTTTCAGCAGAAGCGCTACTCCGTAAGCAGTCCCAAAGGACTCGCCGGTGCCTGCGCACTGCTTGTGCTTTCTCCTATTATTTGGGCGGTATCGCGCAACGTTTTTCATAACGAGTTCCTGGGTTATTTCGGATTCGCGTTGTACGTGTTCGGGCACTTATGTTTTTTGCCGACCATCGTCAAAAACCTAGCCGTGGTAGGACCGCTCCAAGCGCTAACGATTTACGCAATTTCAACGGTCCTTCTTTCGGTGACGAAACCGCTCTTGGTCGGCATCCCCCTATGGACGCTCAACATTGCCATTGCCGTTTTGCCCCTGATCATGTTCGCCTGCTTAAAACTTGCGGACAAGAAAGCGCCCGTAGTCATTGAGCTCAAGAAAGACTCGAAAACAAAAGTGCCGAAAGTATTGGTAGGAACCCTTGTTATTACCGGCATGCTCTCGGGCGTTTATGCGGAAATCGGGCTCTGGCAACTCGGAAACGCGCTCACACATGCATCCATCGCGGAAAGCGTGGTGGCAGCGCTTGCCATTATCTTTTTCCTGGCGTCGTCGCACCTCAACTACAACCGCATTCTCTATGTGATCAGCATCCCGCTCATGGCGTACGGAATCATGCTCGTGCTCACGAAAGATTTGTCGCTGGGACTTATGGGCGTGTGCGTTTACCAATTCGGCTTTGATTTCCTATACGCAGGGCTTTGGTCGCTTTACGCGTACCTCGTGCGCTATTCCACGTTCAACTATTATTGGCTGGCGATATCGGCGGCATTCGGCACGTTTCTGGGACGCACGATTTCGGTGACAGTTATCGAAGGGCTCAAATCGGTCCCCTCTGCATCGGTCGGTCTTGACTTTTTTATTCTGACGGTGCTTTTCGGCGCGATGCTTGCGGCAATCATGCTCTATGGCCAGAACAATATGAAAAGCGGCTGGGGCAGCGTTAAGATTCAGGCGGAATTCATTCCCGCCGATCCGCAAGAACAAAACTGCAACGCCATTGCCGCTGTTTCCAACCTTACCGGGCGCGAGAAAGACGTGTTATTGCTACTCTCGAAAGGCTGCAATGCAAAATCCATCAGCGACCGCCTTTGCATTTCTCCCGGAACGGCGAAGACGCACATCAAGCACGTATACAACAAGCTAGGCGTGCATTCCCAACAAGAGCTTATTGACCTGGTAGAGCGCAACGGTCAGCAGTTGAAATAGAGCTCACTTGACGCACGAGCCCATACTGCTAAAATAGGCGACAACAGTACCCCGCACGCCTCTCCCGCTCATGACGGTGAAGCGGACCAGGCGGGGTCGTGCTTTTTCTTGCACGTAAAACACCCAAACATCCCCTTTGCATTTTCTTTTTCTATCTGTTATATTTCGAAATCATATTTCGATTACTTTTTCAAAATATTTTTCGAAATAAGGCGGTTGACATGAAGAAACATGACGCTATAATAGACGTTGATAGTACCCCGCACGCCTCTCCCGCTCATGACGGTGAAGCGGACCAGGCGGGGTCGTGCCTTTTCTTGCACAAAAATCCCCAATCAACAGAGCAACTCGCGCGCCATTTAATTGATAAAGGGCTTTTAGCTCCATCTAGAGAAGAATTGATTACGGTTCTTGACCTGCAAGGTTACTATCGCCTTCGCGGATATTGGATTACATTGGAAGAAAGCAATCATTTTCTGCCCGGCACGACCCTCGATGACATACTACAAATAGAGACGTTCGACAGAGAAATGTCGCAATATATCTTCTCAGCCCTTGCTCCAATTGAAATATGCCTACGTTCGCAACTTGCAACCGTTCTTGCAAACCATTACGGAACGCAGGCCCTTCATTGCGCCAACATATTCAAAGATGAAGAGGGTTATCAGAGAATGCAAAACGTTCTTGAAAGAGAAACTCTTCAAGCACTCGCCGTAAAAAAGCCTCTAGCTGTTCATCATATGAAAAAGTATGGTTCGCTTCCTGTTTGGGCAGAGATTGAAAACACCTCGTTCGGCACCCTCTCTAGGATGTTTGGAAACCTTGCTGATTCCGCCATCGCTTCCGAAATCTCAGGACAGTTCGGGATATCGCATGCACATATGAAGAACTGGTTGCGACACCTCACTCAAATCAGAAATATATGCGCTCATCATGATCGTTTGTACAACAAAATGTTCACCGTCCATCCACGTTTATTCGCAGAGCATCGCCATCTTCATGCCGCGCGATTATTCCCCACATTTATCGTACTATTCCGCTTGCACGAATCGCTTGACCTCGCTCGCACTAATCTTTTGCGTCGACAATTAGGACAAATCGTTGATGCCCACCCTACCGTTGATTTGAAGCCAATAGGCTTTCCGGAAAACTGGCGCGAGATACTGCATATACCCGATTCCGACACAAGCAGCAAAGCTCGAGCACGCGGACGGCAAGGTGGACGACCTTTAAAGAACGCGGATTCTGTTGAACAAGCGCTTTATAAATACGACATGAGGGAAGCAACCGTTGCGGAAATAGCAAAAGAATGCGGCTTGAGTTTGAGCACGCTATACAAGTACATCCACCTGCGCGAAAACGCTAAGAATGCAAGACGAGTAGATTATGCTGCCGTACGTATCCCTTAAATAATCGCAAGAAGCGATGCGCAACTTTCCTTCCCCGCATCACAACAACCGCGCCTCGACTCGCTCGCTTCCATGCCGCCTTGGCACAAATCATCCAAACATCCCCTAAACACACAAAGGGCCTCCCTTTCGGGAAGCCCTTCGCTTGTTCGTATGCTTATACAGCGCCGCATAAGCAACACGCTTGGACGGCTTGAATTCCGTAGGGACCGACTTCCTTCTGCAAGGGGACGAGATTAGCAGGCACGAAACTCGGTCTTGCGCTACGCGCAAACGGAAACCCGGAATCCTTCTACATGCCAATAACGCCCGCAATGAACGGAACCCAGAAGGTCAGCAGGAGAATCAACACGAAGGCGGGAACGATACCGGTCTTGAACATGTCGGCGAACGTGTAGTAGCCTTCGCCGTAGGTCAGCATAACCGTGGGGTTAACCGGCAGAAGCACGTTGCCGGCAACGGCAATCGCCAAAGCGATGGTCGGCACGGCCGGGGACACGCCAAACGTGGCGCACACGGCAATCAGAATCGGCACGAAGATGCCCAGGATGGCAGCGCCAATGGGGCACACGGTGTGCAGCAAGTACACGAACGTGAACAGGATAAACATGCACAGATAGAAGCCCATGTCGGTAACGCCGCTGCCCATAACCAGGTCGACCAGGAACTTAGCACCACCAGTAGCGGTAACAACGCCACCGATAGACATGATGGTGCCGCACATCAGGACAATGCCCCAAGGCACAGCATCTTGGAATTCTTTCCACGTAAGAAGGCTCATGCCAGGCAGGAACATAACAACCAGACCGATAAGAGCAACAACGGTAACATTGAGAGCGGGCACCCAGTTGCCAGCAATCCACAGAACGATAAGGATCAAGATGATGGCCAAAGCCTTGATGTCGTACGGCTCAATCTTCGTGGCAGCGGCGGCGTCGTCGCGAATGCCCTGCAGGCAGTCATCGGAGATCGGCTCGGGCTTGATGATGGTGGTCAGGAAGAACCACAGGATGGGAGTCATAACAACAACCAGCGGCACACCAACAATCATCCAGTCGAAGAAGCTGATGCCGTAGCCAACGGTCTGCTGCATGATGCCCATGGCAACAACGTTGAAGGAGCTGCCAGCGGGGGTAGCAATACCGCCCGTAACAGATGCAACGGGAACAGCAATCATAAGGCACTTACCCAGGTTGGAGCTGCCGGGCTTAGCGCCAGCGGCCTTCAAAATGGTCAGCGCGAAACCAAGGAACAGAACCGTGGTCGGAACGTCGGACATAACCGTGGAAACAAGGGTGGTGGCAATCATGAAGCCCAAGACAAGCTTGCGAGAGTCAGAACCGGTCCACTTGAGAAGCATATTAATCAAGCGAAGACCCCACTTGGTCTTCTGCATGATAACGGGCAGGGCGAATACCGCAACAATGAAGAACAGCGGCGTTGCTGCGTAACCCGAGAACACCGATTTTGCATCAGCGGCGCCCAAGACAATCAGCAACACGGGAATAAGCAGAGCGATAATGCCGATAGGCAGAGCAGAGGTTGCCCACAAAACAGCCAGAGCCAAAAGAGCGCCAAGTGTGATAATGCCTTCACGTCCCAAGGCTTCTGACCCCGGAATCAGGCAAGCGCCTACAATAAGAACCAGCGCAATGGCAATGCCAATAAGACGCTGGCGAAGCGTAACATTTGTACTTTCCATATACCCCTCTTTCATTGGAAGTGTAGATGCTCGGTTTTCCCCTTTTTGCAAATCATGCTCCGAGCTGCAAAAATTGTAGGTCTGGGGCGTTGCATATGACAAATACAGTTAATGAAAAGAGGGCTTCAGTTTATGAATAGTACCTGATAGAAAAATACTTAAACAGTGAATAAACTACTGCAAAGAAAAAGATTATATTATTCAGCAACGCGAGCTTACGAGTAGCGCCCTTCGCGCGCTCTTCGCACTTACCAGCCCTCCGTAAGCGCATTGGCATGCTCAATCAGGTAATCAACAATAAATGACAGCACGGGATTGTCATTTTTCGGATCAACCACGGCAAACGAATCAATGTAGCGTTTCTCGTCGGTCAGCGAACGAATAACCGTATGTTGTTTTACCAGGTCAGCAATAATGGGACGATACTTCTTGTCAACGCGCACCAATAAATGAATAGCATCATGCGGCTCGCTGCCGTAGAACATAAACGCGCTGTCCGTGGGAACAAGCGACACGTTCGGGTAAAACCCGACCTTTTGACACGCATCAACGAAATCCTGGCGGAAAATCTCACCGCTGCGATTTGCCGGAAGAATAAAACGCTCGTTCGCCAAGTCCTTCAACGTAAGGTTTTCCTTGTTGGCAAGCGCAGAATTGCGCGGGATGCCCACCACGAACTCACCGTGGAACTCGGGGATCAGCACCGCCAAGAAGTCGTCAATTGAGCGCGTGGGCTCCTGCATGTCCGTGGAAAGCAGCGTTTCAAACGCAATATCAACCTTGCCCGACGCCACCAGCTGCTGAGCATTCAGCCCGCTGGAATTCATATTCACGTATTCAACGTGCAAGTCGGGAAACGTAGCCCGCGCGGCTTCAACCGCTTCGTTCAAGCCCACATACAGCGTATTCACGTGAAGCATATCCACCACGCGAATGCGCGCACCGCCCGAAGAAGGAATGGATGCCAGCTCGGAGAGCAGCGTCTTCTCTACGCCCACAATTTTACTGGCGTGCTTGAGCACCGTCTCGCCCGCCGCGGTCAAACGCAAGGGGCGCGTTTCATAGAAAAGCTTGCAGCCCAGCTGGTTCGCGAACAAGCTCATGTGGCGGCTCAGCGAAGGTTGCGACATGTTCAGGTCGCGTGCGGCCGACACAAAACTGCCATGGGAAACAAGAGAGATGAACTCCTTATAAAGCTCGGTATCCAAATGAGCCAACCCCCGCCCCATCGATGCTCGGTAATAACAAAAACAGCAAGAAATTAATACTATCAGAATACTTCTTCCTTGCCGCGGCGTGAAGAGCAAAACCTTACGCGATTGACGTAAAAAACACCGGCGGGAGCAACGTGCACGCCTGAATACCAACAATGCATATCTGTATTCGAAAAGTGAATACACGCATAACCCCAGCGTATAGCTCAACTAGAGAATCGTATTTATTGCATACCGCGCCGCCTTCGTACAATGGCGGCAGCTCGAGCGCTGCAAAGAAGTATTCACGATTTTGTCGTAGGAAATGCGAGAAACCCAGTGTAAGGAAACCACCCTGCCATGACTGGTCACATCGAGGAACGGCAACAGGAATTCGTCGACTTGTTCAACGAACTTGACGATCCGGTCTTTCAGTACGAAGTTCTTATGCAAATCGCAGGAGAACTTGAAGAATACCCACAGTCTTTTCGGGATGAAAAGCATTCCGTTGATGGCTGTCAATCAAAGACCTGGATTCGCTGCGAAACAATCGGCGAAAACCGTATCAAGATCCTGGTGGACAGTGAAGCGCTCATCGTTAAGGGGATGATTGGCGTTATCGCCCAAATCATGGAAGGCATTCCGCTGGAGGAAGCAGCATGCGTCCATATCGACTACATCGAGAAAACTTCACTCAAAGATCTCGTGACCTCTGATCGGCGCAATGGGATAGCCAGCGCCGTGGAGACTATTCAAAAGCAGGCGAGGGAACTGCTTGAGAGAGAGAAAGGAACTGTCATGATTAGGAAAGGCATCGATGTAGAGCTTAACGTGAAGCCGGTCTTTTTGGCCCTTTACCACAAAGCATCTTACGAAGGCCCCTGCCGTTTCGGCGCAGGCGACGCGCTCAAGGTTGGCTTTGACCAGCACTTGAACCAGGAGCTTTACAAGGGCTTTGTAAAGAAATGCGAAGAGAACTTCCCTGAAGGCGTTAAAGTTGTTGACCCCGTTATGATCGAGCGCAGCGACGACTGGGAATCCCCCGAGTGTTTCTTCGAAGAAATGCTGGGCGACCGCGAAAACGTTGACCTGTACTTCGTCAACCTGGGCTTAGGCCGCAGCGATCTTCTTCTTGAATTTGCAGCGCGCTACGATGTGCCTATCGCACTTGATCCGGACCTGAACTTCATTTCCGGCACCGCAGCTGCTCTTTACAACCGTGGCGCTGAAGTGTACTGCCACTTCACTTGGAACGACATGCGCACCCAGATGCGCGCTCTGCGTGCTCGCAAGGCCATTAAGAAGATGCGCGTGCTCACCCTTCCCCGCTTCAACTCCACCACCGCGCTTGCCGGCGCGGATTCCTTCAACAACCTGGACGAAATCACCAGCAAATTCGGCACGATTTTCCGTCCGCGCAACCTGCATGAATTCCTTGACCAAATGACCCCCGCCACCGAGGGCGGCAACCCCACGACTCCTGGCCGTACCACGCTTGACCTGGACGAAAACGACATGAAGGAAGTCGATGAGATTGCCGAGCAGCTTATGGGCCATGCGTGCGTGGTAGACGTTAAGTCCGAGTACGTGAAGAGCACCATCAGCGCTTACGTGCTGGCCAAGAAGTGGCTCAACGCCCTTGAGTGCAACGCTTTCGTAGCACCCTGCCCCGACGCTTGCTCTACGCGCCGTTTGCACGAGCTGAGCTTCACGTTCTGCATGACGCACTCCCTGCTAATCAGCCAGGGCATCCCGTCTGCCTGCGAGTACGACATTGCTGCCGCCGTTTCCATGATGCCGCTTATGGTGCTGTCCAACAGCTCTGCATTCATGGGTAACACCGCAGCCATCCCCATGGTGGATGGCGAACTGCAGACTGCAGCCCTGCCCACACTTGACACGTCGCAGATTGATGCGCTGGAGGACAAGAGTAACCTGTATTTCAGCCAGCATTCCACCGCAACCTTGAAGATGTGCGGCTTCAACCAGCCCACCAAGGAGTACGGCCTGCGTCACTTCGCCTTCGAGAAGGGCTTCGGTGCAATCGTGCGCTACGACCACGCACAAGATGCCGGCACCCCCGTTACGCTGTGCCGTTTCTCGGGCGATGGCAAGTCGATGTTTGTTGGCAAGGGCACCATCGTTGCAGGTGGCGGCTTTGATCGCAACAACTGCCATGGCAATATCATCTACCGTGTGGCCGACAATATGGACTTCGCCAACAAGCAGAAGCGCTTCGGCAACCACGTGCCGTTGGTGTACGGCGATTACGTAAAGGAACTCGTCATGCTGGGCGAGGCCATGGGTCTTGAGGTTGTCACCGCATAATCGGCAGACCGGCTCAAACCACCGAAACACATAAAGCGCAAGAGAGAAGCAAGAAGGGGCACCTATGGCGCAGACGCTGAAAGAACAGCTCTTGGCGTCTGCGCGAGCAGCCGCCAAGGCAGCCGCCGGGATGCGCAACGCGCAATCCAACGAGGAGCTTCACCAACACTTACGAGATTACGTATACGCGAAATACCTGCTTGACGCATCCGACGAGGACGACATTGACGAGCTGACCGCATTAAGCATTGCACGCGCTCTGAAGCTGGACAGAAACTTGATGGCAGAGGTTGATAACGCCGCTGAATGCACTGGCTCCACCTCCGCCATGCGTAAAAAAGTACTTTTAATCATGTCGCTGCAGAAAAACGTGGGGGTAGAGTTAACGCCTTCCGCAACTGCCCAGGCTTCCACGCTTAAAGCGTTAGCAGAACTGATTTTCACCGAACTGAAAGGCAATGAAAAATGAGACTTCCCAACGAATTCCAACTAAGGCAGAACCGCGACGTTGTTCTGAACGTTCGCCCCATTGAAATCGGCTTGTACCATGACTACGTGTTTGAAGGTCCGTGCCGTTTCGGCCGCGGCGACGAACTTACGCGCGAGCACGACATGATGGTCATTGAGATGAAGAGCAAAGCCGACGAGCAGATGCTGCGCGATGAGTTCGGCAGCATTCCCGGCGTGAACATCATGGACACTATCGTGGTGCGCCGCGACGAGACGTTCCCGTTGAACAACGAAATGCTTGAGGCCATGGCAAAAGACCACGACCAGGTTGACCTCTACATCTTCAACTTTACCGTATTCGGCGCTGACCTGGCCATTGCCTTCGCGCAGAAATACGGCAAACCGTCCATGATTCTGCCCACGCCGAACAACGACGCACACATGTCTGCCGCTTTCCGCGCACGCAACCTTGAGATGCACAGCCCCGCCACGCTTGATGATGCGCGTAAGACGCTTGTTGCCCTGCGTGCCCGCAAGGTCATGGCCAACACCCGTGCCATGGTAGTAGTGCGCAACAACTCCGTGCATCCCGTAACGAACTACGACTCGTTCCTGGATCACTACCAGGTCACCCAGACCCTGGGCACTACCTTCACTTACTACAACTTGCATGAATTCCTGGATCAGCTGCACGTTGTGCCCGGCGACACGAACCCCACGCTGCCGGGACGTATGGCCGACAACATCACCCCCGAGGAGATGAAGACCATCGAGGCCATGACCGACGAGTTCATGGAGAGCGCCGAGCTGTGCGACATGGATAAGGAATCCATCATTCCGTCCATGCGCGTGCACTACTTGGCAAACAAGCTTATGAAGAAACTTGACTGCAACGCGTTTGCGGCTCCTTGCCCCGACATGTGCGCCACCAGGCGCCTGAACCAAGAGAAGGCAACGTTCTGCCTGAACCACGTACTGAACAACGAGTGCGGCGTGTGCTCCGCTTGCGAGCAAGACGTTTCCGCATTGCTGTCCATGGTTGCGCTGTCCGCCGTTTCCAACACCCCGCCGTACATGGGCAACACCGTGCCGGTCAAGTTGGACGAAAACGATGAGCTGCGCATCAAGACGCGCGTTATGTTCCGTCCCTACGCCTGCGATGAAGAAACTCCGCATTTGGCCGAGCAGTACGAGCACATGGAAAAAGGCGGCATCTTCTCCATTTACCACGCCGTACCGAGCCGCCGCTTCAAGGGCTTCGACGAAGAAGTTGAGCCCTATGCCGTGCGTCCGTTTGCCATGGACGGCCGCTGGGGCGCTACCGTGCGTTACGACTTCAAGCGCGACATTGGCCAGGCCATCACGCTGGCGAAGTTCGACCCGACCTGCTCCAAAATCCTGATTGCTCGCGGCACCATTGTTGGCGGCATTGGCACCCAGGACGAAAACTGCAGCGAAGGCGTGTTCTTCGGCGTGAGCGACGGTCGTGCGTTCCGCGAGGCCACCATGTGGACTGGCAACCACACCGCGCTGGTTTACGGCGACGTTTTTGACGAGATGGTGCTGTTTGCTAAGAGCGTTGGTCTGGAGCCCATCGCCATCGCGTAATGATGTTATCCCCCGGAACGCTCTTGCAGGCATGCGCTTGCAAGAGTGTCCTTCCACAGTAGGCGCGCGTTGCTGGACGTAGCAGCGCGCGCGGGCTCGGAGTCCATATGCCTCCCCCAGCACTCCGAGCCCACCCCTTCCCCCCCGTGCTAACGCAGGTAAGATTTCCCCTGATGAGAAAGGCAGCATGCTGTGAAAACAATCAAACAGGTGCAATCTGAACTCATCGACGAAATCAACGCTACAGGCGATATTTTGTTCCAATACACGTACCTTGTTGACATTGCAGGCAGACTTCCCCGCATGACCGAAGAAGAGAAGCAAGCCGCAACGAAAGTCGAGAAATGCCAATCCAACGTGTGGCTGATCATCTCTATAGACAACGGCGCGGTTCACCTTAAAGCAGACAGCGACACGCTGATCGTGCGAGGGCTTTTGCAACTGATTATCAGGCTTTTTGACGGACGCACCCCTCAAGAAATACTCGGTGTTGACGTAAGGGTTCTTACCGCAACCGAGCTTTCCGAGGCGTTCACAGAAGACCGCATGACCGGTTTCAGCGAAATCATTCGCACGATTCGCGCGGCAATTTCCGCATAAATTCGCAAGGAGAACGCAATGGATATACGCAAACAGCTCGAAGAAGTAAAGGAACGCACCGAACACGAGCTGCGGTGCATGCGTGAAGAAGAGCCCACGTTCGAGTCGGTCTACGAGCATCTGAAGAATTTCATTGTTGGGCGCTTCCTTATTGATGACGGCTATTTCGACGATTCGATTGCTAAACTTGCAGAACACAGCATTGACCTGGCCATTTTCAAAGCAGAAGCCAGCGAAGAACGCGGTGAGAGCCTGAAAGACCTTTCGTTGAGTTGCTCGGGTGCGTCGTCTTCCGAAACAAAACGCGCGCTGCTCTACATCACGCTGCGCAAGTCACTTGATTTGGACATGCCTCCTTCAATGGTGGCCACTCACGACACGGTGTCGCTGCTTGCTGAAGAAATCATGCGGCAACTTGCGGTAAAATATTCCGACGAGCATTCTGAATAACATTCTGAGCGCAAGCCAGAAACATGCCGTTAGGAGACAACCATGCTTGATGTCGCAGCACTGCGCAACGACTTCCCTATTTTGTCGCAGGAAGTCTACGGACGCCCGCTGGTATATTTGGACAACGGCGCCACTACGCAGGTTCCCGAATGCGTGCTTGAACGCGTAACGGAGCATTATCGCACGCAGAACGGCAACGTGCACCGCGGCGTTCATTTCACCGCGAACGCATCTACCCATGCGCTTGAAGCGGCGCGACATCGCGCAGCCCAGTTTATCAACGCGACCAGCGACGATTGCATTGTATTCACGCGCGGCACCACCGAATCGCTGAACACCGTGGCATTTGGCCTGCGCGAATACGTAGGGCCGGGCGACCACGTAGTCGTTACCGTTATGGAGCATCATTCGAACTTCGTACCGTGGCAGCAGCTTTGCGCCGAGCGCGGCGCAACGTTTCATGTGTGCGATATTGACGATGATGGCAACCTGAAGCTTCATGAGTTGGCCGAACTCATGAAGCTGCGCCCGAAAGTCGTGTCCGTAAGCTGTTGTTCCAACGTGCTGGGAACCGTAAATCCCATCGAGCACGTTTGCGCCCTGGCCCACAAAGCCGGAGCGCTTGCCGTGCTTGATGGCGCGCAGATCATGAGGCATCGCGTGATGGACGCGCAGGCAATCGATTGCGATTTTCTGGCGTTTTCGGGCCATAAGATGATGGCGGGCACGGGCATTGGCGTGCTGTATGGCAAGCCCGAAGCGCTCGCGCTGCTGCGTCCCTGCCAATTCGGCGGCGAAATGGTGGACAAAGTAACCGTTGCAGAAACCACCTTCGGTTCGGCTCCTCTTCGTTTCGAAGCTGGCACGCCGAACTATGTGGGATCAATCGCGCTTGCCGCGGCCATGGACTATTTGGAAGAAATCGGTCGCGCAGAGATTGCGGCATACGAAGACGAGCTGGTTTCCTATGCCGATGAAAAGCTGCATAAGCTTGACGGCGTAAACGTACTGGGTAACCCCGCGCGCCGGGCAGGTTGCGTTTCGTTCACGTTTGACGGCGCTCACCCCTTCGATGTGTGCACGCTTATCGACAAGATGGGCGTTGCCCTGCGAAGCGGCCATGCGTGCGCAGAGCCCCTGCTTACGCGCTTCGGCTTAACAAGCGTTGCGCGCCTTTCCCCCGCGTTCTACAACACGTTCGAGGAAATCGATTACGCAGTATCGTGCATCGAGCGCGCTCTGGGTATCATCCGCGCAGCGGGATAAAAGACCCGAAGAGCACAGCGGTGCACAACCCATCTCCACCGTTTTCAAGACTTGCACCAAAAAGGGCGTCAGCACAAAGCCGACGCCCTTCGTAATGCACAAAGCAACTCGAGTTAAAGCAGCGAATCTTAAGCAATAGGATGCTTCGTTGCCCATTCTTCGCCATAGGCGCGCAACGCAGCCTGAAGCATTTCGTTGTTCTTGGCATGCAACAGCGGAGCAGGAGAACCCGGGAAGAACTTGCCACCAGGGCAGTACGTGTCAATGCAGCGACGAACTTCCTTATCAACATCTTCCGGAGTAGGATCAATGGCATCGAGTGCCGGGCCATTGATGCCGCCGAGCATGGCCATTTTGCCCTGAAGACGACCCTGGATACCCACGATATCGTTCTCGGGGATAACGCCTTGCCAAATGTCGATGCCCAAATCTTCCATCTCTTCAGCAATAGGCTCGCAGATGCAGTCTGCATGATGAACGTAAATCATGCCGCACTCGTGAATCGTATTCGCAATTTCAACCTGCAGCGGCTTAATCATTTCTTCCCACACATCAGGCGGCAGGAACAGGTTCTGCTTTGAACCCCAGTCGTCCTGGAAGAAGCAGACATCAGGCTTGATGTGGTATGCAGCCTCTTTGATGGCAGCAACCTTATAGTCCTTGATTGCAGTAAGCATCTCGAACATTGCATCCGGCTCTTCAAGATAAGCGCAGAAGGCATCTTCCATGCCCATCAAGAAGTGGCTGCGCTCGAACAGACCCTGAGCGCTAAAGAACTCAACGAAGTACTCGTCGCGATTTACCTGGTCAGCAGCTTCTTTGACAGAAGTCCAATCCAAATCCTTCAGCGAAGGAATGGTCAAATCCTGCTTCCAACGCGTGATGTCTTTAATCACCGCATTCTCAGGCGTTACGCAAGGATGCTTACCCGGCGCGCCAGGAAGGAAAGCGCAGGTCGTTCCCCAGGAATCCTTGTGCTCTTCGCCGTCTTGCGGAACCATATCACCTTTCCAGATAGGGTCCAGCATGACCTTTACTGCCCACTGGAAGTCTCCGTAATACTGCGGCTGCTCGCCCTTCAAGATTGCAAGCATGTTTTCGCGCGGAGTCATCTCCATACCGACATTCTCCTTTCAATCTATTTGTCTTAAATGCCCAGACTAGCGGCCCAGTGCATTTTTCAACGCTTCAACATCAATTACGGTTCCTGAAGGATAATCAGCAACCGTCAGTAAAAATTGCAAAGCAGATCTTATATCTTTTGGCGTCTCGGCAAACTCAAAGGCCAGATAATCCAAAGCATCGGAAGAAAGCACTGCTGGATTGTCTTTTCCATACGTGCAAACCTCCTGAATCTTCTTGGCAAGATCCAAATAATCATCTCTGCGAAGAGGCTCAACGCGATACTCTTCGAACGAGTCCATAACACCGCCCAAAAGCGATAAATCATAATCGCTCAGAGGCTTTTCGCCTGCAATTATCGTGGACAATCCATGCGATTGGCGCTCAATAAGAAGCAACTTGCACAACAAGGGACCCGATGGGATGTCGTTAAAGAACACGTCAAACGAATCCAACAAAAGAATATCCGCACTTCCAACCTTTTCCAGGATACGATCGCCGGAATCAAGTTGAATTGCAGTCATCAGCTCTGCGGCATGAGAAAAAACAATGTGCTTTGTTGACAACAAATCCTTATCCAAAGCACGCGTTTGCAAAGCAAACGTTTTCCCTGAACCAGGCTCACCATAAATGTAGGCATTGATAGGTTCGCCCTGGTTTTGCGCAACGCCAACAACAAGCTCAAAAGCTTCGCGGTTGCCATCCGTTATCAAGATTTCATCAACCGATGGATTCATGGTTCTCCTAAGCGCACATACGTGCAAATCTACCTTACCAACATTGCAACAAGAAGCGATTGCCCGCTTTAAACGCGCTTCCCTTTTGCTTCATTCACAGCTGCTTGCTCGGGAACGCCCGGCAAACTGGGTAAAGGAGCCCCGCATTCCGTGCAGAAGCGTGTCCCTCGTTCTTGCACCGCTTTGCACCGCGGACACATGAACTCCGTTGGAAACGCTCCGCACTTATTGCAGTGCGTGCATGGATAGCACATGAAACACTCCTTCGATCGCGCATCCTCTGACAAACAAATGCATTGAATACGCCCCTTGCCCCAAAACATTGCCGCTCTTAGAAACAAGTCGCCGTCGCAAGAAACACTCGAGTTATCAATCTCTTGCGACGACCCTCGTTTTTAATGGACCTTCTTTTTGAAGTCCATCGAAGGCAGCTCAGGAAAAGGTGGTGGAAGCGGACCGCCACATTGCGGGCACTTCGTTACCTTCTTGTCGTTCACAATAACCTTGCAGGATGGACACTCGCGTTTGCCCAACATCGCGTTCATCTTGTCAGCTCGGCCACATTTATTGCACAACGTGCAGCAATAACACATTGCCAAACCTTTCCTAATGGGGGTCCACGATGGTAAACACCGTGGACCCCTCTTATCTGCTTAGCTAATTCGTAAACCCTCTAAAGGAAAACGATTCAGCTTACTCCTGCTTCAAAGGAGCCCACAAAACCTGCTTCTGCTTAGTACCCAGTTTTGCAGAGAGCTCTTTGATAGTGCCGAACTCCATGCAGAATGCCAAGCAGTGATGAACGCAGCTCGGGTCTTTTCCTTCAGCAACACGATCGGCGCACAAGTCGCACAGGTCGGTCGGAACAGGAATCTTGTTCCAGTTAAAGCAGTTGCCGCCTTCACCGGAATCATCTTTCTGCCAAGGGCCGTCATCAAGAACGCGGATGCCCCACTTGCCAATCGGGAAGTTGTGCTCTTCCTTGCAGGCTACTACGCAAGACTCGCAACCAGTGCAGAATTCGTAGTCAATCAAAAGTCCGTAATTCGCCATGCTGATTACCAATCCTTCCTTGCGACGTCAACCTTGAACTTCTCTTCAACCAGCTTCATATCGGTGTCATAGCTCTCCTGCAACGGGGTAACGCTGCAGCAGTTGCACTTGTAAGGACCACCATAGCCAAGGCGAGAGTTGTAGTGATTGGAAACCAGGTCGTTCACGTTGGAACGCCACAAACCGTACAGACCCTCTTCATCCGCATGGTCAGACTTAACGTAACCGTTGCGAATATGCGTACCGTTGATATCGAACTCCAACGGACCGTCTTCAAGAATCTCGCCTACAGGAATGACCTCATCGCGAGCTTCGTCATCAGCCGGCATCTCGGGGAACCACCAACCGTGATCAGCCTGAACAACGCCCCTCTTCACAATCGGGGAAACGCAGGCCTTGAACTTGGCGCGACCGAAATCGTTCTTGATTTCAACCCACTGGCCGTTTGCCACACCGATTTCTGCAGCATCTTCGGGGTTGATCTCGATCAACGGATCGGGATGCAGCTCACGCAGAACAGGAATCTGACGATGCTCGGCATGGAAGGAAGCGTAGTTACGAGCACCCGTGGTAAGAATGAACGGATACTTCGCAGCCAGCTCAGGATCCTTATGCGGGCTGAACGCGGGCTCCTTGTAGTACGGCAGCGGATCTTCGCCATACATAGCGTAAGCAGTAGACCACAGCTCAACACGGCCCGTAGGAGTCAAGAAGCCAGGATGACGGTCGGGACGCAGCTTGCCGGTCTCGTACTTGCGGTAGTTAACGCCACGCTGATAGCCAACCTTCTTACGCAGGCTGTCAAATTCCATACGGATAGGACCAGAGGTACGACGCTGAGTCAAGAAATCTTCAAGATCCTTGAACATGCGGCCACCGTTTTCGTCCTTCAAGCAATCCTGACCCAGGTATTCGCCCAGTTCAATGATAAGGTCCATATCGGCTTTAACTTCGCCTACATCAACGGCCTTGTTAACAGCACCGTAGAAGACAGGAGATCCGCCGTAATGGGTCATCACAACGTCATCCTTCTCGGCGCAAGAGGCCAAGGGCAGGAACAGATCACAAGCTGCTTCAATAGCAGGCGTGATAAACACGTCGGTAGCCATGCAGAACTCAAGGTTCTTCAGGCCTTCATACCAACCATGGGGCTGAGCGCAGCAGGTAGGAGCCAAAAGCGTGGTGGACTGAATCCAACCCATGCGAATCTTGTAAGGCTCGCCCTTGGTCATGGCGTCGAACATCATGTCGGCCTGAGCGTTACGGATGTTATCAACGTACAAAGGATACTCTTTGTAGCCAATGGTCTTGTTGCGCAGGTCTTCCGGCAGACTATCCCAACCAATACGGCGGGTCGGGCGTGCTGCATCTTCAGCAGAGTTATCGTCTGCGCCAGCGTCGGCCTTGTCCAAGTTGAACTCGGTCTTCTCGCCTTCCGTTGCAAGCTTGTCCTCAACGCCGGGAGCGGGGTCAATCTCAGCAACAATCTGACCACCGGGAACGTCGATGTTGCCCGTAATGGCCATCAAAGCCAGAACACAGTGTGCAGCCTGGTTGCCGTTCTGGTTCTGGTCGAATGCCAGACCCCAAGCAATAGAAGCAGGCTTTGCGTTTGCGTACATGCGGGCAGCCTTGTAGATATCCTCTACGGGAACTTCGCAGATCTCAGCAGCCTTTTCGGGGGTCATACCCATCTCGGGGTCATTGATGCGGGCCGCAAACTCGTTGAAGCCATAGCACCAGTACTCAACGAATTCATGATCGTAAAGATCCTCGTTGATGATAACCCACAGCCAAGCCATAGCCATTGCTGTGTCGGTACCAGGACGAACACGCAAATGAACTTCAGCGCGCGTAGAAAGCCAGTTGACGCGAGGATCAACGGAAATAAGCTTTGCGCCACGCTTCATCAAGTCGATAACAGCATGACCGAACAAACCGTCGCCATTGGATGCAAGAGGCATCTTGCCCCACATAACCATGACCTCGGGCACATGGTACGCAGGATTGTCAAACGTACCTTCCAAACCGCCTGCATAGTCCATTTCCGGATAATACGCACCAAGTACGTGCGAACAGGACATGGAACGCGGCTGATAGCAAGCATAACCAGACTGGGTGTAGCATGCATTCGGCGTGCCCAAAACAGCCTGAGCCATATCGGAAACAAGAATGCCGCCCGAACGACCCGTGCCCGAGAATACTGCCATGCATTCAGGACCATACGTATCGCGGAAGTAGTCGCGCTTCTCTTTCACAATGGCAAAAGCCTCGTCCCAAGAAATGCGCTCCCACTTATCGGACATGCCGCGGAACTTCGGGTCGCGCTTCATAGGATAGATAACGCGGCTCGGATTGTAGACATAATCCTTCAAAGCCAAGCAACGTGCGCACAAACGACCCTTGGTAATGGGGTTGTTCTCGTCGCCCTCGACATGATCGATTACGCCCTCTTTGTTGACGTAAATCTTCAAGCCGCATCCAACCGGATGGCAGCCAGGAGGCGACCACATAGAAGTACGAACAACGGTAAGGTCGCCCTCCTCGTACTTCCACGGCTTGCCAAGATCATTCTTGAACTCCATGCCTTTCCTTTCTCTCTCTTTCTTGCTCGCGCCTGCCACCTTCCCGCAGGCGTTTTGAACATATATGTCTTCACCGAAAAAATCTTCGGGAAAAACCAAGCAAATCAACCAGCAGCGTTACTCAACCCAATGAAGCTTGCTGCGGAAGCTGTACGCCAAATGGACGCACAGGAAGCTCACTGCCGTAATGCCAATGCCAACCGCGAATGCGGGAACAAAGCTGCCCGTCATATCGAAAATACCCGCAACCGTCACCGGGCCTAAGCAGCCGATAAGACCCGTACCGATGCGCGTGTACGTAAAGATTGCCGGGAAATCACGCTCACCGAAAATCTGTCGAACCAGCAAAGGAGTCGATACGGATACCAGCGAGTTTTGCGCGCCAAAGAAAAACGCCGAAATATAAACCAGAACAAGGTTATCGCCCGCAAAGATGAATCCAAGGAAGCCAATGCACACCATGGCAAGCTGAATATTCACCGTAAACTGAACACCAATCTTGTCATTGAGGAATCCAACAATGTATTTCTCAACAACGTTGCCAATCATCACAGCGGTCAGCAGAGACGAACCAACAAGGGCGTCGTAGCCAATCGACTGTGCATAACCGGGAAGGTGCGAATTGAAGCCTGCAAAGTATGCAATCAGACCCGCAAACAGGAACATGCATACGAAAGGCACTGTCTTAAGCGCTTTGTTCAAAGGAACACCAGGAAGATCTTGATGCTGTTCAAGACGCTGCTTTTCTTTAAGTTCTTCCTCTTCGGACCAACCATACGGCTTCAAGCCAATATCTTCAGGATGCAGCTTGAACACGAAGATCGTCCAAGGCAACACCAGAATTGCCATAACCACAGCGGCGAAAATATACGCTTCGCGCCATCCAAACGATTGGATGAAAAGCGTAAACACCGGAGAAAGAATTGCACCGCCAATTCCCGAGAACGACATGGCCGCGCCAAGAGCAAGACCCCTATGCTTCGAGAACCAGTTTGCAATAAGAATCGGGGTAGGTACCACAAAGATAAAGCTACCCGCTAAACCAAACACAATACCAGAAATCCACCACTGCCACGACTCGGTATAAAAGCTCATAGCAGCAACGGCCAAAACCGTAAGAGCAAATGCAATGGATAAAAGCTTATTGATGTTGTACTTCTGAATCCATTTTCCAACTACAGGCATCGCAAAAATAGTTGCGATGAAATAAAACGTAAGGTACAGAGAAATTTCCGACCTTGTAAAACCTAAATCTTCGCAAACCGGCACAAAGAAAACACCAGCCGCATCAAGAATCGCTCCCAGGCCACCGGCCTGCATAAAACAGCAGCCGATAAGAATAAGCCATGCATAATGGAAGCGCTTTTCCCCTGTTTGCACTTTCATCCTCCGTTACTCAATAAATCAACGTTAGTAAGCGAGCATCGATTTTGAAATAACTTTTGATACTTTACGTCTTTAGGCTGGCTGCCAAGGACAATGTCCCATCCCTGGCAGCCAGAAGAATCACATGTGCTGAAAACTATTCAGCAGCCTTGACTTCCTCTTCGGGAGTCCACTTGTCACGGAACTTCTTAGCAGTCGTGCAAGCAATAACCATAGCGGTTGCAACAATTGCCATGAACACAATGCCGCAGCCATATGCAGCCTGGAAGCCACCGGCAAGGCTTGCAACCAAAGCAACAAACGTTGCACCAAGACCACCAAGCAAAGCGATGGGCATGTTCATGTAGGAGTAAATCTCGCTGTAGCAACGATCGCCGAAGCAGTTGCGCGTAACCAGCGGCAGACCAACGGACATCATTGCGTCGCCCGTGCCAATGCAGAAGCCAGCGATGAGCATGGGGATCTGATTGTCGCCCATGAAGAGAACCATCAGCAAGAAGCCAATGATGGAAACGCAAGCGAAACCAACCATGGCATTCTTGATGCCAATTTTGTCAGCCAAAGTACCCAGGGCAATCTTGCCAAGGATGTTGCCAACAGCACCAGCAGAAATCATGGTTGCACCAAGCATAGCCAGCTCAGAACCGCCAACAGACTGAACAGCAGTGGGCATCATGGACTTGAAGCCGCCGCCAAGAGAAATCAAACCAGCGCCAATAAGAACTGCCCAGAAAGCAATGGTGGCCAGGGCGAATTTGCCGTTGACGCCTTCCTTCTTAACAGAAGCACCAGTCGTGCTGACTTCCTTCTCAATGCCATAGGGCTTCAAACCGCAATCCTCGGGACGAGTGCGGAAGAAGAAGAACGCCGGAATCAGAATAAGCACAGCAGCAATAACTGCTTCGATGGTGAAGCCCATCTTGTAACCCTGAGCCTTGATGATGCCTGCAAAGATCGGCGACCACACGAAGGTGCCAACGCCGGTAAATGCAGAAGCGATGCCCAGGAACTTACCAGCCTGGCTCGGAGCGAACCAGTTGTTGATAAGAACAGAAGGACCAACCAGGAAGATAGCAGGACCGGCCAAACCAAAGAGAGCGCCGGAGATGTAAATCTGCCAAACTTCAGTCCAAACGTTCATCAGAAGCAGGCCAGCCACGATAGCGATACCGCTTGCGCCGAACAGGATGCGAGCATCAACCTTGGCGAACAAGCGACCGCAGAACGGCAACCACACGAGCATTACGTAAGAGTAAACGGTCATAAGAAGCGTTACCTGAGTAACATCGGGACCGCCCGTTGCAGGATTGATCAATCCGAAAGCCAAAGCCATGGGAGCAAAGTAGTTGCCCATAACATTAAGAACCAAGCCCATACCGCCGGCCATCATCATGCAAACGCCGATGAAGACGAGCCAGGCGCGATGAAACCCCTTCTTTTCATTAGCCATTTTTCTCAACCTTTCATTTTCCCTATTACTTATATCGGATAGCGAGAAATTGGACTGTTCCCTTTCTTACCATTGCCCTCCAAAGCAACGGTATTTCTCCCCCTTTCGACTACGGAAACAACCCCTCGCGTTTCCTTTATCGGATGCCTGCATTTTTATACGAACTAAACCTTTCCGCATGGGGTACTAATTCCTATATTGCACTTCTTAGCACTTGATTAGACCATAGGTAATTAGGGCTTAGTCCTTATTTGAACAGGCATTACGTAGAATTGTCTAGGAAGTTCCCCTGGGCTACCAACAGGTGCCCAGGGGAAACGCTAGAACATAAAATCAGATAGTAAGAAACGCGTTATATTAGCGCGTGAGCAACGCGCAGCGGGAGCTGCCGTCGATCTTCTTGGCAAGGTCCTCGACCTCGCCGTAGTACATGCACCACGC
>CAKUOV010000032.1 GCA_934670115.1 uncultured Eggerthellaceae bacterium
GTTTACATACCTGAGCGCCTATAGCCTGGTTTTCAAGAAATCCTTCGATATCATCAATAAGCAAAACGTCAACCTCGCCAACGCGATTGAGAAAATTATCGGCGTTTTCATTTCCAATGCTCAGCATTGCCAATATCTCAGAAGCATGGCAATACATGACTTTTTTGGTGGAAAGCAAATCTTTCTCAGTCCCTCTTGCTTCCAGGAAAACGCTTTTTCCGCTGGCAGCAGGCCCCGTAAGGTACAACAACTCAGGGCAATCATGAACCTGGGTAATTCCTATCAATCTTTTTGCGGTTTCCTGGTTCTCAGGAGCAACAACAAGTTCTGATATCTGAAATCTCATACAGAACACCCTTCCTTATTTCCCCTATTGTTCGCATGAGGTGAACACTCGCGCGAAGAGCAAGAGTACTCAATCCAAACGAACACGGATAAGAGCGAGGGCGCCTTCCTGCTTTTTTAGCAGCAAAACGCCCTTTCGTGCTCTTTACTAAAGGTGCGCCAAGGACGAAAAACGCACCGGAACGACTATCGAAGCTACGCTACAGGATGTTCTTTGGCATACTGAATACCATAGTTATGAAGCTCATCTTTGACGGCCTTATCAATACGCTCAATAAAGCAAGAGCCATTCGGAATACCCGGGAAGAAACGACCGGCGGCGCAATATGTATCAACTGCACGGCGAACCTCAGCACGAGCCTCTTCATCGGTAACGGTATCCACGTCAACCTTCGGTCCATCAATGCCGCCAATCATGGACAGCTTACCTTCCGTTGCCTTCTGAATTGCAACAATGTCGTTTTGAGCGATAACGCCCTGCCAAATGTCAATACCCATATCAACCATATCCGTGGCAATAGGTTCGCAAATGCAGTCAGCATGATGAACGAACAACCCGCCAAGCTCATGAGCCTTCTCGACAATCTTGGTATGAAGCGGCTTGATCATCTCACGCCACGTATTGGGAGGAAGGAACAGGTTTTGCTTCGAACCCCAGTCGTCCTGGAAGAACACAACGTCAACCTTCACATGCTTTGCCACTTCTTCCATGTAGCGCATCTTCCAGTCGGCAATAGCGGTAAGCAGCTCTTCCATAATTTCGGGCTCTTCCATGTAATTGCAGAAAGCGTCCTCCATGCCCATAAGGAAGTGGCTCGTCTCAAACAAACCGCCCGGCATGAACAAAGCCACGTTATAGCCCTTGCGATTAGTGGACTCGGCAACTTCAACAGCAGCAGTCCAATCAAGACCTTCAATCTGAGGAAACGTTACTTCGTTGCGCCAATCCTCGATATCCTTGATTACCTTGTTCTCATCGGTGATGTGAGGATGCGCACCGGGAGCGCCCGGCAGCCAAATGCGCGTTACGCCCCAACGGTCCTTATGCTCTTCGCCATCCATCTCGGGAAGGTTTGCAACAAAATCCGGGTCGGGGATGAACACTAGCGTATCCATGAAGTCGAAGTAATACTCCGGCTGCTTACCCTCAAAGATAAACTGGGCATTTTCGCGCAGCGTGTACTTATCGCCTGGATCACGATAGCCAGTTTTTGATTCCTGGGAACCTTCTTGGTAGAACTTGTTAGCCATTTCTCATCCTTTCGTTCTAATATTGACAGGACTATCAGAGACAACTGAGTGATTACTCGCACAATCGTCAACAGAAACAACGACAAAAGACTTTCCTCCGCATTGGGGACAGCTCGCAATGCCGATAGGTATCGGCGTTGCACAGTTCGCGCATTGCGTTTGAGCTGTCGCCGAATACATTCCGCACTTATTGCAATGAATACATGGGTAGCAAGCCATTACGAATTCAGCCTCTTTTCACTACTGTCCGAAGCACGCATACCGGGCGCAGGAACAGGACGCATAAACCGATGACCGCATTTTGCGCACAAAAGAGCCTGGGGATCGTTCTCGTACTTGCACTCAGGACAAACGCCCTTCTTCGGATATCTTCCGCATTTATTGCAATGGGTACAGGGATAACACATAATCTTCCGCCTTCAGGCTGCGTGGGAAACGCAGAGCGCCCCACGCAGCCAGACAAGCAACAAAAAACTACTCGACGCAGTACAGCGACCAGCGCTTGCCGTCGCCCATCTTCTTGGCAAGGTCCTCGACCTCGCCGTAGTACATGCACCACGCCTGGCAGTGCTGCACGCACATGGGCATCTTGCCCTTGGCGGTGCGGTCGGCGCACATGTCGCAGGCCTTGGTGATCACGGGCATCCAGGTCCACTCCCAGTGCTCGGTGCCCTCGGGCTTGCCAGAGTACTCGTAGGGGCCCACCTCGGTCAGCTTGATGCCGAACTCGCCCTTGGGCAGGCCCAGCTCCTTCTTGCAGGCGACCTCGCAGGAATGGCAACCGGTGCAGTAGTCGTAGTTAATAAGAATTCCCTTAGTCATTTCTCGATCTCCTTCCCAACTTTACACGTTAGGCAACAGGCTGGCCGGTTTTCACATCAATTACCGCGCCCGACTCGGGATTGGTAAGCGTGTTCTTCATGGGATCATATTCCATGCCAGCATCAACGCCCTCGTGGAAGCGATCAAGCTCTGCCTGACGCGGAGACTCAACCTTCTTATACCAGGGGAAGTTTCCATACTCGGCGATATGCTGATACGGCATTACATCGCCATCCTGAACAGGATAAATCTTGCAAATCATGCCCTTAATAGGAGCGCCAACGCCACCCTGGCCCGTAACAAATGCACTGGTGCAGTTGTTGGGATTGGACTCAAAGGTGCCAAACAGGAAGGGAGCAGCGCCTTCAGTCTCGGGGAACCACCAGCCATGCTCGGCATGAACAGTGTTCTCGTTAACCACGTTGCTGTACTTAGCAACCTGCTTAAAGCGACCATGATCATTCTCAATCCAGGTCCACTGACCATCGGCAATGCCGTACTTCTCGGCAGTCTTCGGATTAATGAGCAGCAGCGGCTGCGGATGCAGTTCGCGCATGGTGGGAAGCTGACGATGCTCGGAGTGGAAGAATTCGAAAGAACGTCCACCGCAGGTGAGAATCAACGGATACTCTTTCATAAGCTCGGGGGTAGTAATGGGACCCTCGGGGGGCTCGGTATGGAACGGCGTGGTGCTCAAACCCCAGTACTTGAAGAGCATAGGCGTAAGTTCAAGACGACCAGAAGGAGTACCGTAACCCACGGAACCATCGGGACGGAACATACCCTTCGCGGCCTTGTTATAGGTAGCATTGAACTCATCGTAGCTGTGACCCAGCATGCTGGGATCTTTAACGAGGTCTTCCCAATCGGCAGTAAACAACGTCTTACCAGAGTTCTTCGCACCACCCTGGTCGGTAGCCTCGGTGGTAGCAGAGAAGGAACCCGTACCATCATGCAGATACCAGTTAAGCCAATCGATATCGGTCTCCCACTGGTTGAACACCTCGGGAGCAAGACGCTTACCAAGCTCAAGAATGATCTGCTCGTCAGACTTTGCCTCGTAGTACGTTGTGCATGCAACCATAGCACGGCAGGGGCTCCACCACGTACGTGCGGAGTTGCGCTCGGCGCTCATAGCAACCGGCAACAAAATGTCAGCCAGAGCAACAGAGGTCGGCGTGATATACGGATCAGCGTTGACGATAAACGGAATACGCTTCATAGCAGCCATAACGCGGGGGGCATCCTGGCTGGGGCAAGAAAGCGTATTAGAGGACTGAATCCACATCATCTTGATGGGATAAGGGAAATCCTCTTCAATTGCCTGCAGCAAACCATCGGAAGATGCATGCGCAATAAAGTCGCCACCTTCGATGTTTAGTGCATAGTTGTTGTTCAGCTTCTTAGCGCGCCACTCAGCAGGAGTCAGATGTTCGCCAGAAGCGTAACCAGCATTGATTTCGAATGCATTGTGGACCAGAATGTTGCCGCCAGGAACGTCAACGTTGCCGCACAGAGCCATAAGGTCACAACCAGCCAAGCAGAGCGCCATAGCGGAACGCTGCTGGTCAAACGCAAGACCCCACTGAATTGCGCCCGGCTTTGCGTTTGCGTACAAGCGAGCGGACGCACGAATCTTATCTGCATCAACGCCGCAGATAGGAGCAGCCCACTCAGGAGTGGTATCCACAACGGAAGCAGCCAGTTCGTCCAAACCAGCGCACCATGCTGCAACATACTCTTTATCGTACAACTCTTCGGTGATAATAACGTTGAGCCATGCGCAAGCCAGAGCCGCGTCGGTACCAGGACGAAGCTGCAAATGATACTCAGCACGAGCACCCCACCAGGTCAAACGCGGGTCGATGGAGATGATGCGAGTACCCATCTGAACACACTGTACCAACCAGTGACCAACATAGCCATCGGCGTTAGAAGCCAGCGGCTCGTTGCCCCAAACAACCAAAACATCGGGCGGGCACCATTCGGGGTTGTTGTAGCGATCCTCGTGAGTCTCGGAAGCGTCAACAATCGGGAAGTCGCCAAAAGGAGCAATAGAACCGCAGATACGAGGCATATAGCAAGAGAAGCCCGTGAAGCCAAACGTTGAAATGTTCGGAGTCTTCAGAGCGGCCTGCCCGAAGAACGGCACCTGCCAGTTAATGTTACGACCAGTGCCATGCACGCAGATAATAGCATTACCGCCATCGGTCTCCCAAATGCTCTTGACCTTGGCTTCGATTTCATCGTAAGCCTCATCCCACGTGATACGCTCCCACTTGTTTTCGCCACGCTCGCCGGCACGGCGCATAGGATACTTCACGCGATCGGGATGATTAATGGACTCATCAAGGGTCAGGCACTTAATGCACAGTTTGCCGTTCGCGCAAGGATCCAAGGGGTCGCCCTCTACGCGAACGATTTTACCGTCCTTTTCATACAGCAAAATGCCGCAGGAAGTATGACAGCCCGGAGGAGAATAATGATAGGTACGAGTAACGGTGAAACCGTCCTCTTCCCATCTCCATTCTCCGGCATGATACGCCTCCTTGTCGATGCTATCGAGAAACTCCTGATAGTTTGCCATCGTCTCTCCTCTCTTTTTACCAACACATTAATTATTGAAACTGGAGAAAAATCCCATTTCTTTTAGGAGCAAGCGGTCGTCTAAGAAGCAGAAACCGCCTCTTTCGCCTGCTCTTCTCCAACATCAACCCAAACAGAATTGCGAATCTTTTTCTTCTGAGAAACCGCAATCGTAACCAAGATTGCGCAGAACGCCAGGATGCCAATACCCGCATAAAACGAAATGTCGAAACGACCTGTTGCATCGTAAATAAAGCCAATGGCACTTGAACCGAACGCCGCAATGCATCCTGACATACGCAGGTACGAAAGAATCTTTGCGTAGTCGCGCTTGCCAAAGATATCGGACACCAGCGTAGCCATGCTGATGGTGATAATCACCGAGTTCATACCAAAGAAGAAAGCGCAAATAGAAAGCGGCAACGAATCCCTGAACATAGCAAAACCGAAAAGCGCCAAAGCGGTGATACCCAACGTGATAAACGACGGGATGATAACGCCAATCTTGTCGGTAAGCCAGCCAATAAATACCGTTGCAAAAACGTAGCCGATCATCGAAAGCGACAGCATGGTTGAGCCAAACATATCGCCCAAACCAATGGAAACGCCGAACGTCGGGAGTGCTGTGTTGTAGCCACTCATCAAAGCCTCAACGCCACCGTACAGGAACAACGCCCAAAAAGCGACCGTAGCAAATGCCTTCTTCGCGGGAACACCAGGATACTCAACCTTGTCGCTTGCCTTAGCGCCCTCAAGCTCATCGTAACCGTACGGTTTCAGACCCTTGTCTTCAGGCTTGTACTTGAACACAAACAAAGTCCAAGGCAAAACCAAAACTGCAGCAACAAGCGCAAGAATCAGATACGTTGAACGCCAACCCACCTGGTTGATAAGCATTGTGCCAACAATGGGGAAAATTGCGCCACCAATACCAGAGCAGCACTGGCAAATACCCAAAGCAAGACCACGTTTCTTGAAGAACCAGTTCTCAATGAGAACCGTAGCAGCAACAACGAAGATGAACGCGCCGCCGATACCATACATGGCACCAGAAATGTACCACTGCCACACTTCGGTGTACGTTGACATCAATGCCATAGCAGCAACGCAAATGATAACCGCTGCACTCAAAACAATGTTGATGTTGTACTTAGGCAAAATCCTTGCAACAAACGGATAACTAAATGTAGTCACAAAGAAGTAGACCGTCAAATACAGGGCAAGCGGTCCAAGGCCAATGCCAAGCTCTTCGCATACCGGTGTATAGAAAATACCTGCCGAGTTCATCATCAAACCCAAGCAGCACCCCTGAAGGAAGCAACATCCTACGACAATCCACCAGCCGTAAAATATCTTGCCGCCTTTCTTTTGAACATTCTCCACGAGAATCCCCCTAATGAATAAATTCGTGCCCCGCCCCTTTTGAAGCGGGGCACATCAACGAATTGACTAATTTGGCATAAACCACATCTGACCAGGCAGATGAATCTCAGCGAGAATCATGCTCCCAATTCTCGTTGTTTTCTTTTTGTCAGACATGACGAACCTCTTCAATCGAAACAAAACACCTTAAGAAGCAACTAGACTAAGCAACCCAATGCTTCTCTTTGATGCCCTTGGACAGAGCCATGGAAGCCAGCAGCAGGCACAGCGTGATAGCGGCAACAACAGCAGCGACCGTAAATGCACCGGAGTAAGAACCCGTTGCAGTAAAGAACATAGCGATGATAGGAGCGCCACAAGCGCCGCCCAGACCAACGCCCATCATTGCGTAGGACAGAACCTTGTCGAATTCCTTTTCGCCAAAATTGCTGCGAACGATCATAGGAACAGCAATGGTAACGATAGCGTTGTTCATACCGAAGAAGAATGCAGTGATGGCCATAAGAACGGCAGTGTTGGCAACATATGCCCAGCTCAAGAACATGAGAATAGTGATGATGAAGAGCACGATGGTAACGGTCTTAACGCCGAATTTGTCCACCATAATGCCGCCACCCAAAGAAGCAATAATGTAACCAATTTGCAGAATAGTCATCAGCGTTGCACTAAACGTTGCGGCATCATCGCCCAAGATGAGCATGCAGTTTGCCTGGATGTAGCTGTTGAAACCACCGGGGAATGCGCAGCCAATGCAAGCAATGAACAAAACGATAAACGCAATAGAACCAACGGCCTGCTTCAGAGGAACGCCGGGCTTAGCAGAACCGCCTTCGGTCACGACATCTTCACCGTACTTCTCCAAGCCAACGCTAGCAGGGTTCGTGGTAAACACCGTAAGCGAGAAAACAAGGATGAGCAGAACCAGAACAGCATTTACATAGTAAGTGCCTTTCCAGCCAATGCTCAAGAAAAGCTGCGTGAATACCAAGGGGAAGATAGCACCACCAATGCCAGAGAACAGATTAGCAATGCCCAAATAGCGACCAGCGCAGGAATTGCCGAACCAAGAGTTAACCAACAGCGGGCAGGCGTACAGGAAGAACTGGCCACCAAACAAGCCCATAATGATGCCGATCACAGAGAACTGCCAAGTCCAGTCGGGCGTAGCAAATGTGAAAGCAACCATGCACAGGGCAACAACAATAACGTCAAGGCTCAAGAACAGCTTGGTGTTCTTGGGAAGCAAGATACCGCCCAAAAACGTTCCAACAAGAGCAGCAATACCGTACATCGAAATCCAAGTTACATAAGCAAGCATGTCAACGCCAGCCTGAACAGGCACGAAAGCAAAGTACGCCGATGAAGAGTTCAGAACCGTGCCTAAGCCAACCATCTGCATAACGCAGCAGCCAACAAGCACGAGCATTGCCCTGCTCTTGCTCTTTTGTTGAATTTCCGTCATTTTTCCTCCTTTTGAAAGCTTTTTATTCACCCCACCGCGCCACCTTCATGCAGCCAGCCTCACTACAAGCAGCAGATCAGCCAGCTGCATAAACAGACACGGTGAATGTTCAAGGCGTCATTCCCCCACGACGCCAATAAACCAAAGTAAAACTACTCGACGCAGTACAGCGACCAGCGCTTGCCGTCGCCCATCTTCTTGGCAAGGTCCTCGACCTCGCCGTAGTACATGCACCACGCCTGGCAGTGCTGCACGCACATGGGCATCTTGCCCTTGGCGGTGCGGTCGGCGCACATGTCGCAGGCCTTGGTGATCACGGGCATCCAGGTCCACTCCCAGTGCTCGGTGCCCTCGGGCTTGCCAGAGTACTCGTAGGGGCCCACCTCGGTCAGCTTGATGCCGAACTCGCCCTTGGGCAGGCCCAGCTCCTTCTTGCAGGCGACCTCGCAGGAATGGCAACCGGTGCAGTAGTCGTAGTTAATAAGAATTCCCTTAGTCATTTCTCGATCTCCTTACGGTTGCATGGGCTGATAGTCATCGCGCCAACCACCAAGCTCGGTAATCTGCTTACCAGGCATGATGTCACCTTCCTGTACCTTATAGATACGGCAGCGCGTGCACTTGATAGGCGAACCAATGCCGCCAGGGCCAGCCTGGAAGTTGCGTGTAAGGTTGTTCACGTTGTAGTCGAAGCAACCATACAGATGCGGTGCAGCACCCTCTTCTTCGGGCTTCCACCAACCATGCTCTGCGCTCAGAACGTCATCGGGCATGCCTTCGAAAATCTGCGCCATCTGCATGCAGCGGCCTTCTTTGTTCTCCATCCAAATCCAGTCGCCATCGGCAATGCCGTACTTAGCGGCGGAAGCGGGAGAAATCTTGACACGCGGCTCGGGATGGAACTCGCGCATGGTAGCCGCCATGCGATGCTCGGTATGGAAGAACTCGTAAGAACGAGAGCCGCTGATCATGTAGAACGGAAGCTCTTCCATGATCTCGGGAGTGGTCTCCCAGGTTTCCGGAGCAGGCGTGTACACAGGGTACGGCGGGATTCCCCACGCATCAAAGATGCTTGGGATAAGCTCGATACGACCAGAAGGCGTGTTGAAGCCAACCTTGCCATCGGGACGAAGCAGGCCCTTCTCGTGCTTGTAATACGTTGCATTCCATTCGTCGTACGCATGTCCACCAGCCTCGACAAGCTGCTGGAAGGTGTACGGGCACTTCGTGGTAATGCTTACGCCGCCGGCATCGGAAACAGAGGTATGACCCCAGGATTCGTCGGTGGCAGCAGAGAAGTTTGCCTTCTTAACCTGGCCATCCTCGCCAACAACAGCAAGGTCAGTAAGCAGATAGTCGTTGATAAAGTCCTCGGCGTTGTCCCAACGAACGAACAAATCAGGATTCATACGCTTGCCCAAAGCCAAAGCAATCTCTTCGTCAGACTTTGCTTCATAGTACGTGGTGACCTTCTTCATAGCGCGAAGCGGTGTCCACCAGGTACGAGCAGAGTCGCGCTCAACGCTCATGGAAACAGGCAGGATAAGGTCGGCAATAGCAACCATGGTCGGAGTGATCATGGGGTCTGCGTAAACAATGAAGGGGATCTTGCTCATGTACTTGTAAGCACGAGCAGCTGCACCTTCATGACCAGCGAAAGCGTTGCAGCTCTGAGCGTAGAACATCTTGATTGGATACTCTTCGCCCGTAGCAGGAACCGTGCCGCTCTCAAGAATAGACGCCATGGCATCGCAGTTGGACATGCCAACAAAGTCCAAACCAGGATCATTGATCATCCACTTGCGGAACTTGCGCTCCAAAGCCTTCGGATCCGCATACAGGTCAACAGAAGAGTAACCAGCATTGATGTCGAACGAGTTGTGGACCAACACATGGGTGCCCGGCTTTTCGATGTTGCCACAGATAGCCATCAAGTCGCATACCGCTTCGGTCCAGTGCATGGCAGAGCTGGTGCCTGCATCGAAAACCAGACCCCACTGAATAGCGCCACGATCGGCATTGGCATACAAACGAGCGGAAGCAGCAATGTCTTCAGCGGGAACAGTCGTAATAGCAGAAGCCCATTCGGGGGTAAACTGGGCAACGTGTTCCTTCAGCTCATCGTAGTAAGCACACCAGCACTCAACGAACTCGTGATCAATCAGGTCTTCCTGAGTGATGACGTTCAACCATGCCAGAGCGATGCAAGCATCGGTGCCGGGATGAGGACGCAGCCAGTACTCTGCACGAGCACCCCACCAGGTCAAAACGGGGTCAATAGAGATAATCTTGGAACCATGCTGAACGCAAACATTCAGCCAGTGACCCAGGTAGCCGTCACCGTTGGATTTCAGAGGCTCGTTGCCCCAAACAACCAGCGTGTCGGGAGCCTGCCACTCGGGGTTGTTATAGCGGTCGGGCAGCGTTTCGGATGCGTCAACGATGGGATAGTCGCCCAAAGGACCGGCAGCACCGCAAACACGCGGCATGTAGCACCACCAGCCAGAGAAATAGATGCCACCTACGTTTGCCGTGCGGAAGCACGCACCAGCAATGAAGGGCACCTGCCAGTTAATGTTGCGGCCCGTGCCGTGACCAACAAGAATGGACTCACGGCCAAGACCCTTGGCGTCAATCTCATTTTCAACATAGGAAGCAATCATCTCAATTGCTTCATCCCAGGAAATACGCTCCCATTTGTTTTCGCCACGCTCACCAGCACGCTTCATGGGGTACTTCAAGCGATTTTCGCTCTCGACCATTTCAATAAGGTCAAGGCAGCGCATGCACAGCTTGCCGTTTGCATAAGGATCCAGCGGGTCGCCCTCAACACGAGCGAGCTTGCCATCCTTGGTGTATAGAAGAATGCCACAAGAGTCGTGACAACCAGGCGCACTGTAATTGTAGGTACGAGTAACGGTGTAGCCGTCCTCTTCCCAGGTCCATTCACCTTCGTGATATGCCTTGCGGTCAATGCCGTCAAGGAACTCTTGGTAATTCATACCCATATTGTTCTCCTTGCGCGATAAAAGAACCATGTAATTAAGAGAGAAAGCGCTGCCTATGAATGCGACTTAGAGGAGGAGGGGAAGAGGTTTGTCGAATTCATAGGTTTGAAAGCTACGGTGCCGCATGAGCTGCAGATGCCCGTTTCTTGATCAACAAGGCCCCCGCATTTCAAACAGGGAATCGGAGCGGGCGGACGAAAATACGGCGAATCCTTATCGTTTTTGCCGCATCGTCCGCAGCCGTTGCATCCATAGCACACGCTTTCTCCTTTTTCAAATTGCTAGCGAAGCTCTACGAGCTTCACCCAGTACGTAAGGTGCTTTCCAGCGAAGGGATGATTGAAATCGATCTTCACGTTATCATCAGTTACTTCCGTAACAAACGCGGGCTGCTTATGCCCATCTTCGGGGTTACGGTGAAACATCACATCACCAACAACCAACGTATAACCCTGGTCAACCATCGAACGCGGATACCACTGAGCCAGTTCAGACTGATATTCGCCATAACCGTCTGCAGCCTCTATTTCAAGTGTCCGCTCTTCACCTTCCGCCATGCCCAAAAGACCATCTTCAATGCCCTTAGGAAGCTTCAGGTCGCCAACCATGACAGTCAACGGAGTGCCCGAATCGCGTACGTCAAGAGGTTCTTCGCCCGTGATGCCACCTTTGTAAAGGATGCTCACAACGCTACCCATAGTTACCGTTTCAGCCATCTTCGCCTTGCCTTTCGCACTACCGCAACGCCCTACAGGACATTGCCTTTATCTTCATCGAATTCGCCAACTTTGGTGTCGTGGCGATGAACGGCATATGCAGCATGACCCGTGCCAGTAACCTCAATATGTGCCGCAGCATGAACGTTAGCATTCTTGGAAACGAACGTACCCTTGGCATCGAGCGGCTTGTACTGGGGAACAACCAGGAACTGCTTGGTCTTTTCGTCGAGCTTCTTGGACAGCTCTTCAACAGTGCCGTACGTAATGATGTTAGACAGGCAATGATGAACGCAGATGGGCTCCCTACCCTTACCGGTGCGGTCAGCGCACAAGTCGCACAGGTCGGTAACGATGGGCCAGTGATTGAAATTCCACTGCTCATCATCAATCTTCCAAGGACCATCGGTTACCACCTTGATGCCGGTCTTTCCTACCGGATAGCCGTGCTCTTCCTTGCAAGATACTTGGCAAGAACCACAGTTGGTGCAGTATTCGTAATCAAACAAAAGTCCGTATGCCATAGTTACACCAGCTTTCCAAACTTTTCCCAGACAAGATTCATGTCAGTGTCGTAGTTCTCTGCAATAGGCTCAACCTTGCAGACCAGGCACTTATTAGGAGCACCAAAGCCCAGTTTGCCAAACTTAAAGTTAGGAAGCAGGTTGTTGATGTTGGAGCGGAAGTTACCATACAGGTTGGGCTCGTTGCCGTCTTCCTCGGGGAACCACCATGCATGCTGAGCATGAATGGTCTTCTCGTCTACAATCTCGGAAACCTTGGCCTTTTGCACGCACTCGCCAAACGGGCTGGAAAGGCGCACCCACTGACCATCGGTAATACCCAGCTTCTTTGCGGTAGCGGGATTGATCTCAGTAATGGGATCAGGATTCAGCTCACGCAGGTAGGCAATCTGACGATGCTCAGAATGGAAGAACGCGTAAGAACGGGCACCCGTAGTCAAGATGAACGGATACTCTTCCATCAGTTTAGGATCGGAGGGGCCAAACTCGGGCTCTTCGTAGTACGGCAGCGGATCTTCGCCAAACTGGTTGAACGCAGTAGACCACAGCTCGATACGACCCGTAGGAGTTGCAAAGCCGGGGTTACCGTCCGTACGCATCTCACCACGCTCGTACTTGTAGTAATCAACGGGAATCTGAGAAACAACGCACTTGGAAACTTCGTCGAAGTACTCGCCGTTCTGGCGCTCACCCAAACGAAGTGCTTCCATGAATTCCTTGGCGCTACGGAACTTAAACTCGTTCTCCCACAGCTCAGGACGAAGGCGACGACCCAACTCATAGCACAGCTCGTAGTCGGTCAAGCAGTCACCAACTTCAATAGCCTTATGCATGAAGCCCGCAGTAACGGTGCACGGTGCATAATGAGTAAACACGGTGCCTTCGCGCTCGGCAACAGTCTTCAACGGAAGGAAGATGTCGCAGGAGGCCTCGATGGAGGGATTCATGAAGGTATCGAAACCAATGCAGAACTCAAGGCTCTTAACAATGGCATCATGCCAACGCTTCGGCTCCATAGAGGTGCAAGACATCAAGTTATTGCCCGCATAGAAGCCCATCTTGATGGGATAAGGCTCGCCCGTCTCCATAGCGCGAAGCATCAAATCTGCATGAGCGTTCAAAATAATCATGCAGTAAGCAGGATATTGATCAAGGCCAATCATCTTCTTCTGCAGATCAGTACCAACACCCTTCTCCAGACCGAAACCAGCTTCATTATGGCCAGCGCCAGTGTCAGGAAGAATCTGCCCACCAGGAACGTCCAGATTGCCCGTGATTGCCATAAGGTCAACCGTGATTTGACCATGCTGCATACCGTTGGTCTTCTGGTCGGCAGCAAGACCCCACTGAATTGCGCCCGGCTTAGCATTTGCATACATGCGCGCAGCGGCGTAAATCTTCTCAACCGGAACACCGCAGATATCGGCAGCCATTTCGGGAGTCATAGTAGCAACGCGCTCTGCAAACTGCTCAAAGCCATAGCACCAATAATCAACAAAGTCGTGATCGTACAGATCTTCGGCAATAATGATGTTTGCCATCGCCATACCCAAAGCGGTGTCCGTACCAGCACGCAGCTGCAAATGAAGGTCAGCGCGAGCAGCAAGCCACGTAACGCGGGGATCAATAACAATCAGACGGGTACCACGACGCATAGCGTCTACAACAGCATGACCGAAGAAGCCATCGGGGTTTGACTCCAGCGGAGCCTTGCCCCAAACAACCAAAACCTCGGTAAGGTTGTAGCGCTCATCATCCCAGCGCTTAGGAAGTGCACCTGCGTAGTCCCATTCGGGATATGTGGTACCGCCAATGTAAGCGATAGCAGCCAAGCGCGGCGTATAGCAAGCGTAACCAGACTGAGTGTAGCAAAAGTTCGGCGTACCGAAGCACATGGTTCCGTAAGGAGCAAACGTGCCGCCCTCACGACCGGTACCTGCAAAAACCACAATGGACTCGCGGCCATAAGCAGCAGTAATGCGATCATACTCGCTCTTAATGATGTCAAACGCCTCATCCCACGTAATCTGTTCCCAAGCATCCGCGTTGCCACGGTCTTTAGGATCACGCTTCATAGGATGAAGAAGGCGCGCAGGGTTATAGATATAATCCTTAAGAGCAATGCACCTGGGGCACAGACGACCCTGGGTTACCGGGTTGTTCTCGTCTCCCTCGACCTTTACGAGCTTCCCCTCATCGTTTACGTACAGCTTCAAACCACATCCTACCGGGTGGCACCCAGGAGGAGACCACGGGCTCGTGCGAGTAACCGTTAGGCCATCCTCTTCGTAGCGCCAGGGCTTACCGATGTCGTTAACATCAGAAAGCGTATCCAGCTTCACTACGGATGCCGTCTTGTAGAAAGAATCTTCGCTCATACGTACACCTCTCTTCCTTCGTCTCTCTTTACTCTGAGTCGCTCATCGTAAACCGATGTGCTAGGGAGAAAATATCAACCGAAAAGAAGCGTTTCATCATCTAGACCTGACGATTCTAATGTTCACTCACCCTGATTATTAACTCAACTGAGAATAATCACGTCTTATTCTTATCTCACTCTCCACCTTTTTCAAAAACAAATAGAGTACTATTTTTTACCATTCCCGATTTTTTCCTTGACTTTTTTCTTATATTCAGCATTTATTCTCAAATTAATCGAAAACAGGCTAAAAACACTTCCATAATAGTTACGGAAATCACATCAAACGATACCCTGTCGCCAAAATAACTATGAATTATTTCCGCAGATTATTTCGTTATATCTTGATTAAAATCGCAAATATCTGCGAAAGATTTTATCTTGAGAGTAGGATTACTTTTCTTCTAATCTAAACCCCCTTTCTTTATTTTAATAGCTCGGTTATTTAGTCTTTTTTCAAATAGTTCTTCTAGTTTAAGAATAATTAAGACACCAAAAATGAAATTTCATCTCATCCAACGGATGGTAGCACCCATCCATCCATGGTAATGATTTACCGTTACTATGGCCGCGACGAGAATGAGCAAGAATGGCTCGCCAAAGCAACCAAAAAAAGCGGTCGTAAGACTGAAAGGAGAGCAGCATGCTTACCAAACGTCAGAATCTGATCGAATGCGTAAGCGGAGGGAACCCCGATCGTTATGTGAATCAATACGAAGCTTTCAATTTGATTGTTCCCATGATCCATTACGATTTATCGCACCTCGAATCAGATGGCTATATGATTGACGATTGGGGTGTGTACCAAGCCCAAGTTAAGGGTCAAGAAAATATGGGCGTCTTCCCGCTTCACGACATGGAGCATCGCGTCATCAAAGACATTTGCAATTGGAGAAACGAAGTCACCAAGCCCAAAGATCCCGATTGTGCTGAAATCTGGGAGCCCTTGCAAGCCCAAGCTGAAGCCACCGACAAAAACGAGCAATTTGTAACCAGCGTATGCATTCCTGGCATGCTTGAGCGTTGTCATCACCTTATGGAGATGACCGAATGCATGGCAGCCTTCTACGAAGAGCCCGAAGAGATGGAAGAACTTATCGACATGATTGTCGAATACGAGCTTGAGGTTGCTAAGTGCCACATTAAGTACATCAAACCAGAAGTCCTGCTCCACCATGACGACTGGGGAACAAAGCTTTCAACTTTCATGGCTCCCGATATGCTTGAAGAATTCTTCCTTAAGCCTTATCAGAAAGTTTACGGTTACTACAAGGATCATGGCGTTAAATACATCGTGCATCACTCTGACTCTTACGGAGAAACGCTGCTCCCCTTCATGGAAAAAGTAGGCATCGACATTTGGCAGGGCTGTCTTCGCACAACCAACGACCTTCCCCGCCTTGTTGAAGAGTGGGGTGGAAAAATCACCTTCATGGGCGGCATCGAGAACGCTATGGTCGACAAACCCGGCTGGACCGAAGAGGAAGTCGTTGCCGAAGTTAACACAGCGCTGGATTTTGTCCACAGCAAGAAGTATTATATTCCGTGCATGACTTCCGGCCTGGATTCGTCCAGTTTCCCTGGCGTTTACGACATTGCGTCACGCACCATTGACGAACGTTCTGCGGTCGATTTTAAATAGTCTAACGCGCTATTTTATCTGTTAAATGGCAGGAGGAGCCTTGCATCAACAGCAAGGCTCCTTTTTATATGAGCATCGCCGAGAAAGGACGCATCAAGCATGGGTGGGGGCATTGGAGCGCGTAATTCAACCGGCCTTAATACCGATGCATCTGGGTACATTGGTTATCTGATGGTGCGTATGGGTGTTGCGTTTGTAAGCTATCTTGCCCTTTTAGTTTTATGTATTATCCTTAATCCAAGCGAAGACAACCCCCCCCTAATGATGGTATGCGCGTGCGCAACGCTTATCTCTACCGTAAGCCTCGGCATCGCCTGCCTCAATGCTTTTGTGAAAACAAGCAACGCAATGCGCACGGAAAGCGAATCGGATTCATCAGACGACGAAAGCGCCGCCACTAAATCCGAAGCTACGGAAGCGGCAGATGAGCCCGAGTCTCCCAACGACAGCCCCGCAAAAAAAGAGCGCTATTTCTTAATTGGAAAGAAGTGCGGTTTAACCAAACGTGAAATGGAAGTTTTCGGGTTGCTGCTTGAAGGAAAGAACGCTGGAGACATCGAAACAGAGCTCTGCATTTCTCGCTATACGGCAAAAACACATATTAGCTCGGTTTATAGAAAAACCGATGTCCATTCCCAGCAAGAGCTGATCGATTATTTCAATCAGGAGAACAGCCATGCCGAATGAAGCCGTTAAGCAGTTCTCTGCCGCCAAGACGCAAAAAACCCGAAAAGAAAGCAACTCGGCATTGCCGACAAGCAACGTCACTCGCTACCAAATGGGCCTGCTAACACTGTTGGGCTCCTGTTCATGCATTGCGGGCATTATCTGTCTCATTGCAATACTGAGTCCCTGGGGCCTTGTTGCATCGGCTCTCGTCTCCATTGTTGGCGCTCTTTCCGCTACGTTTATGTCGTTTATCATAAAAGTATTCGCCAAACCAACGGCTCGATTCAAGGGGCTACCGCTACTCACTTGCAGTTGCCTTCTTTCACTGGTAATGATTTTGGCAGCGACCCTCCTTATCTTGGATATAGCACCATTCCAGGCGACATACATGTTAGCAGCCTGCGGAGGAAGCACAGGGGCGCTTCTGTTCGCATTCTGGTTTCCACGGATCTGCTCAATACCAGAGGATTCGAATTCGCTCAGATACATATCGCGCGTTTCAATTTCCGCTTTTGCTATTGCTTCCCTGCTTGTTTTCTTCTTGCCGCTTTTCTTGCCAATTTTTGCCATCATTTTATTTTACATGTCGTTTATCAGCGGGTTTTATGTTTTCAGCAAACATGAAAAACAGGCGCTGTTCGAAGGCGCCCCCGATGACAAGCCCGATCGAAAATCAATGATCAATACGCAGTCGACAATCATGTTTGCGCTCAATCATTTTCAAGTAGGCATTTGTTGCGGAACAATAGAGACACTTCCAGAAGTTATTGTAGCGATTATTGCTCTGATTCTTGGCGGATTGATTCTGTTCATAGATCAACGGAACAAATGTGTTATATCCGAAAGCAGCTTGAGCTCCTGCTCCCATTCTCTTCCTGTTGTTGGATTGCTCTTCCTTTGCTCAAATATCGCTTGGCTTCGCCTTATTGCGATATTCCTTCTTGTAGGAACCTTCTCGATGATTTTCTCTGTTGGCCTATCCGCTATATGCGAACACTGCCGCATTTGTAAGCTCAACGCTATTTCCGTTATCGCGAAAGCAAGTGTTACCGATTTTGCCTCACTGGGGCTAGGCCTAGTCATTGGGTACTTTATAGTTGACCTTGATCTCTTCCAGTCCCCCACGCACCTTGTTTCGCTTGCGTTCGGATGCGTTTACTGCATTCTTGCGAGCTTTGTTGGCAAGGACCGCTACCCCGATGAGACCATTTTGCTTATGGGGGTTGACCCCAAAAAGCTTGAGAAAAGCTCTATTCAACAGAAATGCAGCGTTTTGGCGGAACGGTACGAATTAAGTCCGCGCCAAGTCGAAGTGCTTGAAATGCTTGCTGTGGGAAGAAACGCTCGCTTCATTGCCGAACGCCTGACTATCGGCCAAAGTACCGCGCAAACGCATATACGCGCTATTTATACAAAGCTGAACGTCCACAGTCACCAGGAAGTGGTCGACAAAGTCATCAATACCCGGCTTTTTGGGGAAGAATAGCGGGTGCAGCACTGCATAGCCGCAAGCTAAATCGTTGCAGAAAAGCAGCCTTCCCCGTAACGATTTAGTCATCTATCTGCTCCTTTGTCATTGGCAGCCCATTGCAAAAAGGGTATCATTTACTAAGGCTTCCAGCTGTGTGTTCGCGACTTTTTCGTGGCCTTGAACACACGACTGAAACCATCGAACTTTAAGGCATCAACGATTTTGGAGAGGATCGCGCCGACAAGTTCGCAGGAGAAAAAGCATCTTGAAAGGAGAGCATATGGGTATTCCGTTTGATGAAAAGGAACTGGAAATTTCAGGCATTGTTCCTGCCACCGCAAAAACACCTGCATTCGAGAAATTCACTTACCCCATCCCCGAGCGCGAAGCTTATCGCAACACTTTAGCTGGTCATCCAACTTGGTTGATCACCGGATATGAAACCCAGCGTTTCTATCCAAGCGTTAACCCCGAAGCCATAGCCCGCGGCATGGTCGCCGAAGCAAAACCGTTCAACGCCGCAGAGCAAGCTGGCGGATTAGACATGTTTGGTATCGAGTGGGTATTCATGCCTGCAGTGGGCGGCTCGATGGAGGTCGAGTGCGAGCGGCTCCTGGAAGACGTCAACGACTGGAAAGATGTCGTCAAATTCCCCGATGTTGACTCATGGGACTGGGAAGGCTCGGCCGAACTCAACAAGGACTACATTGACCCCGACAAGTTTATTCAGCCGTGGCTTTACACGGGCTGGTTTGAGCGCTTAATTTCCTTTATGGGCTTTGAAGAAGCGGCTGTTGCCCTGCTTGACGAAGACCAAGAAGACGCCGTCAGAGACCTTATGATGGCTCTCTCTGACACCTACAACAACATCATCGATCACTACGTCAAGTACTTTGACCACATTGACAGCTTCTTGATTCATGATGACTGGGGCTCTCAGATGGCTCCCTTCTTCAGCCCCGATGTTGCCGCAGATTTGATTGTTCCCGCAATGAAGAAGGTAACCGACCACTTACACGAACTGGGCCTTTACAGCGAACTGCACAGCTGCGGCAACCATGGTGCGCAGCAGATCGAAAACATCATCGCTGCAGGCTGGGATGCCTGGATGCCCCAAAAAATGAACAACATCGATGCGCTCTGGCAGCAATACGGCGATAAGATCCTGCTATGCCCCCAGATTCCCCAAAACCTGAAAGACATGACCGAAGAAGAACAGATTGCAGCCGCTGACGAATACGTTCAGAAGTACTGCACCACTCCCGGCAAACCAGTGTTCATCAACATGTACGACAAAGCGTTGCTCACTCCTGCCTTTGCGAAGGAAATGTACAAGCAGTCACGCCTTGCTTACAACGAATGGCCCGAAGCGTAGACGCCGCAAACAAGCAAACCATCACAAACACGTAATCCAAGAAGGGGTTTCAGCGGAAACCCCTTCCCTTTTATAGCCACTAGGCCACACATCATCAGCCGACTTGCAAAAAAATACAAAAGTCCCGACCGAAGCAAATCGATCGGGACCCTCGAATCAATCACACCGCTAAAAGTAATTTCTTGTTTAACGAATCAAATCCATCAGCTTGGAGACATCGTCAAGATTCTCAAGGTCTTGAATAGTCTTGACAATCGCATCTGCGTTCTCCTTCGAGACACGCCCACCGAATTCGATATTCGCATAATACTTGCCGAAGAACTGCTCTTCGGTCATGCGGCTACGATAATAATCGCCCAAAGGATACGTTGTATGGTATTCAAGCATAGAGCCGTCAGCCAACTTGATTTCTGAATCGACCTTGAACGAAGAAGTTCCCGCAGGCTGATCGGGAATCAGATTTACCTTCTCCAGCATCTTGCCCAAGCGCTCTTCGGTCATCATCTCGGGAGTAAAGAATTCCGCACGAACATCACCACGAAGAACAGCAGTGGCAACTAAGAAATCAATGCTAAACGCACCTTGGAAGTTCTTGCTCATGCCGAACTTAAACCCTTGGCCCACAAAGTTCTTGGAACCCTGAGTGATATGAACGTTGATAGATTCAACCTGTTCAGGCTCGAAGGAACGACCGCCAAGCGCATTGAGCACAGAGTCAATGGAAGCATGGGTTGCACGACAGCTTGGCCACGGCTTGATAACGCAGTCGGCAATAAAACGCTTGCCGTAATCCTTGAGCATGATTTCGGGCGACGGATTAGAATAATACAGTTCAAAGAAACCACGCGTGCCGTTAATCGGGTCAGATAAACAATCGACATAACCACTTCGAGCAAGCTTTGCGGCAAAGATACCATTCTTAGCGGAAGCAGAAATGGGGAACTTGAAGATAACCGTCTTTTCAAATACGGTCTGCATGGAACCGCTCATCTCATTTACCGCGACAGCAAGTGCGCCTTTCGCCTCTTCCTTGGTCAGCCCAAGCAACAAACTCGCAATAAGAGTTGATCCCAGCAAATTAGCAGTGCCGTTACCATCAAACTTATCATGAACGCTGAAGCAACCGGCGTTAAGGGCACGGGCAGTCAAGTCATCGCCTAAAATAAGCGCACGTAGCAAGTCTTTGCCAGATGCATGCATCGCCTCGGCGGCAACAAGAGCCGTAGGAATAGTCGTACCAGAAATATGCGCCGCAGTCGTAGGGCCAGCAACTTCGATAGATTCAGCATCAATCGGCTCAAAGTCGTAGGAACGCATGATAATAGCATTCAAAAATGCGGCGGCCTCCATAGGCAGCTTGATACCAAACGTTGCAACAGACGCTTCTTCTTTGCCACCAGAAGCAGCCACCATTTCCACCGTTGCTCGCGTATCGGGAATGGTCGCGCCAATTGAAAGCACGCCCATCGCATCAATCAAGCGCGTTTTCGCTCGCTGAATAGCTTCTGGCTCAATGTCTTCAAACTTAGTTTCATAAACGCGATCCAAAATAAAATCGGTGTAGTTGACGGTATCGGACATAATTCCTCCATCCTTTCATCTTTTTCTTATTTTCGCCACTCCAATACAAAATGCCGAGCCTCTCCAAACCCAGCATTGCTGCAATGGAACACCAGACCAAGGCAACAAACTCATATTGAGTTCGCAGATTTCTTACCGCGTAGAACGGGACCGGAGAGATCGCTCCGAAATAGAGCAACCTCTCTGATCCAGAAAAACCATCGCACTTAGACAGCGCTGATTCTATGCAAGCGGATGCTTCTGAGCCCATTCGCGCCCATACCTGCGCAACTCAGCTTTGGCGATAGCGTCATTCGTAGGGCTGTTGTAAAGCGCAGAATTGCTCAACGCTGGGAAGAAGTGACCAGTGGGGCAATACGTGTCCACAACACGATGGATCTCGTCAATAACCTCTTGCTCGGTCACCTTGTCAGAGTCGATTGCCGGGCAGTCAACGCCACCTTTAAGGGCCATACGCCCCGCAACTTTCTCTTGAATTGCAAGGATATTGTTCTGAGGAATAACATCCGCCCAAACATCGATGCCCATTTCAACCATGTCTTCCACAATGGGCTCGCAAATGCAGTCAGCGTGGTGCACAAACAGCATTCCCTCTTCATGAGCTGCTTCAACGATCTTGGTATGCAACGGCTTAATGATCTCGCGCCATGTCTCGGGAGGCAAGAAAAGATTCTGCTTAGAACCCCAGTCGTCCTGATAGAAAATCATGTCGGGATGAATTTGGCGTGCCGCCTCGTGGATATAGCGAATCTTCCAGTCCGCTACAACTTCCAGCATTTCAGCCATAGCCTCGGGCTCTTCCAAGTAGGCACAGAAGGCATCTTCCATACCCATCAGGAAGTGGCTGCGCTCGAATAAGCCGCAAGCACTGAACAGGCATACGTACTTAGCGGTTCGATCCACGCTATCAGCGACCGCTTCAGCCTTTGACCAATCAAGCCCCTCAACAGGCGGCAAAATAATCTGATCTTTCCAGTCCTCGATATCTTTAATGACCTTGTTCTCGTCGGTGATGACGGGATGCGCACCAGGAGCCGTTGGCAAAAAGCAGCGTGTGACGCCCCAAGGGTCAACATGCTCTTTGCCATCCTTTGGAATGGCACATGCCACAAAATGCGGATCAGGAACAATCGTCGCGGCACTCATGATATCAAAGTAGTACTCTGGCTGTTCTCCTTTGAGAATCGCTTCTGCGTTTTCGCGCATCGTCATTTTGTCTCCAGGTTGCGCAAAACGATCTGAAGACGAAACATCATATAGCTGAACCATCTTTTTCTCCTTTTCCTTAAGGAACTCTTCGATATTGCTCTCTCCTATTCGGTATAAGCTCTTACCGCAGCAGCATCGAATATCGTTCCGTTCTCCACTTCAGCAATTTGCAATAAATACCTTGCTTTGTTTTTTATCTCGTCGAGCGTGCTAGACGATGACACAAGGTATTCACGCGCGTCATCATTAAAAGACCTGCTGTTGTCACCTGAATAAATTTTCTCGAACACGTCAATCGCATCCTTTAGGCTCTCCTTCCCAAAGGATGCAATGCTAATCACTTTGAAGTCAGCCATAGCATCTTGCAGTTCAGCCATCCCAAGTTCATCAGGCATTTTCCTGGTAGCAAAACAAGTAGCCAACCCTTTACGATTTCTCTCCGCAATCATAAGTTCAAGCAGTTTTGCTGTTTCGGGATGATCAACCGCAGCCTCAACTTCGTCAACAAAGAGAACAGGAATCTCGCCGAGCGTATCGAAGAAATCATCATCCAAATCAAGATCGAAGCGAAGCATTATAGCAGCAGTAGGAACCAAAAGGGCTTTCTTACCCGCCCTTTCCTTTCCAATAGTCAGCAAATGAGTCTTCCCCGACTGCTGCGGACCGCAGATGACCACATTTCCGCAAGCTCGGTCAACAAGGCCGCATACGCTTTCATACGCTTCGCGGTTTTCCTCTGCAACTACGTAATCGACACTCGTATACATAATCGAACCTCATTCGTTCACGATTACTGGTTTTATCACCGATGAATGATCCCGAGCTGGAGCATTGGGCATTTGCACCGCTTTAATCTTTCTTCCGCCGCAGTTTGGACATGCGGAGACACCAATTGGCATAGCCGTACCACATTCGGCACATTGCAGCTCAGTACGCGTAGAATATAGACCGCACTGATTACAATGGGTGCAGGTGTAACACATTTCAACTTCTTTCATTGCTTAGCTGTTGCAGCAAGCTTCGACTTTCAAGCGTTGCCTCAATTTTCCGCAAGAGCAGGCTCTTCGGGCCTCTCCCATACGAGCTTTTTGCCGAACACATATGCAGCAAGCACACAAACAATATCAACGGCGAACAATGCAATAAGAATCGCGAAAGCAGGCTCAAATGTCCCCGTCGTGTCGTAAACCCAGCCAACGAAAACACCAGAAAATGTTCCCAAAGTACCAACACCAGCGCGAATAAAGCCGTGGATTTGGGTATAGTATTTGTTTCCAAAAATCTCGCGAATCAAAAGCGGAAGGCTCACGGACATCAACGAATCTTGAACGCCAAACGCCACCGCGGACAAAATGAGCAGAATCGGCTCTCGCGTGAAAATAAAACCAGCAAGCCCCAGCATAATCACAATGAGTTCGACAATCGTGGTTTTCTGCACGCCAATCTTGTCATTAAGCCAACCCATGATGAACTTATCAGCAACGCTTCCTGCGGACTGAGCTGAAACCACCATCGCACCAAAAGCAGTCCCCAATCCAATCTGGACCATATAACCGGGAATATGCTGCTCGACCCCACCATGGTTGAACGACGCAATGCCGGCAAACATAAAAAGACACCAGAACGAAACAGAAGCAACAGCAACTTTTGTTCTCACGCCGCTCTTTTGCTTATCGGTTAACTCCTCATCCAAACCGTCACCACCATACGGCTTGCACCCAAGATCGGAGGGACGATACCTGAATAAGAAGCAACAAGGCAAAATGACGACAAAGGCCATGATCCCAACGAACAAATACCCCGTTCGCCAACCGAATTCAGTAATAATATGGTTAAGAATCGGAGCAAAAAACGCCGCAGAAATACTCGAACAGGCCATAACAATGCCATAAACGGTTCCGCGCCGTTTCACGAACCAGTTTCCAACCATCGACGCACTTGGTAAAACAAAAATGCACGAGCCCGCCGACCCAACCAAAAAGCCGGAAATCTGCCATTGCCATATTTCGGTGTACGTACTCATCGCAACAACGGATGCCGACAGAATGCATATAGCAACAGTCATTACTTTTCTAATATCAAGCTTCGAAAGCAGGAAGCCAGCGATTGGGGTAACAATGGTCGTTCCTAGAAAATACCCCGTCATATACGTGGAGATATCAGCCCTTAAGAAGCCCATATCCTCACAGATAAACACATAAAACAAGCTACTGCAGTTCAGCACAAGACCCATGCCAAACGCCTGAAGCAAACCGCAACAAACAGCAATTACCCAACAATACTGAACCTTACCAAGAAACAGCCCGTTTCGGACAAGCTTCATAGGTGACCTCCCCCGGTCATTTTTCTCTCGGACTCTCCTGCGCCGCCTGAGCGCTCAAGCGAGCACTGAGCTTCAATCTATCCCAATAGCTCAACGATTCATCAGAGAGCATGTCTTCAACACTTGTGCTTTGATTCTGCTTTGCTTTTACCCGCTCCTCCGCACGAGCAGCTTTTTGAGCCTTTCTGTTCTCCTTCGTTTTGCTATTAAGCACATCTTCGATATATTCCTCGCGAAGCGATCTCATCTTGGTAGCATCAAGAACAATCGCACCGATAATGAGGATGTTTCCGATTACCGCAAACACAATGCCATAATCTTCTCCAAGGGGAGATAGCGGCGTGGCAAAATAAGCACAAAGCAAAGCAACGAGCAAGCAAGCAACACGAACAACACGCAACGTCCGATATAGCGTGGTAGGCGGATTTCGGTATTGCCTTTTCAGCTCTTTTCTTCGTTCCGGATTCATATCCGACAAACGCTTGCGACTCAAAATGCCCCTCCTTTACCACTGCGACTGCAATAATGTTTGTGCATCTTATCGCATTGTTGCACTGGTTCTTATGCAAGAACCCTCCTTCTGGATATACGTATCATAAACGCTTACAAAAGGAGGGTCCGTTCAATCAAAAGCTAACAATCATTCGATCTGCTTAGTCGTTTTGTTGCTTAACCTTGTAAGTTGCAATCAACTGAGGCGCCTTGATGCGCAAGATAATCAGCACAATTGCGATAGCTACGCAGTAGAACCATGCACCGTACATTGCAGAGGCAAACTTGCCAGCCGCAGACGTATCAAGTCCAAACAGCGGATTGACAACAGCCAAAACATTTGCGGACAGGAACTGGCAGAAATTATGTGCAGCAGCCAACAAAGACAGACCCAATGTTGCGCCTTCCTTCGGCAAAACATGTACCAACTGAAGGATAAGAATGGGGTTGAAGGAACCGAAACCAAAACCATAGCAGATAGTGCCAGCCACGAACATGGTCGTATCGGTGCCATAGTTCACGATGATAGTGTAGCCAATTGCCTCGAGCGCAATGCCGATAACCATATCGAAACCGCCGACCTTACCACGCCACAGCGGGTAAAGCAATGCCGCAACGGCGCTCATAGCGGTCTCAAGAGACATGATGTAACCAGCCATCGCAGACTCGCCCAAACCATAAGCCTTGATAAGCAAGGTGGTGTTGGCCATGTAAACGAACTGGAAGATGTTCCAGAAGCCAAACACTACAAACATAACCCATGCAAACGGCGTAATGGACTTAAGAGCATTGCCCTTCTTACCGCTCTCGTCAACGCCACCAGCAGCCTTGACCTCAGGCTCCTTCAGCCAAGCAACGCAGAGAATCGCGATAGGAACCCACATCAGCATGCCGATGAAAGCGTAGCGCCAAGACAAAACGGCCAGCAAACCGCCGACAATCTGGAACAAAGAACCAGACAGACCGCCAACAGCAGTCTTCCAAGACATCAAGCGAGCCTTCTGGGCACCGAAGAACAGGTCGGCAATGAAGGAAGAAGCCATGGGGAAGATCATGCCACGGCCAAGACCCAGCATAACGCGGGTGGCAAGCAGCATATAGAAGCCAAACTCGTTTTCAGGGCAAAGACCAGCAAGCGAACCGCCAAACATCAGAATCAAAGCGATGATCAAAATGGTACGCTTCTTCAAATAGCGCTCAAGAATACCAACCAAAATAGCACCGAAAATTGCCATCAGAGAAGGAATACCCTGGATGTTTGCAATCATGGTGTCGTCTACACCGATACTCGCATAAGCTTTCTTAATCGTTGCCAATGCAGGCGTTGCGAAAGACTGTACGTACTGCATTGTAATAACAAGCAGCGCGGCAATCTGAACAGTGACACCGTAAATCGGACGACCCTGTTCATCGCGTTGAATTTCTTTCGACATTTTCCCTCCTAAGTTGTTGCCTTTTTCTCTTTATTTCTAAAGCTCTATGAGCTTCGAAATACTAGGGGGCTCGACAAACTACAACCCCTCAATTGTTATGCGGATTAGAGACAGAACGCCGTTCGTGACAAAATCCCCTTCTATCACTACAGAACAGTCCATTTTCTCCATCCTTGGGCGTGGACGCTTAAGTATTCAAGCATCCACGCCTTTTTCCGAAACGCCTATGCTTCCTTATTGGTAAGCAAGGCCCAACGATTCTTGTTATCCATCTTGGTAACCAAATCGCTGATCTCACCGTAGTACATGCACCAAGCTTGGCAGTGCTGCACGCACATTGGCATCTTGCCAATTTCAGTACGCGCAACGCACATATCACACGCATTGGTAATAACCGGAGAATAGGTCCATTCCCACTTACCCTTCACCGCTTCACGCTCGCTGTATTGGAAAGGACCCACTTCGGTCACTTTGATACCAAATTCGCCTTTAGGAAGACCGAGCTCCTTTTTGCAGGCAACTTCGCATGAATGGCAACCGGTGCAGTAGTCAAGGTTGACAAGAATTGCTTTGGACATGATATTCGCCTCCTTTTTCTGAAGAATCTCGATAATTAACGAATGACCTCGTCGGCGTGTTCCTTAGCGTACTCAAGTGCGTTGCGGCCCTGCATGTCTGCATCCTCAACCTTGAGATTCTGAACACGACGAGCATTCTCGAGCTGCTTCTGGAGATACTCATTGCCCTCTGCTGCACGCTTCTCAGCAGATTCCTTGTCGCCAGCCATAACGCCAGGGATGTAATCCATCCAGCCGCCTTCACGGGTAACCTTAACGCCAGGCATTTCATCGCCCTCTTGGTATTTATAAATCTTAGCCAAGAAGCTCTTAATGCCAGAACCAATGCCACCCTGGCCGGTTTCGAAATTCAACGTCATGTTGTTGATGTTGGAGTCGAAAACGCCGTACAAGCTGGGTTCTGCCGGCTCTTCCTCGGGGTACCACCATGCATGTTCCATGTGGATGGTGTCTTTCTTGATACCCGGGAACAAGAATGCCTTCTGACGGCAGCGTCCATGAGGCGTTTCAATCCAAACCCAATCACCATCCTGAATGCCATATTCGGCAGCTGCTTCGGGATGAATGGTCACCAGCGGCCACGGATGGAACTCACGCATGGTGTCCAGCTGACGATGCTCGGAATGGAAGAATTCGTAAGAACGTCCGCCGGAAGTCGCGACAAACGGATACTCCTTGAAACGTTCAGGGGTAGAGACAGGCGAATCCTTCGGCTCGATGTGATAAGGCATCGGGTCAACGCCCCAGTGATTGTAGCCCCAAGACCAGAACTCGAAGCGACCCGTTGCCGTGTCAAAACCAGGCTGTCCATCGGGACGGCACATGCCCTTCTTATACTTGTAGTACTCAGAATCCCACGGATCGTACTTGTAACCGCCGCGTGCCTGCAGTTCTTCTAAG
>CAKUOV010000033.1 GCA_934670115.1 uncultured Eggerthellaceae bacterium
CTCGGCGCGTGCGCCCCACCAGGTGAGCTGCGGGTCCACGGAGATGATCTTGGTGCCCATCTGGTGGCACACGTTCAACCAGTGGCCCAGGTAGCCGTCGGCGTTGGACTTCAGCGGCTCAGAGCCCCAAACGACAACGACGTCCGGGTTCTTCCACTCGGGGTTGTTGTAGCGGTCGGCGTGGCCCTCGGAGGCGTCCACGATGGGGAAGTCGCCAATGCCGGCAGCCGTGCCGCAGGTGCGGGGCAGGTAGCAGGAGTAACCGGAGAAACCAATGGCGCCGATGTTGGGGGTGCCCAGGCAGGCGCCGCCCAGGAAGGGGACCCACGACGAGATGTTGCGGCCGGTGCCGTGGTTCACGAAGATGGACTCGCGGCCGAAACCCGCCTCGTCGATGTTCGTGTGGATCCAATCCGCGATGGTGTCAAGCGCTTCCTCCCAGGAAATGCGCTCCCACTTGTTCTCGCCGCGCTCGCCGGCGCGCTTCAGCGGGTACTTGGGGCGCTTCTCGTAGTTCACGCCCTCCACCAGGTTCAGGCAGCGCATGCACAGGCGGCCGTTCGCGCACGGATCCAGCGGGTCGCCCTCGATCTTCTCAAGCTTGCCGTCCTTGGTGTACATCAGCACGCCGCACGAGTCGTGGCAGCCCGGGGCGGAGTACGTGTAGGTGCGGGTGACGGTGTAGCCGTCCTCTTCCCATTGCCACTCCCCCTCGTGGTAAGCCTTGCGGTCAATACCATCAAGGAACTCTTGGTAATTGAACAGCATGTACCTCTCTCCTCTCTTTCATTTACAACACTATTGTGTATTGCGTTGCAATTCCGGATAAGGGAATCACAGCGCTCACAATAGCGCAGGCAGAGAGGCAAGACATGGGGTTAGAGGTGTTATCTTCAAGGGTGTAATCCTTGAAGTATTATGGTTGTCTAAGAATATAAAAATAAGCCGCCAGAACTATTTCCCCTGATAAATACATAGGGAAAGAGAAAAACTACTCTTCTTCCGCCCTGGCGATTTCGCACAACCGGTCTTTATCGTACTCAGCGTTTTCAACAAGGTCCATAAGCTCTTGGCGCGAATGAACTCCCGTTTTCTGGTAAATATTGTAGATATGAGCCTTCGTGGTATGAGGCGAAATAACCAACTTCTCAGTAATGTAGTCGCCGTTTCTTCCTCGTGCAAGCATTGCCAAAACTTCGCGCTGCCTATTGGAAAGGCCATACTCTTGCGCAACGGCATCGCACTTAGCTTGGAAGATATTCGAGCTGCTTACTACGATTTCTTCAACAATTTGCCCCGCAGAGGATCCGCTCAGCGACTGATCAATCTTCCGAATGGGGGTTCCCGGTTCAATCTCGACACGCGTCTCTCCATCTTCGTTATGGATGTGGAAATTCTCCTCTTCGGGGAAATTATCCTCAATCATGACAAACGAAGTTGAGAAGACAACGATCAGAATAAACACAACGATGGCAACAGCATGCGAAAGCGATGAAGAGCCAACAACCGACGGCAGAAAGCCCGTATACGCAATCCCCATGCCAACAAAAACGCCTAAAAACGCAACAAGACGTCCCAGCGAAAAAGAGCGTAACGTGGCCAACTCGCAGATGATTACATGCTTAAACATAGCCACGATCGAACAAGAAGTAGGAACAATCGACCAGCAAAGAAGCACTACCGCAAAGAAGGGCTTCCAAACATCGTCAACCAGCAGCAAGGGAAGCGTCGCAACAGCAGATACCGGTAAGAAAAAGCGCATCATAAGCGTCTCATTGATTATTTGCTTATGGAAAGAGTCCACCACCAACACAAGGCAGGTGCCCAAAACGGACGCGATCATAAACACGTAGTGAGCAACTGTCAGCTCGCTCCAGTATGAAGCAAGGCAACCCAACGCAAATCCGCAAGCTATCGTAGCCGTTGCCGTTGAAAGGTACGACCGCCACGATACCGACTGCCGGGCATCCGACTCCGCCTTTTCAACAACGGTCTTTTTCCCTGCGCCAAGCACAAACTGGGCAACGGCGTACAAAATATACGCAGCCAATGCAAAGAAAACAGCGATGAACAGGCATACCCCCCTATCGAAAAACAAGAGCGGACAGCAAACAGCCACGCCGCAAGCGAAAAAGCCGTGAACGTAATCTTTTATTTGCGCATAGAAATGCGCACTAATGAAATCACCATACAAAGGGTACAGCAAGCCACTCCCAATACCCAGGAAGAAGTTAAACGTAGGGTAAATGCCTGCCCCTTCCCCACTAAAAAATACAAGGCCAATAACACCAATAACGCTGCAGACTGCAGATAGGGCGTAGCACAACCCATTATGCCTTGCGAAGGCGTCTGCGCATTGCCAAACGCAAGACAAAGATATGCAAGCACCCAGAACAAAGCAAAGGTGCCCACACGCACCAACCAAAGAATCAGGCGCAACATTGCTGGGAAAAAACGCCGGCAACGCAAGCGCCAAAAACAGCCACGCATAACACGCCACCGCACCAACGAAGCCCACTAACGTCCGGGCATCAAAAGAACTATATCGTTGAGCAATCTCGCTTATCTCCAGTTCTTTTTCTGGCTTTTCGTGACAAGCCTCAACTTTTTTCAAGAGAGCCCCCTAATCACCCAAGACAGTCAACGCATACACAACACAAGCCCAATCGTTTCTTCAAATACCTATGGCATTTTCGGAATCTATCGGCATCCCCGCAAAGACCACAGCATGCTGCGCATCACACCGCACCGCACGAATCGTTCGTTTTCTCTCCACAACGAAACAATCGCTTGCACGCCCGATTGCATATCTACCATTTCGCAAGCGCCAAATCGGTATCTAATACTTTAGGGCTGATGTCAGCAAGCTAATCTAAACCAAGTCACTCAAAGGGGACAATACTTTTACACCACTTCGCATGAGATGTAAACCTTTGATTTGTAATTGTACCTTCTTTTTAACCCGCAATGATAAATTTATTTCAGGTAACCCCGGCAATCCGCGCGAATAATACCTCACGCCCCATGCCTAAACGCCACCAACAACGCAAATAGGAATTTGTGCGCGATAGAAAAACGATGCTTTGGCTCCTAGAATCTTCAACCAGAGGATGCGTATTTATGCGCCTTGAAAGAGGAAAGGAGAAAGTATGGCCGACTATAAAGAATGGTTGGAACAGCTTGATCGCAAAGCCTACCACGATGGAGAGTGGCAGTGGGACGAAGACGGCTTCACCGTCACCCGTACCACCTATTGGTCACCTCCGGGATGCCACATGGGCTGCGGCGTGTTGCTTTACACTAAAGACAACAAATTGGTAAAGGTGGAAGGCGACCCGCTGAACGCGGTTGCAAACGGCAAGCTGTGCGTTCGCTGCTTGGCAATGCCCGAAGCGGTAAATCACCCCGATCGTTTGAAGTACCCGCTGAAGCGCGCCGGCGAGCGCGGCGAGAACAAGTGGGAGCGCATTTCCTGGGATGAAGCTTACGATGAAATCACCGAAAAGGTCCTTAAGATTAAGGAAGAGTTCGGTTCCCAGTCTATCGTTGTTGTTCATGGTACCGGCCGCAACATTGGTTGGCAGGTTCCTTACTTCGCCTCTGCCTGCATGGAGACCCCGAACGTTTCCACGTTTGGCTTCACGGGCTTCGCTTGCTACCTGCCCCGCATGATTGGCACTTCTGCGAAATTCGGCGATATGTTCATCTCCGACGCATCGCAGCAGCACTGGGATCGCTACAACAATCCTGATTGGCAAGTTCCGGGCGTTATCTTGGTATGGGGCAACGAGCCCATCAAGTCCAACGCCGACGGCTTCTTGGGCCACTGGCTGGTTCAGTGCGTGCAAATGGGATCCAAGATCATCTCCGTTGATCCTCGCCTGACCTGGTGGGGAGCGCGTGCAGCTTACTGGTTGCCCGTCCGTCCTGGCACCGATGCCATTGTTGCTATGGCAATGCTGAACGTGATCATCGCCGAGGATCTTTACGATCATGACTTCGTTGACTGCTGGACGTTTGGCTTCGACATGCTTGCCGAGCGCGTTGCAAACAAGACCCCCGAGTGGGCATCTGAGATTTGCGACGTTGACCCTGAAGTTATTCGCGGCGCCGCACGCTTGATCGCTACTTCTTCAAGCTGCGCTTGCCAGTGGGGCTTGGCCTTTGAACAGCAGATTGCAGCCTTGGGCGTTACCGAATCCGTAGCCGACATTATGGCCATTACGGGTAACATCGATAACCCCGGAGGAAACCTGCTTACCCGCTGCGCCTTCTTGATTGAGAAGCGCTACGGCTTGGGCGACGAGTACATTGACCCCGAGGTTTATGCTAAGAAGTTGATTCCCGCAACTTCGGGCATCAACGAGTCGAACATTGTTTCCTGCGCGGACTCCGACGCAATTCTTGCTGCCTGCGAAACCGACGAGCCCTACAAGATTCAGATGTTCTGGATTCAGAGCTCCAACGCTTTGGCCTGCGCTTCCATGGACCCTGCACGTACGCGCGCTGCCCTGATGCGCGTGCCGTTCATTGTTGTTGCTGACCCGTTCATGACGCCGACCGCACAGGCTCTGGCCGACATTGTGCTGCCCGTTGCCATGAGCTGCGAGCGCAACAGCTGCCGTACCTGGTGGAGCCCGGTACGCACCATGGTTAAGGTCACCAGCTACTACGAGGCAAAATCCGACGAGCAAATCTGCCTTGACCTGGGCAAGCGCATCAAGCCCGAGCACTGGCCTTGGGAAACCGACAAAGACTGGTGCACCTGGTATCTTACCGATCAGCTTGCTCCCAACGGCACCGAGTATCATCGCACCTGGGAAGAAACCGTTCAGAACCCCAGCGACGACTCCGAAGAGTGCTATGGCAACAGCTGCAACGGCACTGCATACTGGAAGTGGCTGGGCACCTATCGCAAATACGAAAAGGGCATGCTGCGTCCCGATGGCAACCCTGGCTTCAACACCCCCACTGGACGTATTGAGCTTTGGTCGTTCGGCTTCGATCACTGGGGCGTTGATCCGCTGCCTTACCACGTTGAGCCGCCTGAGTCTCCGCTCTCCACGCCCGAGACCTTCAAGGAATTCCCCATCATCCTTTCCGGTGGTGGCCGCTCCTTTGAGTTCTTCCACTCCGAGCATCGTCAGATGCCCACCATGCGCGAACTGCATCAGTGGCCGCTTATCATGGTGAATCCGGAAGACTGCGAGAAGTACGGCGTTCATGACGGCGAATGGATTTGGGTCGAGAACAGCCGCGGTGCACGCTTCAAGCAGGTCGTAAAGGAAACCGTTGAAGTATTGCCTGGTCGCGTTCATGCGGAACATGGTTGGTGGTTCCCCGAGCAAGACGGCGCAGAACCCAACTTCTACGGCACGTACGACTCCAACCTGAACAACATGACCGAAGCTTTCCGCACCGGTCAGGGTGGCATTGGCAGCGCCATTAAGAGCATGCTTTGCAAGATTTATCCCTGCAAGGAAGGCGACGTTATGCCGCACGACGTTATTGCCGAAAAGGGCGATTTCGCGGTTTACGAGCCGGGTAAATCCTACACACCGGTTGAAGAGCCGGTTGTAACGACCATCAACTAAGGAGGAATTATGAAAGGTATTCTGATTAATTACGAGTACTGCACTGGATGCCATTCCTGCGAAGTTGCTTGCCGTAATGAGCTCGGTCTTACGAAAGGCGAATACGGCATCAAGCTGACCGAGGTCGGCCCTTACAAGTACGAAACCGAGATTAAGGCAGAGACCCCCTTTGAGTGGGTCTACAACCCGACCATCACGAAAGCCTGCAACATGTGCAAGGAGCGCACGGAAAAGGGCAAGATGCCTTCCTGCGTTCAAGCATGCCAGGCATGGTGCATGTATTACGGCGAAGTAGAAGATCTTGCCAAGAAGATGGACGGCAAGACGCGCTGGGCGCTGTACACAACCGTTGAGCAGTAACAAATTGTTGCATTACATCTCCGCTTCCTGCTTCATTGGGAAGCGGAGATTCTGGGGATGCAAAAACAATTGAAAGGGGATCAAGCATGGAAGTTAATGTTACTTTGCGAGGCGAAAACAAACTCGCAGCTTTTATCGAAGAAAATGCCACCATTGACTTCGAAACCGCCAAAAAGGACCTTGAGGCTCAGTTCCTTGCCGATGAGAAAGCTAATCAGTATGTCTTAGCAGCAGATAAGGCAAAAGACGGCGCCGAGCACGTTATCAAGTACATGGGTGTTTGCATGTCTTACGACGCTCAGGGTACCCAGGTTGGTGGCGGCAAGGCCTACCTTGACAAGGGTCAGGAAATCGCCCGCAAAGACATCACCATCGTGTTTATGTAATTCCCGGATACCCCTCCTTCCACGAGAAGCCCAGGAGAGCAGACCTGCAAGCCTTGCTCTCTTGGGCGAACCGCCAGGGGAAAGAGGGAGCTCAATCCGGCAATGGCGAGCGCTAAGGATTCCTTGCCAGTAAGAAAGTCAGTAATGTTTAGCGTTCGCCATTGATGCGGATACCCATTGTTGAAAACGTTGTCTGCTAAAAAAGCAGCATCGTGAAAACAAGCTCGCAAAACGAAAGGAAAAGAGCATGTGTTTTAGACCAGCAGCAGTAGAAATTGAAAAGACCTGCCCGAAATGCGGTGCCAAGGCTGAATCGTCCGAGACGGTATGCCCCTCCTGCGGTGCTGAACTTCCTGCAGGACCGGCTATGCCCGGCGCTCCTGGCGTTCCTGGTGCCCCCGCAGCGCCAGGCGTTCCCGGCGCACCTGCTGCCCCCGGCATGCCTGGCGCTCCCAAAGCTCCCGGTGCCAAATAAGAGCAAAGTGCTTGCATGACAAACATTTTGCAAGCATTCGTTCACCTTGGATTTTGCGGGATTGAACCATCAATCCCGCATTTTCTCGTAATGTGGCTATTGCATACAAAGCACTTCAACTGGGGATATGCAATAGCCACAACTCCCCTTCTTCCTTTCTTTTCACCGTAATTCATTCATAGGATGGGGATTCATCGTATACAGAAAAGTTTGAGAAAGGATCAAGAATGCTCAGCAAGCGTCAGAATTTCATTGAGTGCATAACGGGAGGCAACCCGGACCGCTATGTAAATCAATACGAAGCATTCAATCTTATTCGCCCGTCTATCCACTGCGACATGTCGCACTTCGCTTCCGATGGCTATATGATTGACGGATGGGGCGTATATCAAGGACAAGTAAAGGGCCAAGAGAACATGGGCTTGTTCCCCATGCATGACCCCGAGCATCTGGTTGTCAAAGATGTCTGCAACTGGAGAAATGAACTCACTCCCCCGAAGAGCCCCGATGACCCTGCAATCTGGGAACCCCTTCAGGAAAAGGCAGAAGCGGTCGATCGCTCCGAGCAGTTCGTCACCAGTGTGTGCCTTCCGGGCATGCTTGAGCGCTGCCATCACCTTATGGGCATGACTGAATGCATGGCTGCGTTCTACGAAGAGCCCGAAGAGATGGAAGAGCTTATTGACTTCATCACCGAATACGAACTTGAAGTTGCAAAATGCCACATCAAGTACATCAAGCCCGATGCCATGTTCCATCATGACGACTGGGGAACCAAGCTCTCCACGTTCATGGCCCCCGACATGCTTGAAGAGTTCTTCCTGAAGCCGTATCAAAAGGTTTACAGCTACTACAAAGAGCATGGCGTTCAGTACATCATTCACCACTCTGACTCTTACGGCGAGACCTTGCTTCCCATGATGGAGAAAGTCGGCATTGACGTGTGGCAAGGCTGCCTGCGCACCACGAACAATCTTCCCGAGCTCATTAAGGAATGGGGCGGAAAGATTACGTTCATGGGCGGCATCGAAAACGCAATGGTTGACAAGCCTGATTGGACCGAAGAAGAGATTATCGCCGAAGTCAACACGGCTATCGACTTTGCCAACAGCAAGAAGTTCTTCATTCCCTGCATGACTTCCGGCATTAATGATTCGAACTTCCCTGGCGTATACGATATTGTCACGCGTGTTATTGACGAGCGTTCTAAGAGCGATTTCTAATCGCAACTTGCGCTACGCTTAAAGCAGCAACCACCAAAAGAGGGTGCGGTTCATTTCGAACTGCACCCTCTTTTTTCATGCAACAACCCAAGGCGGAAGCGCAATAATAAGGCCGGCCAAGCGAAAATGCTCGACCGACCCCATAGAAGAACAAAAGCTATGCTGTTTATGGGTGCATGCGGACTGCATCACGTGAGTCCAAGACTGTTGCCGTGAACGGGCGCGGCGGCATCGAAACTACTCGTCACGCCCGGCAGCGGCGCCATCACACCCGGCGGGTGCGGCAACCGACCGCTGCCGAACCCGCCACCGGACTCTACCGTTCTGCCCTCACGATCGAGCGCGAAAGAGCGTACGTAATAACAAGGTACACAGCATAGATGGCAAGCACCGCTCCGCCCGCAATGGCAACCGAGCCCAAAACATTAACGCCAAGCTGGGAGAACAGCGTATCCGTTGTCACCTTCACCGCGCACGCCGTATGGCACAGCGCCAAAAGCAGAGGCGCCACGAAGTACACCACGGTCTGCGTGCGCAGCGACTTGAGTACCCAGCGCTCATCGGCGCCCAAATCGCGCAAGCGGCGATACCGCGCCAAGCTGTCGGCCGTTTCGGAAAGCTGTTGGATCGCCAGAATTGCCGCCGTGGCCACCAACAGCACAAACCCGATGTAGACCGCCAAATACGTGATAACCATGCGCATGCCCGACGCCTGATCTGCCATCTCGCGACCCGAGAAGTCTTGGAAGCACGGCCACGCGCCCATGCGGAAAATCTGATCTTCGGGAACTGTTTCGCCGTCGTACATGCTAATCCGCACATCCTTTTGCGGCGGGAACGCCTGATGCATATACTTATTGAACAGCACGTCACCCTCGGCGCGATCTACACGATACTCCATGGCAAGCACGCTTGCACAGGGCTTCTGACCAGCCTCTTTCATGGAATCAATCACGTAATCGGGAACAATGATCTCCAACACCACATCAACCATGGCGCCATTGCGCACGGGAACATGCTGAACACGACCCGCGAAGTGAAGCTGGGCATCTCCCACCGTCAACGGAACCTTCTCATCGCAAAGCGCCTGTGCTACCTCATCGGTGCTGGGCAGAAGGTTGTTCACCGCGCATTCGTCATCTTCCAGCATAACGCCGCGCTTTCCCGTTAAAGCGCACAGCGCGTTGAATTGGCTCACTCCCATTACTTGCACTTGCATCTGCTGAGCGGAATCGCGCAAACTGTCATCAAGGACGTCATACGCTTCCGGCACCTGGCCCAGAATGTCCCCATACTTCGTCGCAGTCTCATAATCATCGCCGCCCACCAGGTAATAATCCACTTGCGCCGTTTTATCCACAAAGTTATCCCAGGTCACACGCGCGCCATCGGCAGAATCAGCACCTGCTGCAGCTCCTACTTCAGCACCCGCGCCTTCGGCTTCACCTTTAATGCATGCCGCCATGTCGCCATCGTAGCGCTCGAACAGCCGCGTATTCTCGCCTTCTGAATCAAGCTCCGAGCCCAAAAGCGTCGGACTCGATTGAACCGTCATGTCGTACGCGCTGATTTCCTCAACGTTGCCCACGAAGACCTCGACAAGTCCCATACCCACCGAACTGATGGTCAGCGCGAAGAACAGCATAATGGAGACCACGCTCATGCTGGCAAACGCCGTGTTGATCTTGCTTGAAAGCTGGCGCACCGTAAAGCACGACAACCTGCGGAAATACACCTGAGGCATGCGCTGCAAAAGCGCCGTGACAAAGCCCGCAACGCTCCAGAAGAACAGGAACGTTCCCACAATCATAAGCGCCGTGGCCATCCAGAAATCGCCGTTGATCTCGACCATTCCGTTCACGGCAAGCCGCCAATACGCACACGCCAACACTGCAAGCGACACCACGAACGCCACCACGCGCACAGGCACGTTCACCTTCGCATGTCCTTCGTTCGCCTGATGAGCTGAAAGAAGCGCAGCCAACTTGCAACGGCGAATATAGACAATGTCGATCAACGCAGAAAGCACGAAAATAGCCGCGAAGCAGATAACGGTGAACACAATGGCGCCGTCAGAAACAATGAAGCGGTACTTCGTCATGGTAGTGCCCATAAGCGCCGCCGTGGCAAACGAAAGCCCTTGCGAGAGCGCAATGCCCAGCGCCAAACCAACCACAAGCGACGCGCATCCCACAATGACGGTCTCAAGCAGCAGAATGCGACTCACGCGCCCCGCGCTCATGCCCAACATGAGATACGTGCCGAATTCGCGGCGACGACGCCTGATAAGGAAACGGTTGGCGTATACCACCAGAAATCCCAGAACGCACATGATAACACCCGAAAGCAAGCCCATCATGGTATTCAGCATATCCAGCATCCGCAAACTATCGTCGGAAAGCGCGTCGAAAAGAACCGCCTGATCGCTGATGGTGTTAAATGCGTAGAACATTGCCACGCCCAGCGCAACGGTCACAAAATAAATGGCGTAATCGCGCGCGCTGCGGTGCACGTTACGCAAAGCAAGTTTAGCGAGCATCGGACAGCTCACCGCCCAAGAACGACACGACCTCCATGATGCGCTGGTAGTAATCGCTGCGCGTTGCATTGCCGCGACGCACCTCGTTGAACAGGCGACCGTCGCGAATAAAAATCGTGCGCGTGGAATACGAAGCGGCGAAGGCATCGTGCGTGACCATCATAATGGTAGCGCCCATGTTCTGGTTCATGTCCGCAAGCGTCTCCAAAAGTACGGTTGAGCTGCGCGAATCCAATGCGCCAGTAGGTTCATCGGCCAGCACCAGCTGCGGGTTGGAAATCATCGCGCGCGCCGCCGCCACGCGTTGGCGCTGACCGCCCGACATCTGCGCCGGGAACTTTTCCAGCACGTCTTCCACGCCCAGCGTGTGCGCCATAGCGCGAACAGCGGGGTCAACCTCGCGCGGCGGGCGTCCTTTCAAGCTCAGCGCCAGCGCAATGTTTTCGTATGCCGTAAGCGTGTCAAGCAAGTTTGAATCCTGGAAGATGAAGCCCAGCTGATCGCGGCGGAATTTTGCCAGAGCTGCACCGCGCATGCGCGTAATGTCTTGCCCCGCCAGCCAAATGTGACCGCTTGTTGCGGTATCGATGGTAGCAATGCAGTTCAAAAGCGTGGATTTGCCACTGCCGGAAGGACCCATAATCGCCACGAATTCGCGCCGATCAACGGTAAGCGACACATCATCTAAAGCGCAGGTTATGGCATCTTTGTTGCCGTAAATCTTCCCGACATGCTCCAGTCGCAAAAGCGCCGTGCCACCTTGCGTTGCGGCGTTTGCAATCACTTCTTTCATAGAAAACCTCCTTATATCCGATGACGTTTTCCATGGTATGCGCGCCGCGTTCGCGCTGCCATCGATTGACCTTACAAGCACCTTACGTTCTTGTAAGGTTGGCACGTTGCGAGCCACGCCTTCTATCCCACAACGAGCCTCACCCAACCGAAAGCCGCCGCTCATCAAAGGGAAAGCGCAGTTCAACCGTGGTCCCCTCCCCTTCTTCCGAGGAAAGCGAAAGGCCCAAGCCCAGTTTCTCACACAGCGTTGCCGCCAGATACAGCCCCATGCCCGTCGACGAGCCCGCTTGTCGCCCGCGCGTGCCTGTGAAGCCGCGCTCGAACACGCGCGGCACGTCTTCTTCCGGAATGCCCCATCCGTCATCGGCAATGGCAAGCGTCACGCAGCGCGCTCCCGCAGCATCCTGCATATCCTGCGCCGTGAACGTCAGATGCGACGCACCATATTTCGCGGCATTCACCACCGCTTGCGACACGATGAACGCTGCCTGTTTCTCGTCGGTGAAAACCTGCAGATCATCGGGCACGTCCAAGGAAACGGACACGCCTCGTTCAATTAAGAATCGCGCGTTCGAGCGACACACTGCACGCACGATATCCGTCAAAAAGACGAACCGAATGCGGTAATCGGTTTGCGCCGACAAACAACGAGCGTACCAAAGCACCTGGTCAACTTGATAAAGCGAACGATCAATCTCATTTTTCAGCTGCGATGCTTCTGGCTCGGCCACGCGATTTGCCACCAACAGCGCCGCAGACAACGGCGCCTTTATCTCATGCACCCACTGCTCCGTGTATTCGCGTTGCTCATCCTGAGCGCTTTTTGCGAAAGCAACTTCAGTCGCACAAGCACGGCCCATAGTCTGCAACGCGCGATAGACAACAAGCTGCTCGGATTGCTTCGGCTTGCTCATAAGCGACGCCATCTGATACGGATGCTCAAGATGCTCGCTCAACTGGGAAAGCTCGTGATAAAAACTCCTGGTCCGCGCATACTCAAGCGCAAGCCCAACCGCCAGCCCGCATAACAACACGCACGCCGCCAGAATAATGGCGTGCACCGCGCAATCCAAGACAGCCATCATCAGGCACACAAATGCTACCGTGAGAACAACCGCCGCGATTAGCGCGATTCGCGCGAACAAGAACGCTCGCACCGTCATAAGGAATACCCCTGTCCCCGATGCGTTTTCAGTAAATCCTCGGGTGCACCTAAACGTTGCAACGCGCGGCGAAGACGATTCACGTTCACCGTAAGCGTATTGTCGTCGATAAACTCATCGGATTGCCACAGCTCGAACATGAGCTCTTGCCGGCTCACTATAGTACCCCGCGCTCGAACAAGCGCACTCAAGATGCGCAACTCATTGCGAGAAAGCACTGCCACGTGCCCGTTGTAGCGCACCTCCGATCGCGCGGCATCCACTGCAACGCCCGCATACTCCAAAGCGGGCGCCTGGCTTCCCGCCGCACGCTGCAGCAAGCGTTCCACATGCGCCAACAAAACGGCGGGGCTATACGGCTTCGTCAGGTAATCATCGGCACCCAAACGCAAGGCGGTCACTTCATCGAACTCGCTATCGCTTGACGTCAAAACCAGAAGCGGAACATCGCTTTTCTCGCGCAGTTTCCGGCAGATATCCAAACCATCAGTCTCGGGAAGACGCAAGTCCGCAATCACCACATCGGGCGCGAAGTCGAGCGCCTGCTCCACCGCACGCGAGAACTGCGTGCAAACTTCAACGGTGTAACCCTGGAAGCCTAAAACGCGCGCAAGCTCGCTGCGCAAAGCGGCGTCGTCTTCTATAAGGTAGATTTTCATGGCAGTACGCCCTGCTTCCTTTTCTTCCCTTTCGCATTTTAGCGAACCGCGCGAAAGGTCCTTTTGCACCATTTTCATTATGGCAAAGCGAAGGGGCGCGTTCAATGCAACACGAAAAACGTGACAGCATTGTAAGGTGCGGCAGCGCTACAACAACGGACGACATTATGCCATTCGGCGGCGCCGTAGCAGCGGAGGCTTCGTGTCTCTTAGCCGTACCGGCCATCCAGCAGAACGCGCGCTAAGACAAGCCCGCCAGACGCGCCCCGTAACAGCCAGGCGTTCCATCATAGAACCACCCAAGAACGCAGAGAGGCGCCGCCAGACGTGCCCTGCAATAGCAAGACATTCCATTAATTCTGTGTTCTTCATGCTCCTACTTTTTATAACGTATATTATTATTTAACTTCATTAATTATAATTTATCAGGTCATTTGTTTATTTTCCCAAAACAAATCGAAGGCCTTCTTCCCTAAAAGAATTATTCTAAATCCAAAGAAAATCAGCCGTAAAAGAGCTATCCTAAGCGCAAAACTAAAGCGCCCGAAAACACAAATCCGCAACGCAACAAACAAGGAGGCAAACCATGAAACACATCCCCTTTACGAGTATTTCCGGCATCCGCATTGGCCAGGTGGAAGACGCACAAGCGGGAACCGGCGTGACCGTTCTTGTTGCGCCGGGCGGCATGGCGGCAAGCATTGACGTACGCGGCGGCGGTCCCGCTTCGCGTGACACGCGCGTGCTTGACCCGCTTGCTGCAGCGGAAAGCATTCACGCCGTGGTGCTTGGCGGCGGAAGCGCTTACGGGCTAGATGCCGCCGGCGGCGTTATGCGCTGCCTGGAGGAAAAAGGCATCGGCTTGACCGTTATGCCCAATGTCATTGTTCCCCTGGTTTGCCAATCGGATATCTTCGATTTAGGCGTAGGCAGCGCCACCGTGCGTCCCAATGCCGCCATGGGATACGCCGCATGCTCGGCCGCGTTCGAAGGCGAATCCGGCAACTACCAAGACGGCAACTTTGGTGCCGGCTGCGGTGCAACTGTTGGTAAAGTAGCGGGCCCATCCTTCGCTATGAAGACTGGTATTGGCAGCGCAGCCATTGAAGTGGGCGATTTGCAAGTGGGCGCCATCGTGGTGCTCAATGCATGCGGCGACATTTACGATTCCCGCACGGGCGAAAAAATCGCAGGCGCTCGCACGCCGCACGACTGCAGCCAGCTTATGTACGCGGCGCTGGAAGCCCCAAAGGAAGCGCATAAACTTGCCGCGCCCAGTGAAGCAAGTGCAGCAAACGGTGCCGACGGCAGCGCGCAAGACGGCGATGCAGTGAACCCTGGCATGGCAACGAACACCACCATCGGCGCCATTGTCACGAACGCAAAACTCACGAAATCCCAGCTCTGCAAATTGGCTGGCATGGCGCACGATGGCTATGCGCGCGCTATTCGCCCCGTGCATACCAGCATGGACGGCGACTCCATCTACGGCATTTCCGTTGGATCGGTGGAAGCACCGCTTGACATCATCGGCTCGCTGGCCGCCGACGTTATGGAGCAGGCAATTCGCACTGCATGCTACAGCGCCAGTGCAGCATTCGATCTGCCTTCCGCTAAGAAGAGCGAATAGTTGGGAGTAGGCTGCGTGCCCAGCACGCGCGCAGCCTACTTACCGTTCAGCTCCCACAAACGATGCAAACCCAAAAGCGCCAAATACGGCTCAACCGCAAAATCATGAGCCGAGCGCGGCACCACAAGCGATGCGAAACGGCCCGTTGCCACAAGCTGCGTCTTTTCTCCCAGCTCATTCCAAAGAGCATCAACGAATCCATCGGCGCGAAAAACCTCGCCCAACACAACGCCCGTCACAATCGCATCGGGAGTACTGCGCCCAAGCACCTGATCGGGAACATGCAACGTGGGTGGCACAAGCTGCGCAGCCGATGAGGCCAGCGCATTCAGGGAAACCGCCAGGCCCGGCGCAATAACGCCGCCGGCAAACGCGCCCTTCTGATCAATCACAGAAAACGCCGTAGCCGAATGGTTGAAATCCACCACAATAACGCCCGCGCCATACAAATGCTTCGCCGCAACAGCGCATACCACGCGATCTGCACCAACCTGAGCTGGGTCTTTATACTTCAAGGACAGCCCCGTCTTCAAACCCGGTCCCACCGAGAGCACGCGACATCCGCATACCGCCCCCAGCGCAGCTTCCCACGCATCGGCGGCCAAAGGCACAATCGAGCACAAAATTGCCTGATTCGGAGCAGGCGCGTCCTTTGCCGCAAGGAACATGCGCAGCTCTGCTTCCAAGTCATCGGACGTTGCCCTCACGCGCGTAGCCGTAGTCCAATGCGCCACCAGCTGTCCGCGCACAAACACGCCGCAGCTTGTTTCCGCATTCCCCAATTGCACTGCAAGCAGGCACTTTTCCTTGTTCTCTTCGCTCATTACCAGCACCGTCCGATGGTTATCTATCTATAAATATCCAACATTCACGCAGCCAAGCGTGTCCTTCTATTGTATACTACGCGGCGTAACCCGACTTCCCAAAAGGGGAAGCGGATATACGGAAAGAAGGAAAAAAGAAATATGGAAAGCACTAAAAGGCAACTCACCCTTCGCAGCGTCATCATTGGATGCATTGGCTGCGTGGTGATTACTGCCGCATCTCTGTACACCGCTCTGAAAATGGGCGCTCTCCCCTGGCCGATTGTTTTTGCGGCCCTTATCTCGCTGTTCTTCCTGCGTGCTTTGAAGTCGCGTTCGCTGAACGAAGCAAACGTTACCCATACCATCATGTCTGCTGGCGCTATGGTTGCCGGCGGTTTGGCTTTTACCATCCCGGGCATTTGGATGCTGGGCGCAGGCGATGTCTCGCTGACGCAGATGATTCTCATTGCGCTTGCAGGCGTGCTGCTGGGCCTGGTGGCATGCGGCTTGCTACGTCGTCGCTTCATCGAGGAAGAAGAGCTGGAATTCCCCATGGGCCAAGCGGCAGCCGAAACGCTGTATGCGGGCAACAGCGGCGGCAAAGTGGGCGCACAGCTGTTCGGCGCCATGGGCTTTGCGGGCGTTTTCGCAGCTCTGCGCGACGTTTTGGGTGCCATCCCCGCCATGGTTCTGGGCAATATCACCATCCCCGGCGTCATCTTCGGCGTTTACCTGAGCCCCATGATGCTCTCGGTTGGCTTCCTGGTGGGTACGGCCGCCATGGTCGCTTGGTTCTCGGGCGCATTGGCGCAGGTCGTTATCGTGGCAGGCGGTTCCGCTGCCGGCCTGTTCAGCGTTGCTGAAGGTCAAAGCATCAACAGCTGCCTGGGCATGGGCCTGATGATCGGCTTCGGCCTGGCCGTTGTGGTGAAGGACATTATTTTCCGCGCTATCCGCACGAACAAGAGCAACAAAGCTGCAGCTGCAAAGGAATCCGCAGCTCAGAGCGCAAGCCACAAAGAGAAGCTCACGGCCGGCATCATCGCATTGGTTGCAGCCGTTATTGCGCTGGCACTGTGCATGATTGCGGGAATTGGCCCCATCTCAAGCATTGTTATCGTGTTGTTCTCGTTTGTTACCGTTGCCATGGCGGCTCAGTCAGTTGGTCAGACGGGCATTGACCCCATGGAAATTTTCGGCCTAATCGTGCTGCTTATCGTGGCCGCGTTCGGCGACACGCCCCAAATGCAGCTGTTCTTCGTGGCGGGCGTTATTGCTATTGCCTGCGGCCTGGGCGGCGACGTTATGAACGACTTCAAAGCTGGTCACATCATTGGCACCAGCCCGAAAGCCCAGCTCATTGGTCAGGCAATCGGCGGCATCCTGGGCGCATTCATCTCCGCAATCGCGCTGTATGCGCTGGTATCGAATTTCGGCACCGATGCATTCGGCCCCGGCAAAGAATTCGTTTCTGCACAGGCAAGCGTTGTTGCAAACCTGGTTGGCGGCATTTCCTGCCTGCCGGCATTCATCGTTGGCATTGTGGCCGGTTTCGTGTTGCACTGCGTGGGCGGCCCGTCCATGATGATCGGCCTGGGCATTTACCTGCCGTTCTACCTTTCGTTCACGGCATTCCTGGGCTGCATCATCAAGCTTGCGTACGATGCCATTACGAAAGCACATCGCGCTTCGCTTTCCGCCGAAGAGCAGGAGAAGCGCAAGGCACAGTCCGAGCAAACGGGCTTGGTTATTGCATCGGGCCTGCTGGGCGGCGAATCCATTGTGGGCGTCCTCTCGGCAATTTTCGCTTTGTTCTTGCTGTAGAAAACGAGAAGCGGTTCGTGGTTGCACCATCAACGTTTGGCGCATACCGCTTCACCGCATAGTTTTGGACACTTCGGGGCGCTTGCAACGTGGGTTGCAGGCGCCCTTTCTTTTGTCCTGCAACCTCCTCTTGCACCCTGCAGCTCCTCTTCGCCGCAACAGCATTACCGCAACAGCGCAACTTTTCTTTTCTTTTTCGATGCAGACGCAAATATAGTTACCTCAAAGCAACATTGAACACACGATGTCAGATAAAATGTCCCTATTCAACAAGCAACAGAAGGAAACGGGAAGAAGTCGCGCGTAAAAGACGCACCGGCTTGCCGACCGCCAACAAAAAAACGGAACCGAGAAAAGCACATGACAGCATCAAGCGCAAAGAACGCATCCACCAGCACTATCAACGCCGCAGCAGACAATGAATCCGCAGTTCAGGATGTTGCTTTTACATCTGCGCCAATGAAGCAAACAGGCGAAGGATCGCTCAAGGCCTCACCCGTCCCCCGTGGCGCCGGATTCTCTATCATGGGAGACTCCATTAGTACGCTGGGCGGCTTCATTCCCCCCAGGTGGCGCTGCCACTACGAAGGCGAAGTCTCCATTCTCGGCGTGGACTGCGAAGGAGCAACGTGGTGGGGCCAGGTCATTCAGCACTTTGGCGGACACCTGGTTGCCAACTCGTCGTTTTCCGGATCAACCGTGGAAGGATTCGGCTTCCCTGCAGGCTGCTCGGCTGAACGCGCAGAGAGTTTGATTGGCATTGAGGGTGAAAAACCCCAGGCCGTGCTTGTGTTTATGGGAATCAACGATTACGGATGGGGCAGCGCGCGCAACCAAGTAATGGGCATGAGCGCCTCGCGCAGCGCGAATCCCAACGACCTGGGCGGACAAGAGCCCGTTTTGCTCACTGTTGACAATGCCGCAATCCAGCGGTTCAAGAGCGCGTACGCCACAATGCTTGACAACATCCGCACCGTAGCGCCCGATGCTCAGATTTGGTGCTTGACGCTCGCACCTGCCTTTACGGGGAGCACGGAAGATACAGGAGCTGAAGCAAGCAGCGGAAGTCCACTGTTCATCTACCGCGTTCGCGGCATTGACCTGGACGAATATAACGAAGCAATCCGAGCATGCGCACAAGAAGCAGACGCTCACGTTGCCGACGTGCGCGCATTTGGCGTTGATTACGAGTCTGTTGATAACACGCATCCCTCCGCGCTGGGCATGAAGCAAATCGCTTCCATGGTCTGCGCCCAAATGGAGGGAAAACCCGCAAGCATCGCCGCCTGCGCCGGCGATTACCCTGCGCTTGCAAGCGCGCCAACGTCGCGTCGTCACTGCGATAAAACCACCTGCGAAGGATGCCCCTACTCCCCTGTCATGCCTTCTTCCTGGATTCTGACCTGCGAAAAAGCACACTTATAGTTTTACAATCAACAGACTTCTTTCTTTGCGCGTCTGATTTTAGGGAAGCGTGCTTGCATTATGAACTATTTTGTGTAATACTGTATTACGCAGAAGGGAGGCAGTAATGAGCAAAATGGCAACAGCACGTATACCCGATGAAATCTACGATCAGGGAACGCAACGTCTCGAGGAATTGGGAATAGGCACCACTGACCTTGTTCGCGCCGCCTTCAACTATCTGCTTGCAACGGGCGAATTACCCAAACCCCCCGTCAAACAGAAATCGGTGCGAAAAATGACCGTCCAGCAAAAGAAAGAGCTCGCAACAAAAATGGCAGCATCGCGCTTAACGATTACACTGCCCTCCAACTGGGATTACAAAAAAGAGCTCGAGAAAGGAAAATGGGCGGACTATGAAGCTCTTGCTTGACACCAATGCGCTTATTGACCACGTAGCACAAAGGCAGCCTCACTGCAAGGCTATAGACGAGCTTTGCGTTGCGTCCTATTTTGGCGACATTGAGCTTTGGGTTCCTGTGCAGTCATTCCTTGATGCACTCTATTCGTTGCGAAAAATGACAGATCAGCGAACTTTACGCAATGCATTCATAGGATGTCTTGAGTTTTTCCACCCCTGCGGAAGCCGCGCAAACGACCTTCTAGCTGCATTGAAATCAAACTGGCCCGATGTCGAAGACTATCTTATTGCATGCAGCGCGACACATGTTGACGCGGACTATCTTGTCACAAGAGACATCACTGGCTTCGCTTCGTCAAAAGTAAAAACAATAACCCCCGATGAAGCAATCAAAATGCTTCGAGAAAAGGGGCTCACCTATGAGAAAGTCGAACTATAAACCCAGTGCCCTTCCTAGCGCGCCAGCCAGAACGCAGGGCGAATCGCGTACTTGTCGTTGTCCACGAAGCAGCCATACGTAAACACGCTGCCATCGCTGAGCACCAGGCACGCATGGTTGGGGTTTTCGCTGGGCGTGCGCAGCCACCAGCGGCAAACGTCGCCCTCATCCAGCCACACGCCGCGCTTCTTCGCGAAATCCGTGCACGTGCAAATGCGCTGTTCAGGCTTATCGAAGAAACGATTCGCCTGATTAACGGATAGCAGAAACACTTTTTCACGCGCCAGCGTTTCCGTAAGATTCTCGTGGCCCTTCGTGGTCACGCCGTCTTCGTTGCTTACCAAAATACGCGCGCGTTCCTCGGGCGTGAAAGCACCTTGCAAAAACTCGCTGTTCAGCCACTTGCGAATGGAGCTTCCCTGCCAATCAACGTTCACGTCCAACTCGTTATACGGACGGCAATCAATGCCGTGGACAGAAAGAACGAGCGCCTTCTCATCATCGCAATGCAGCGCGAACCACTCAATGTCTTCGCCGCCCCAGCTGCCCATGGTAACAAAAGAGCCCCTGGTCATAGGAGTATGAATCGCTTTCTTTGCAGCAGCGGCCGTATCAGACTCAGGCGCAACCGACAATGCGGCGCCCGCGATTCCCGCTCGATCGCTTTTCAGCTGCTCAAGCATCGCAAGCGGAAACCCGCAGTTCGGACACGCCACCGCGTAAGAAGAAATCCGATGTTCGCATTCAGGGCAACTAATCAGCGCCATACAAGAAGCTCCTTTTCATGGAAGACACGAAACCACTCAGTCGAAGCCGCGCGCAAGCAAGCATCACCTGCTTTTTCGCACGCGACTTTCGCACCTGTTCAAGAATCGTGCCTATTTTACACGACCGCGCCGCCGCATGCCACCTACTCCACTGTCACGCTCTTCGCCAAGTTGCGCGGCTGGTCAACGTCGCATCCGCGTAACAACGCAATGGAGCGCGCGAACAGCTGCAACGGAACGCTGGCCGTAATGGGAACGAAGCAATCACGCACTTTCGGGATGTAAATCACGTAATCGGCATGCGCTTTAATGTCCTCGTCGCCTTCTGTGGCAATAACCACAATCTTCGCACCGCGCGCACGGGCTTCCTGCAAATTGCTGACCACTTTGTCATAAACCGGCCCGCGCGTTGCAATGGCAATCACGGGGAAGCCGTCGGAAATAAGCGCGATGGGTCCATGTTTCATTTCGCCCGCCGCATATGCTTCCGCGTGCAGGTAGCTGATCTCTTTCAGCTTGAGCGCGCCTTCGTAGCTAGTTGCCGCACCCATGCCGCGCCCAATGAACAACGCGCTCGTAGCATCCACACACGCACGCGCCGCTTCATCAATGGCCGACGTGTCGGACAGGATTTCCTCGACTTGCTGCGCCGTTTCCGCCAACTCGCGGAACAGCGCGCGAATCTCCGAAGAGCGCATGCGACCCTTTGCCTGAGCAAGCAACATGGCAAGCAGCGTCAAGCTGACCACCTGGCCCAAGAAGCTCTTCGTGGACGCAACTGCGATTTCCTTGTTCGCTTTCGTGTAAATCACGCCGTCGCTCTCACGCGCCACGGGGCTGCCCACCACATTCGTAATGCCGAACACTTTCGCGCCCTTCACGCGCGCATCGCGAATGGCGGCCAACGTGTCGGCCGTTTCGCCTGATTGGCTCACCGCAACCACCAGCGTTGTGGGTGTGATAATGGGGTCATCGTAGCGGAATTCGCTTGCCACGCTTACCGTGGTAGGAATTCGCGCCCAATGCTCGATGAGTTTTTGGGCAACCAGGCCCGCGTGGTAACTCGTGCCGCACGCGATGATGGTCACGCGCTCCACCAGGTTCAATTCCTCGGTGGTCATGTCCAGCTCGTCAATGCTCAGATGGCCGCCCACCATACGACCCGCCAGCGTGTCGCGGATAACGCGCGGCTGCTCGTGGATTTCCTTCAGCATGAAATCGGGATAGCCGCCTTTTTCGGCAGTATCAACATCCCAGTCAACATGGGTCACGGACGGCTCGATCTTGTTGCCGCACGCATCATAATACGTGATATCCGTAGGCGTGAGCTGGGCAAACTGGCCGTCTTCCAGAATAACGATGTCGCGTGTAGCCTCCAACAGGGCAATCATATCGCTTGCCACATAAGAGCCGGTTGCGCCGCGCCCCACCACCAGCGGGCTATCCTTGCGCGTAACCACAACAACGCCGGGCTGGACTGCACACGTTACCGCCAGACCATACGCGCCGTTGATGCATTCCGTTGCAGCGCGAACAGCCGCAAGAAGATCGCCATTGTACGCACGTTCCACCAGGTGAGCCACTACTTCGGTGTCGGTTGCACTGGCGAAACGGTGCCCTTCGCCTTCCAGTTTTTCGCGCAGCTCAGCAAAGTTTTCTATGATGCCGTTATGCACTACCGCAATGGAGCCGTCGCACGATATCTGGGGATGCGCGTTTGCCTCGCTCGGCTTGCCGTGCGTTGCCCAACGTGTATGACCAATGCCGCATGTGCCCGTCAGGCGAATGCTTTCCACCGATTGCTCAAGCGCCGCAACCTTTCCTTTGCGACGCACCACATGCAGCCCGTCGGGCTCCATAATGGCCACGCCGGCGGAGTCGTATCCACGATACTCCAGCTTTTTCAAGCCCTCGATCAGGAAGGGAGCCGCAGCCTGCGTTCCCGTATAACCCACAATTCCGCACATAGACAACCCCTTGCCTTTGCATAATTTGCAACGCGTTCATATGTTTTTCAGTTCGCGACCGACGGTTCAAAACCGCGAAGGAGGACTCAAAGAGCCAGCTCAAAGGCTTAAGGCGAAGAACCCAACCAACGGCGGCAGGCAATGGATGCCAGTCCAGGCACCAACTCAGGCGCACCAGTCAAGACCCTCGCAAAACCACCAGTCCGAAACAAGACTTTTTATGCTACCACGCTCATTTTTCGTAATATAACAACAAGGTTAAAAGTTACAAAAAAAGCCGCCGAGCTTCCACTGACCGCCACCGACACTTCGTCAGTGGCAAGACAGCTTCCACCCAGCGGCTTCTTGCTCCGAGTTATCGCCCGTTGCTCGCCGTAGCTCTTCGACAGACTGCAGCTTCATTGCGGCTTTGTCGCGGCGCCTCATCCCCTACTTATCGCGCCGCGCACACGTCGCATTGTCACCACGAAAGCTTACAGCGTTCCTACAGCGCCGCGCCTCCGCGCTCGCCCGTACGGATACGAACAACTTCCTCAACAGGCGAAACAAAAATCTTGCCATCGCCCACATTGCCCGTGCGGCACGTTTCGACAATCACGTCAATCAAGCGCTCCGTCTGATCGTCATCCACCACGAACTCGCATGACATCTTCGGAAGCATGTTCACCATGATCTCGCTTCCGCGGAAGTACTCCTTCCAACCGCCCTGCGTACCGCAGCCATGAACAGCCGCGACTGTCATGCCGCCAAAGCCTGCCTGCTTCGAGGCGTCCTTCAAAGGCTCCAGCATTTCAGGACGCACAATTGCTTGAACTTTCTTCATGAAATGCCTCCTTTAATCAAGGCCGTCAAAGGCCGGGTAAGCAGATTCGCCGTGCTGAGCAACGTCCATGCCCTTCGCTTCGTCGTAGCCGGTCAGAGCCAGCGAGTCGCCGAAGCACTTCTTCACGATAAAGCCCAGAATCAGCGTCATGAGGCCCACGAACACGATGGTAACAACAATGCCCAGAATCTGGCTGATCAGCAGCGAGGGATCGCCCGTGTACAGCAAGCCGCCGAAGTCGGTCCAGGAAAGCTCAGGCACGCAGAAGACGCCTGTCAGAATGCCGCCCACAATACCGCCGATGCAGTGGCAGCCGAACGCATCAAGCGCGTCATCGTAGCCCAGCTTGTACTTCAGGCGAGACACGCAGAAGTAGCAGATGGGGCTGACCACAATGCCCATGATAAGGGCTGCCCACGTTTCAACGAAGCCTGCGGCGGGGGTGATCACAACCAAGCCAGCAACCAAGCCGGTGCAGGCGCCAACCAATGTGGACTTACCGGTCGAAAGCTTATCGGTAACCATCCAGCTCAGGCATGCCGCTGCACTTGCGACCAGCGTGTTCATGCCAGCCAAAGCCGCAACGCTTGCGCCATCGGCATTACCGAAGGAGTCTGCCAGCGCCGAACCAGCGTTGAAGCCGAACCAACCAAACCACAGAAGCGCTGCACCCAGGGCAACCATTGGGGTGTTGTGAGCGCGATAGCTCGTGTGACCGAAACCGCGACGCGAACCGCACAGGATGCACAGCACCAGGCCGGTCAAGCCCGAAGAGATGTGAACAACGTCGCCACCAGCAAAGTCGAGCGCACCGATGGTGCCGCCAATCAGGCCGCTGCCCCATACCATGTGCGCCAGCGGGCCATAGACCAGAATAACCCACGCGGTAAGGAATGCCGCAATGGCGCCAAACTTGATGCGTCCAGAAACAGAACCCACGATGATGCCCACCGTGATCATGCAGAAAGCACCTTGGAAGATCGCGAATGCCATATCCGGCAGACCGTCCACCGTGCTATCCACCGCTGCCATGTCGGTACCGCTCAGGAACAGTTGACCGAAGCCACCGATAAACTGACCCAGGGCGGTATCGGCGAACTGGCCATCAAATGCAACCGAGAACCCTTCAACGCACCACAGAACACCTACCAGGCCCAATGCCAAAAAGCACATGATAATAGTGTTGCCAACGTTCTTCTTGCGCGACATGCCTCCATAGAAGAACGACACGCCCGGCGTCATGAACAGCACGAAAAACGCGCATATGAGGATGAAGCCCGTCAATGCTGCATCCATCAAAACCACCTTCCTTTCGTTTCAGGTTTTGCTTTACGCGTTTCATTAAAGCAGCGCTTTGAGTCACGTTTATTAGCTGGTGGTTTCGTCTCTGTTACGCGCGTAAACACTCTGTTTCGCGCAGATGACGGGCATGTTGCGCGTATGGCGCGGGGTGCCCGTGCAAGCGTTGCACGCGTGATGGCGGCGGGTCGCGTGAGGGTGGGCGAAGGACGCAGGTGACAAGCGCAGGCCGCGTACGGGTAGCAGATCCCGGTGCCGCACACGCTCGCCTCGGCGGGGACCAGCTCCATGCGTGCGTGACGGGCGGCGACCGCAGGCGGCGCGGCGCGTGACGGACGACGTAGCTGGCAACGGACGCACTACTTGCAAGCAACGCGAGCGCAGTTCTATCCGATTTTCGATCGGGCACACCTGACTTTTGCCTATTTCAGGGCCAAATGCACTTGCCGCCCATTGATCTCAAATCATGTTGTTGAAAAACTGCCTTCAAATTCGAAGTTGATGCAGGTTGGAAGTAGGTCAGGGATGCAAATCGGGGCGTTTTCGAGTAAACGCCCTACTCAAGAAAAACTCGTATATGCAAAATTCCAGTTCAAGATTATTTCCTATTAGGATATGTTTCGACTCCCCATCAAATTCGAATTTCGACCTACTTCCAACCTGCATCAACTTCGAATTTGAGACCCAAAATCCAACAACATGCCCCAAAACACGATGGCACAAGGCAATTCCAGAAGCCATTCCGAACCAAATCCTACTTGTCAACACCAAAAAACATGCGTAATCATCCTGCTGGAAACCGAAACGTAGCATTCCTACAGCCAGGGCGGTTCACAGCGAAAAAGAAGCTCATCAAGAGTCGCGGCGCGAGAAGTGCTCCATTCCAACGAGTCCCTCGATCTGCGCAAATGTGCTTTCCTATTGATGGTCCTTGCCAGTCGCGTTAGCTCAATACCGCTACGCAGTGACTTATCGGTGAACCGCACGACCTCAAAACCGGCATCAAGCAAAAGATGATCGCGCTGTTTATCGGCAACATGATTATCCTCAACGCCATGCTGCGCACCATCATATTCAACAACCAGATTCGCATCGCGCCACACAATGTCGCCGTGCAAGATAAGCCGACCGCCAACGCTCACTTTATTTGGTGCATCGACCTCAATACCGTAATTAAGCTCGGGCTTGGGTAACCCGAAACCGCCAAGCTTTGTAGGCAATGCCATCATGACCGCAAGCACCGATTCGCGTGCCGATGCAGATCCGTCCATAACATATTTAAGTGCTGCGCGCGCTTCTCTTACGCCATGGACACCCTTTGATTTATCCAGATATGCAGCAATCTTGCTTACCGACGTAAGAGCTGGACGCTTATAGCGCGGACTTTCCGTAGCCCCCGTTCGCGCATACGTCCCGCACAGCTCCATGCCATAGAGAATCAGAGCGTTCAGCGAAAGCAACTGCGCCGCCCCCAGAAAACAAAGCTCAGGGCAAGCAACAAACACGTCGCGACTAATCTTCCTAAATGACCAATCGGGATAAGGCACGGTGCGCTCGTGCAGGACCGCGCTCTTCAGGAGATGCTTGTTTCTTTTATCCGCAACGCTCGCATGCAATGGCTCGTTGCCACCCAGCCCCACAACGAAGCGGCGCACATCGGCAAGCGCAATTGAGCTTTGAGCATCAGCAGGCATGGGGACAGACCTCGTTTTGAGCGTTTGATGCAGGTCGTGATGGATCCAGTATTTACATGCGGTCTGGTGAGAAAGAAAAATTCGGGGGGCTTGCATGGTCTTATCCTTGCTATCGATTTACAACATTCGCAAGAACTATCCCATAGTGGGTTGACAAAAAACTATCAAATAGCCAACAAACGCTATCAGCCCGTATACAAAAAGCTACACCACGCTCCCTGATGCACGATGAGCAAAACCTTGCGACACCGCATATGCACGATGCGCAGAACTTTTTACTGCCATTCCAGCACGATGCGCAAAACTTCGGTGATCGCTGTTAACACGCACGCACAAATCAAACTCATTTGAACACTTTTTCTACCAGTTGATGCGCTGAAATTGCCGTACCCCATCAACTGCAAGGTCATGTTGTTGAAAAACAGCCTTCAAATTCGAAGTTGTGGTAGGTTGGAAGTAGGTCAGGGATGCGAATCGGGGCGTTTTCAAGTAAACGACCTACTCAAGAAAAACTCGCCTTCATAAAATCCCAGTTCAAAATTATTCTCTATTAGGATATATTTCGAATATCCATCAAATTCGATTTTCGACCTACTTCCAACCTGCATCAACTTCGAATTTGGGGCCCGAAATCCAACAACATGCTCCTAAACACGATGACATAAGGCAATTCCATGAGCCGTTTCGAGCAGAACTCTCCAATCAGCCTGCAAGCACACGAAGCGCGGATCGTAGGACAAAGCGCGGTGATGGCTAACCCCCTGTCGTGTCCAAAAGCCTGCCCGCGTAAAGCAAAAAACAGCAATAGGAGTTCGACCTCCGCAGCGCATCCCGCGATCCCCCACATTGCCCTCGCTGCGATGCAGTAACCCATTGCAAATGCGCCCATCCAACCGAACTCAAAAAAACGTGCCAGACCAACAAAGGGTCCGGCACGTTCACATGAGAGAGGAAAGAGAGAAAGAGAGGTTATCTACTTACAACAGTATTAATCCAGGTCAATGGCGAATTCATCACCGCAATGCTCACAACTGTCGCAATCAGGAAACTGCGTGGGATCGTACGCAATGCCATTCTTGTCGTAATAATCCTTGAGCGCGCTCTTGATTGCCTCCTCGGCCAAAACGGAACAGTGCATCTTATGAGGCGGCAGCCCATCAAGTGCCTCCGCAACAGCAGCATTCGTAAGCGCAAGCGCGTCGGAAACAGGCTTGCCCTTGATCAGCTCCGTTGCCATGGAGCTCGATGCAATCGCGCTGCCGCACCCGAACGTCTGGAACTTCACATCGGAAATCTTATCATCATCAATCTTCAAATAAATGGTCATAATGTCGCCGCACTTGGCGTTACCAACTTCGCCCACGGCATCGGCATTTTCAATCACGCCAACGTTACGAGGATTACGGAAATGGTCCATCACTTTTTCGCTATACAGAGCCATGATATTGTCCTTTCAGAAAGAATTACCAGGTCAGACGGTCGCTCGAAGCGTTGCGATTCTCGTTGC
>CAKUOV010000034.1 GCA_934670115.1 uncultured Eggerthellaceae bacterium
GCAAGAGGCGCGCCAAAAGCATCAACCGGCGTGCCTTCCTCGTAGATGAGCTGCGCACCTTCGGGAACAACGCCCTGTTCATACGCTTCTTGCGCACCATGAATCACCGGCTGCTCATCGGCGGCGGCCTGCGTAATGCGGCGCGCCACTTCCAGCATAACGGCAATACCCGACGCACTGCTGTTCGCACCGTCGTTCAAACCCGATGCCTCCTCCATAGCGAAAGAAATCGCAGGCAGGGCGGCAGCCAGGCAAATAACCACCAGCAAAATAGTGGTGATGACAAACGCAACGCCTGTGGAATGCAAGAAAAAGATCGACCTGGTCAGCAAGAATACGGGCAGAACAACCATGCCGATGCGCGCAGCTTTTGCAAGCACGGGCATGGCGGCCAAAAACGGAGGATTGAGCTCGGGGCGAACGGAACCGCTATCGGTGCGCGCCACCAGAACAACTTTGCGACGGCGTCCCTTCCCTTCTTGAGCCGAAGGGGGCACATAACGGGCCACAACATTTTGGCTGATGCCCTTATCAAGAAATTTCGAAAGAATCGGCTTGCCCAGCTCTTCCGACATGAAGAGCACGGCGCAAATAAAGGAAACAATCACGGCAGGCAGCGCGATGACCGGCACAAACAGCGAAACCAGCGCAAGAACCACCGCCAACACAGAACAGAGCAGACGCGTTTTCTTATGCGACACCGACCCTTGGAATTCTTCGATTTCTGCAGGAAGTCCCAGCTCTTCGAACTCACGCGCAATGTACAGGGCGGCTTGCTGCTCTTCCTCGGTGGCAACAGGACGCGGCCCAATTTCGGAAGCCAAATGCTCGACGGTTTTTATCATTTCAGCCATAAGTGACCTTTCGCATGCGTAAAAGCCCAGTTATTTGGGTATATTCTAATCAATTATACACTGATAATTCCAGCGAGACATGGTTAAGAGGAAGTCGAACGAAGATATTCACGAAGCTCGGTATCAAGAGAGGCCGCTTCAGTCAATAATTCGTTGTATTGGTCCTTGAATTCGTCCACTTTTTCGAAGAAAGGATCCGTTGCAAGCGTCGTTATATCAGAGGTAAACGAATTCGCTTGCGAAACAGCCCTGCTATCGCAGCTGTTGTACTCATCGCTTTCCGTGGTGGCCAGATCAACGTCTTCTGCTTCGATTGCTTCGCAGGCCGCAATCAAATGATCAAGCGCTTCAATACGTATCTCAATATACGCGGTATAATCAGATAATGCCAGTTCAGGGTACTGTTTCTTCAAACCTGCCAACTCGGTTTTAGCTTGCTTGAAATCCGAACGCGCCGTTTCAGCGCCTGTCTTTGTTTGTGCAACGGAATCTGAATCAAGCGCCGAGAACACGGAAACAAGCTGGCGAACGCTAGCGTCGGCTGCAAGTAAGTTATCCCAAGCGTTGCTTAATTCACTGCATTGTTGATCAACAGCAAGTGCCTGCTCAATCATCGAAGAACCCAACGTGAGCATAGAGCGGCGCGCCTCAATGGCCGCCAATGTATTCTGAGCTGCTTGAACGTCTTTTTCATCGGTAAGCGAAGATTGGACACGCTTCACCAGCGTTTCAGCATTGCTCAAATGCTGACGCGCCGTGGGAAGTTTTTCCTGCACGGTTTTCATTGCAGCAAGCGATTCGTCACTCAACATGTCCGAGAACGAGGCGTCCATTTCAGAGAGAATCTCATCGGCTTCGACAACTTCCGAAAGTGAAGACGTCAAAACCTGCTGATAGGACTGGTTGAGCAGATAGCCCTCGTAATAGCCACGCGCCAAAGAATATACGCCCACGGCGGCTGCAGCTATAATCAAGCACGCAAGACCTACCACACCCACACGGCGCGCGGTGCGGGCACGCTGCTGCTTCTTTTCAGGAGAAGCCGCATGAGCAGCGGAGATATCAGTGACACGCGCCTTGCTGCGGCGCCCTGGCTTTGCCGCACCAACAGCAGATCCCGTGAAATCTTCCGTAAAGCCGCTCGTAACGGTTCCGCCAGAAATGGCGTTGCTGCCCAACGAAACCGTGCCCGTGGGGTCATGCTCAACGGCAGCAGATGCAAATTCACCCGATGACAAGGGCAAACCTTTTTCGCGTTCGGGAGCGCCCTTTATCTTTTTCTTTCCCGGAAGAGAGAAAAGCGCAACTTTACCCAATGGGTTTCCGTGTTTAGGCTGATTCGCCGCGTCTTGGCGCTGCTTTTTCGCATCCAAAACGCTGAAAGAAATCTCATTCGACGTACCCACCGTGTTGTTTTTCACATGCAAACTATGCATGCCGAACTTGCGCGCCGTCATGGACGTTATCCCTGATTCTTCCGAATGTCAGCAACGATTTCCGCGCAAGTCATGATTTTGACGTTTTTGCTGGGCATTGAGCGCAAGAACGTCTTTCCATACCCCTTGGAAAGCAGGCGATGGTCGGCAAGAATAAGAATTCCCTGGTCGGTGTTGGTGCGAATCAAGCGTCCTGCTGCCTGCTTCATTTCAATCACAGCGGCCGGCAACACATAATGGCGCCACGCATCGGCATCGCGCGAACTGCGCTCGCACGACAGCGGGTCGGTTGGCTTCGCAAACGGCAATTTCGGCACAATCACGCCGCGCAGCGTGGAACCCGGCGCATCAAAGCCTTCCCAGAAACTCTTCAGGGCAAACAGCGAGAGCTGCTTATTCGACAGAAATTCATCGCGCAGGCCCTTAACGGAAACGCCCCATTTCTGGCACACCAGGCGTAAATCCGCTTCTTTGAGCTGGGGATTTACCGCCTCATAGCAGGCATCCATCTCACGACGATTTGTAAAGAGTGTAAGCATTGACCCCTTTTGCGCCAAATGTGCCGCTACAAGCAGCTTTTGCAAATGCGCCAGATAGCTGCGCTCGGCAGGATCGGGCATATCGCTGGGCACATAGATGGTCATGTTGTTGTCAAAATCGAAGCTGGAATCAAGTCTGAGCGTAGCGGCCTGGGAATTCTCGCTTTGGTTGAGACCCATGGCGTTCTCAAACGCCTCAAAACTCTCGCCAATGGCAACGGTCGCCGAAGCATACACAACGGAATGCGTGCGTTGGTACAGTGAATCCTCCAGCATGAAGCCCATATTCAGCGGCAACGCTTCGATGCAGTCAACAAAGCGATCCTTCTTATGCGAAATCGTAGCGGAATACGCATACAGCTCAGAAGGCTTCGAGAACACAGTCTCACACACGTCAAGAACTTCGCGCAGAGAAAGCGCAATAACGGCAATCTCTCGCTGAAGGGCCGCGGCGCCCGTATCTTCCTCAAGATAGACAACAAGCTCCTGACATGCAGATATAAGCTTTTCGGAAGCGTTTTGCACTGCTAAGGCGCGCGCACTCAATTCCGTGAAACGCTGACCCTTACGCACCTCCTCGTTGATCCACAAATCAACGAATTCGTAGTTCTTATTGCGCGCGGTATCGTAATACAGCAGCTCCTTAACCTGCGGAACATACTCTTTTACCGCCCCATCGAACTCTTTACCTGCGGAAAACGCTTTTCCTGTCAGGGCATACAGTAAATTCTCCCGGCTTTCGTCTTTCATGGCGGCAGCGCGGCGCTGTACGCGTGCGAAGATATTGCGACTATCGTCAGACGCCACTTTATGAGCAATGTTGACCAGCTCTTCAGACGAAAGCTTGCTAGAAAACGCCTTGCGCGCTTCCTGCTCTGCTCCATGGGCCTCATCAACCACCCAATAGCGAATCGGCGGCAGCAGACCACCATCGGCTGCAAGATCGCAGAAAAGCAGACTGTGGTTTGTCACTACAATGTCTGCTGCTGCAGCCTTACGGCGAGAACCGTGTACAAAGCAACTCGCGCCGTAATATGGGCACTTGCGACGCAGACACTCCTGGCTTCCGCATGTAATGGACCAACGCGGAAGCAGGCGATAGTCAATTTTCAGCGTATCAATGTCGCTGTATTCCGACTGCTCGATAAAAGAGAGAAGCGCTGCAGCCGCAACGGCGCAAGTCGTTTGTTTGTCGCCCAACATGCGATCAAACTGGTGTTCGGCCACTAAATGTTCAATTTTGCGCAAGCAGGGGTAATGCGAAAAACCCTTCAAGGCGGCATACGTAAGGCCCCCCAACGCTTTGTCAAGCAAGGGAAGCTCGTGATAAATCAGCTGGTCAAGCAACGTATTCGTTTTCGTTGCAACACCAACCGTTATGTTGTTTTTCTTCGCCAAAAGCGCCGCGGGAAGCAAATACGCCATAGATTTGCCCACACCGGTACCAGCCTCCACAACCAGGTTCTCCGATTGCTCGAACGTCTTTCCTACCGCGCATGACATCTGGCATTGCTCGTCACGGCGCTCAAACTGCTGGTAAAGGCCTCCAACAAGACCGTTTTCGCTAAACGCTGCCGCAGTTTCCTCTTGCGAAGGCGCTTTAATGCCCACCAACGGGTCGTCCGCCAGCGTCTCGGCATCGGCACGCGCTTTCAAATCGCAGGCGCTGACCGCTTCCCGGCGCGTACCACGCAGCGAGAAATGAGGAACTGTTTCGCCTTGCGCGGCGGCAGCTTTTTCGTTCTGCTGGTTGAAATAATCGAACACAACCTGAGTCGGCCACTCTTCAGGAGTTGCAAAACCCGCAACCAGCGCAACAAGGGGTGCAGGCATTGCAGCAATGGCCGCCAACAGCACCGGAAGCACCGCACAAGTTGCTTCCACATCAGCATCGGCACGATGCGTTGAAAGGGGCAGATCGAAAGCACGCACCAGGTCAAGCAGACGATGCGACTTCAAGCGCGGCAAGCCAACGCGCGCCAAATCAAGCGAGTCTACCCAGATGTTTTCGAGAAGAGGGTAACCAGCCGGATGTTTCGTAGTAAACGTACGATCGAAATCAGCATTATGTGCCACGCAGATAGCATCGCCCACAAATTCAACCAGCTGTTCCAGCGCCTCGTTCGGCGTAGGCGCGCCGGCGATATCTTCCTGGGAAATATGCGTCAGGTGAACAATCTCTTCAGGGATTTCCTTACCCGGATCAACAAACGTGTTGAACCACGCAACGATTTTACCGCCTTCTACGCGAGCCGCGGCAATCTGAATCAAATCATCGTGGTTGTACGATAAGCCAGTGGTTTCCGTATCAATAACCACCACCTTATTGCTGAATATACCAAAATCGGCCGCTTGCGCAGCCTCTTTCAATGTTCCGTAGCGCCTGCAAACACTCTCAGGAGTGCCGTCGCAGATAAATTCTTGCAGGGAAGCGCTTATTCCCGTAATGTGTCTTTCCATAGTGAGAAGCGTACCATCTCTTACTCTTTCATACAAACCATTACCCCGAAAAACCACGGTATCAGGAGTTTTTCATGCTTAACGATTTTTGCTACAGCACTTACGCACGTTTTGAGACGGAATCGCGCGCGCAAGGCGCGGCGCTTATGGGCGGCGACCACCTTATTGGCGACATTTACACCCTTGAACCCGAATTGCAGGAAGATCGTTCGTATCGCATTTGGTTGGTTAATCGTTTTGGCGCGAAAGTTGCCTTTCTTGCTGCCAACGAAGAACATCGAATCCTTTCTTTACAGGCGCGCGGATGGACCCTGCGCGCGCTCTTATCGTTTGTTGCTTTAGGACAAGAGCCCATCGGTTATTGGGGCGAAGTCGTTTTGCTTTGCAACGACCCCCATTACGACCAGGAGTTCAATGCATTTGCCCTCAATCTACGCGAACTCATGGCTGAAGGCGTTCGACCCGCTGTAGATTTCACCGAACAGGCCGCTCGTCAAATCATTGATTCCAAAGGAACATGGCTTCCTTCCGACCGCGTAGGGTCGCCGCGCATTGAAAAAGATTCTACCTTGGTGAAAACGCATCGCTCCGCATCGGAAAAGCTTATCGAGGCAGGACGCCAAAAGAACAAGGGCTGTTATACCGCCACGATCATCATTTGGGTTGTTGTCGCCGTTGCTTTGATTGCGGGCGTTGCCAAACTGCTCGGTTTATTCTAGCGGCTTTCTACTTTCCTTCCTGCAGGGCCTTTGCTTGGCGAACTTCCAAATTGTCACAGCAGTTCTCAAACGCTAAATCAATCAAGCGTTTGAGAAGCTGCGCGAAGGAATACCCTTTTGCGCGGGCAGCATCGGGCAAAAGCGACGTTTCCGTCATGCCGGGAATGGTATTCGTTTCAAGAATCCATGCCTCACCCTGGTCGTCAACAATGAAATCAGAACGGGAAACACCCGCGCACCCCAACGCTTTATGGGCGGCAATGGCCATACCCTGCAATTTTATGGAAAGCTCATCGGGAATTGGTGCGGGGCATAAATGTTGGGAACCACCGGGTGCGTATTTCGCTTCGTAATCGTAATACGCAGACTGAGGAATAATTTGAATAACGGGCAGCGGCTCAATTTCATTGTTTCCAATAACGGCAACGGTAAACTCGCCGCCCGCAACATATTGCTCAATGAGCGCTTCCTGACTAAAGCTCAAAGCTTGTTGAACAGCATCAAGAATAGCTTCTTCCCCATCAACAATGTAAACGCCGTTACTACTGCCTTCCGAGCATGCTTTTACCACGCAATGCGGTCCAATTTTCTCTAACACTTCGCTTATATCAACGTCCTCAAGACGCGTATAGGATAAAGAGCCCGGTGTTTGGATACCCGCAGCCTCATACACCATCTTCGACTTCGCCTTATTGATAGCAAGAGCGCTGGCGGCAACACCCGACCCAATATAAGGAATGCCCAGAATCTCAAGCATCCCTTGAATAGTGCCGTCTTCGCCGCCTTCGCCATGAAGGGCAAGAAACGCAACATCAAAATGTCCACTTACCAACGCAATAAGATCTTCTTTGACAGAAGGGTCAAGCATAGTAACCTGAAAACCCGCCTCAAGCAGTGCGGTCTGAGCCCCCTTCCCTGAAACAAGCGATACCGCTCGCTCGCCACTGGTGCCGCCGCAAAGCAGCGCAACGTTGCATTCGGAAGGGTTCGTGTATGCAGCCATGTAAGGCGCTCCTTATTTCGAAATATCGTGAAATTCGTCAAGAAATGTCGTATATCAAGCAGTTCTTTTAAAACAGTGTTCCAAGTATAGCAAAGAGTCTTCTATAATGCCGATTATGAAAACAAGCATTTACACTCTTTCACGTAATCGACTTCTTAGTTTGGTAAAAGAAGCCGAACAACCTGCATTTCGCGGGAAACAGCTCTATGAATGGCTCTACGTTCACTACGTTGATTCATTCGACGAAATGAGCAATCTCCCAAAAGCGCTGCGTCAAAAACTCGAAGCAGATTATTCTCTTATCAAACCACGTGTGTTTCATAAGGCCGTTTCCTTTGATGGAACCAGAAAATACGTCTTTCAGCTGGAAGATGGCGCGCTTATCGAATCGGTTGGCATACCATCTGGGAAAAACAACGAACGTTTGACGGTTTGTTTTTCAACCCAGGTTGGCTGTGCTATGCAATGCCAGTTTTGCGCTACCGCGAAGGAAGGATTCACGCGTAATTTATCTATTGGCGAAATTGTGAGCCAAATTCTTTTAGTCCAAGAGGATTTCCAACAGCGTGTCTCCAACATTGTGGGCATGGGACAAGGCGAACCGTTTGCGAACTACGATAACGTGCTGGAAGCGATTCGCATTTTAAACGATCCCAAGGGAATTGCCATTGGCGCGCGGCATATAACAATCTCAACCTGTGGCTTGTTTCCCGGCATCGAGCGATTCTCGCAAGAACCGGAACAATTTACGCTGGCAATCTCGCTCCATGCTGCCATTCAGAACAAGCGCGATACCTTGATGCCACGCGTTGCGAACATGCCTCTTTCTGGATTGAAGGAAACGTTGCAGCACTATACCACGGTTACAAATCGCCGCGTAACACTCGAATATTTGCTTATTAAAGGCGTGAATGACAGCGAAGAGGACCTGAAAGCACTCACCCATTTCTGCACAGATCTTCTTTGCCATGTTAATTTGCTACCTTTGAACGACATTGATGATTCTCCTTGGAAGCCGTCCGGTCAATCGGTTGCAAATCACTGGATTTCAACGCTTATGGGCAAGGGGATCGAAACAAGCATGCGTCAGTCGCGTGGATCCGATATTGATGCAGCATGCGGACAGCTAAAAAACTCCCTTCGCAAGAAATAAGAAGTTAATGATTCTTGTCCCGAGCAATAGAACGAAGACGCTGTTGCTAACATCGCAGGATTTAAAGCTTTAAACCAAAATCCGCTACGAAACAGAGCATTAAGAAAAAGAGTGTTTCACGTGAAACACTCTTTTTCTTACCATTTCAAACTGGCATTTTACTGCTCTTCGCTTGGTTCGCTTTCATTCGCAAACATTGCGGTAAACAAACGCTGCAAATCATCTTCATCCTTAAATTCAATCTCAATTCGATTGCGCCCTTGGGAAGTCTTTACTTTAACCGTCGTATTCAATCGATCATGAAGGCTGCGAGCAACTTTCTTGTACGTCTTCGGAACAGCGTTCTGTGCAGACGGCGCCTTCTTCTTAGGATCAAGCGACATCAAGCGTGCAAGATTTTCTGCTTCGCGTACAGAAAGCTTAGATTCAAGAAGCTTTTGCGTAAGCTTCATACGTCCCTCAGGTGTTGGGATAGAAAGAATCGCGCGGGCATGACCAGCGGTGATTTTCTCCTCATACAACAATTTCTGAGCTTCTTCAGGCAAATCCAGCAAACGAACCGCATTCGCAACCGTAGAACGTCCCTTGGAAACCATCTGAGCAACCTGAGATTGATTCAGATTTTTCTTATCCATAAGACGACGATACGCGTACGCTTCTTCTATAGGATTCAAATCAGAGCGCTGGATGTTCTCAATAAGGGCAAGCTCAAGCGTCTCTTCATCGTCCGCTTCTTTAATACGAACGGGTACTTCCGTTAAACCAGCCAACTTAGATGCGCGATAACGACGCTCACCCGCGATAATTTCATATTTGCCATCTTTAGGGCGAACCAAAATAGGCTGAAGCAGACCGTCTTTTTTAATTGACGAGGCAAGCTCTTCAAGCTCTTCTTTCTTGAAATTGATACGAGGCTGATTTTCATTCGGCTCAATCAAATCCAAAGAAAGCATGTCAGGAAGTTTATTCTCTTGTGCTTCCGCGATAGCTTTTTCCGGTTCAGAAGCAAGAACGGTTTGCGGCGCAGGAGTAACCATTTTCTGCTCAACACGCACCGTGTTATCGATGATTTCTCCCGTTGAAGCATTGATACGCCCCATAGAAATACGTTCACGCGGCGGATTTTGCGCCGGTTGCTGTTGAGCGGGAATGGAGGGATTTATTTGAGCCGGTGCAGCCTGATGCTGCGGCTGTGGCTGCGCAGCAGATTCCTCATAAGAGCCTCCAAGCAACGATCCAAGACCGCGACCAAGTGCATTCTTAGCCACGAGCAATCACCTCTTTCGCAAGATCAACGTATGACTGCGCACCTTTGCCGGTTTGATCGTATTGCGTAATAGGCAAGCCAAAACTAGGAGCCTCGGATAACTTCACCGTGCGAGGAATCATAGAATTAAATACAATACGACCGAAATACGACCGAACTTCCTCGGCAACTTGCTTCGAAAGTGTGGTACGTCCGTCATACATCGTCAAAAGCACACCGTAAATATCCAAAGCAGGATTAAGGCGAGTTTTGACACGTTTCATTGAATCAAGAAGTTTTGTCACACCTTCCAATGCGTAGAACTCACACTGAATAGGAATAAGAAGCTTATCCGCAGCAACAAGAGCGTTCACGGTAAGCAAGCCCAAAGAAGGAGGACAATCAACGAAAATAAAATCATAACGCCCACGCAAGCGTCCCAAGGCATCTTTAAGCCTATTCTCACGCGCCATCTCGGTTACCAATTCAACCTCGGCGCCCGCCAAATTGATAGTAGCAGGAAGAACATCGAGCCCTTGGCATACATCGGGGATAATCGCTTGCTCAACGGGAACATCATTAATCAAGACATCATAAACGCAGTTTTTTACCAAATTCTTCTCAATCCCAAGACCGCTTGAAGCGTTACCCTGCGGATCAAGGTCAACAAGAAGCACTTGTCTTCCAAGCTCACCAAGAGCAGCAGACAAGTTGATAGCAGTCGTTGATTTTCCAACGCCGCCTTTCTGATTAATGATTGCAATAATCTTTGTCTGCCCGATTACATGAGTAACAGGTGCTTTTTCGGTATAGGATTTCAACTGCGGATGAGCTACTTCAGGTTCTGCAGTTTGCTGGCTTCGTGGGGCACGCTCAACAACCTCTGGTTCATTCCTATATGACGAAGGGGCAGGTTGTGCTTTCTCAAAAGAAGCATTTTGCGCGACCTCATTCACCGCTCTTTCCTGCTGTGCCGTATCCTCATGTTGATTATTGATAGTCCCTGCTGCATTTTTTTCACGTCTCAGACCATCGAAAAAACCCACACGAGCCTCCTCTCACTAAAAAACACGTATCTATTGGTATTGTTGAAAGTATATGATTTCAACATCATAGCTTCAACCTGTTTCACGTGAAACACCAAACACAAACCAGTACTCAGAAAAAGGCTAACGACAACCTTTGAAGGAACCTTTACCCAAATACTGTAGTCAACCTTCGTCAATCCTCGATGTTTCACGTGAAACATCGAAATAAAAATAAGAAACTACAAAGGATTTCTCTGTGCTATGCCGTTTCTACGCGGCAATTTAATAGAAGCATTCTTGAATTTCTCAAAAACAAGAATACGACGAAACGTCTCGTTGTCGGAAAGATAAAACCCGCGATCGGATACAAGGCGAAGACCTAATTTCTGTTCAAGCGAACAAGCATGAGCAAGCTCTTCCTCTTCCATGCGTGATTTATAACAGATGAATTGTCCACCAACCTTTAAGAGCGGAGAACCCAATTCAAGAAGAGAGCCTAATTGAGAGAGTGCACGAGCAGACAGAACTGAAAACTTCCCTTTCTTCTGAAGAGCCAACTCTTCAGCGCGTCCCGGAAATACCGTAATATTCGATAAACCAAGTTCCTGAGCAAACAGCTCAAGAAGAGCAGCCTTCTTTTTCACCGACTCAACAAGCATCGTTTCACGGCCCGTTTCAATAGCAATAGGAATACCAGGGAATCCCGCACCGGAACCTAAGTCACCATAAAGCCCTTCAGGTGCGTTTTCAAATTCAGGCAGCGCGGAAAGAGAGTCCTCAATATGCAATACTTGGGCCGATTCCCAAGAGACGATGCGAGTAATATTAGTTGTTTCGTTCGCTTTTACGACTAAATCGAGATGCTTATTGAGCAATTCAGAATTCATGGGGACCTCTCTATTACAGTTCGCCCTATTATGACAAAAAAAGAGGGTCTGAAACATCAGACCCTCAATAAAGCTCTATTTTTCTTTTTTATCGCGGGTAGATAACCACGTGACGAGAAGGACCCTCATCTTCCGATTCAGTCTCAACACGGTCGTCATCGCGAAGAGCCACATGAACAAGACGACGCTCATAAGGAGTCATGGGACGAAGCTTCACGCTACGATGCTCACGTGCCGCGCGATTTGCAGCGGAATGGGCAATGGACTCAATCTTCGCGCGCTGACGAGATTTATAACCCTCAACGTCAATAACAACCGGATAACGGAAACCCAACTTCCTAACCAAGATTGCAGAAATCAAGAACTGCAAACTTTCAAGTGTCTTGCCATGGCGACCGATAAGAACAGCGGTGTCGTCACCGGTAATATCAAGAATTAACTCCCCTTCGTCACCTTCATATTCGTCGATAGTGATATCGCCAACCGAGAAATATTGAATGATGTCTTTGATGACCGTAATGGCGGTATCGGCAATAAAATCAAGTTCCTCATCGGTCACTTCTGCAGGCTCATCTACGATGTCTGCGTTTTCAAATTCTTCAGACATGATTGCTCCTTACCTACATTAATGTTTCTTGGTCGGACGAGGCTTCTTAACCTTACGGGTTACATTCACTTCAGAGGGCAGCTCGTAAGCAGGTGCTTCAGTTTCTGCATCCTTCTTTTCGATGACGCGCATAGAGATTTGCTGCTGAGCAATAGCCAGCAAAGAGGAAGCACCCCAGAACAGAAGAACGCCAGCGGGAGAGCTCCAACCAATCCAAATCATCATAATGCTCATCACCACAACCATAATAAGCGTCATTTTCTTCTGTTGCGGATCCTGCGACTGATTCTGCATGAGCAGTGTAGGAATAAACGTGCATAAAGCGAAGATAGCCAGCAAAACGATGTACGGAATAAACGTAGGTACATTAATGGCAAAAGCGTCCGCCGGCGTAAGCGTCAAGTCGGGAACCAGATGGAAAAACACATAGTTCGTCGTGTCGGACACGCGCTCAGACATCTCGCGGAGTACCTGGAACAAAGCAATAAAGATAGGCATCTGGATAAGCATAGGCACGCAACCCGCAAGAGGATTGAACTTTGCCTGAGCATACAGCTTTTGAGTTTCCTCGTTCTGACGTTGAACATCGTCAGGGAATCTCTCTTTGATCTGGGTGATCAACGGCTGAATCTTGCGCATGTTATACGAAGATTTCGACTGCGTGTACATCAAAGGAGTAATCGCAGCACGGAAAATCAACGTAATGATGATAATCGCAAGACCCCAGTCACCACAGATGTTGTAGAACGCCTGGATGACCCAGAATATGAAGTCCTTAAACGCTTCCCACATTTTCTTTCCTTTCTCATATATACCAAAGAGGTACCACGACTCGTCAGGGAACAGGATCGTAGCCATGGCCGCCCCCCGGACGGCAACGTGCAACTCGTTTCACGGTAAGAACCAAACCTTTGCAGAAACCATATTTCCTGAAAGCTTGCAGCCCATACTGCGAACATGTGGGGACAAATCGACAACAAGGAGGAAAAAGAGGAGAAATAATAATGCGGTAGAACATGATCAAACCAATAGCGATCTTGCAAGGAATCGCCTTAATAAATGCGATGATTTTATTGCTTGGTTCAACCATGGTTTACCGACAACACTACCTATATACGCCCCGCAACCGATTCAATATCGGCATACACCTGGGAAAAAGGAACAGAAAGTATCTTCGGTTTAGCCAAAAATACAATATCAACGCCTTTTTCATGAAGGTGCAATTGGCGGCATATCTCCCTCATACGGCGCTTTGCCCCATTGCGCCATACAGCATTTCCATTCTTTTTTCCCGCAACAAAAGCAACACGGCCGCCGGAAGACTCCGTGCGACCGCATTCTTTTGATGAAACTATAAGCGTGACGTTAGGTGTATGAATACGCCTACCACGTGAAAAAAGATTCGAAATATCTGTGCTGGATTTAATGATATCCAACGCAAACCCTCTATTTACACGCAAAGATGCTTACGGCCCTTGGCGCGACGAGCAGCCAGCACAGCACGACCACCCTTGGTGGCCATACGAGCACGGAAACCGTGAGTCTTAGCACGCTTACGCTTATTCGGTTGATAAGTGCGCTTCATTTTTAATCCCTTCTACCTTTATAGAATAGCCCTGAAATTATATATCACCAGTTTTTTCTGTCAATACATTTTTTCGACGCGAGCAATAAAACTGCACTTCAAAAAGCTTTTTCATTCAGCTGAAAAACTTGCAGTCATTCACATAAGACAACATATCGAATAAAAGTAAAGGCTTACCACAACATATTGATATCACCAGGTTTTCAGAAGCTCCCTGATCATGATTTTTCGTATTCCCGACGGTGAAAATGCGTTTTTCAACATTTTTTCTTTCCTTGAAATTTCTGAAAAGAAAAACTTTTCAACAAGTTTTTTCCAAATTTGTGAAAACTTCTGAAAAAGATTGAATGAAATTGTTGAAAATTGGGAAAACTCTGAAAACAGGGATGAAAAAGAAGCAAAACCCCACGTAAATCGTTTTTCAACCGACTGAAAAAAGAGTGAATATCTTTTTGCGCGCTTATTTTTTCCACCTGGGGAAACAGATAATTTATTACGTTTTACCTGGGAAAATACAAAAGTTAAAAACTTTTTCATCATTGAAAAACACAACTTTCGAAGCAGATATCAACTTTTGTTCGCTCTTTGGCGAAAACTATCGAAGTCGAACTGGGGAAACGTAGTTTTCATAGGTGTCAAGGAGTTTTTTTCAACACACAAAAATTTTTTTCACCGTTGAATTTCAAAGTTTTTCCTGAATTTTCAACAAGTTTCGAATATTTAGTGGAAAACTTCGAAAAACCAACGTCAAACCCGAAAAAAAGGTAGGCTATGGAAAAAATATTCGACACTTGCTTTCGAAGCACTCCGGTTGAATCCTTTTTTTCCGCCCATATAATGGAAGGCATACAAAACACTGTACAAGAACAACCTGTTTGAAGAGAAACGACTTTTTCATTGGAAAACGCAACACTACAAAACGAAACACCTGGTGAAAACAAGGAATTTGACTTCAATTACGTGCATACGCCTGCGCGCGTAGCGTGTTACGACAGCCTTATGACTGCGCCGCGCATCACGGAGATTGCTCCAGGACCCACCGCTGAATACATTGAGCACCTAACAACAACCATATATGAGCAATCTCATATGGCCGGCGGGAGCATTCCCTACACAACCATCAGAGAAGTTTCTGAAAATTTCATTCACGCGCGGTTTTCAGAAATAATCGTTTCCATTCTTGACCAGGGCAATACCATTCGATTCGCCGATCAAGGCCCGGGAATTCCCCAGAAAGAAAAAGCGCAGATGCCGGGCTTTTCATCTGCTGTTGAGCCCATGAAGCGCTATATCCGTGGCGTAGGATCGGGCTTGCCCCTTGTCCGGGAGTTCCTTAACTCAGCACATGGCACTATCACCATAGAGGACAACATCAAAACGGGAGCCGTAGTAACTATCAGTTTGAATCAAAAGCAAGAGGAAAAACCGGTTAAAAAGGAAGAATCTCCCGTTCAAACACCTTCCCCCGTTTTAACTGAACGACAAAAAACTATTATGAAGATACTAGCAAGCCAAGGGCTTTTAGGTGTCAGCAAAATCTCCGACTTCGCTGATATTCCGGTATCGTCTTGCAGCAACGAACTGGCAAAACTGCAAGAAGCAAGTATCGTTGAAATGGTGGGCAAGAAGCGCCAACTCACCGATTACGGTAAGAAAATTTGTCAGCAAATATAGCGAAACATAAGGATTCAACGAATAAAGAACCATAACGACAAACACCATTAAAGGTTTGCACCATGAATACTGAAGAACAGTTTGAAAAAATCTGGCAAAGCGTCGCTGCAATGGTAAGCACTTACAGCGAAGTTGCTCCGTCCCAGGTAGATGCGTTTTTTTCGCGCGTACATATACAAGCAATGAGCGGAGATTTTCTTGTAATAACCGCCGAAACCGACTTCATAAAAGACTGGGTGGAAAAGTATTACTTCCATTACATCCAGCGCGCACTGAAGGAAATGTTCGGGGGAGATTTCACTATCCTTTTCGAAACATGCGCACAAACACCCAGCGGTGCTGCCCAGCTGCCCTCAGAGCGCACCGCTGCAACACCAGCGCCTATCACGGCATCACCCCGCGCTGAAAGCGCAGAACCAAGCACAACGGCAAGCCTTGCGGCAGCGGCAGACCCGCACGATATCACGGATATTCCTGCGTACAATGACGAAGAGGCAGAGTTAAGCAACGAAGAAGATCAGATCATCAGGGGTGTTTCTCCTTTGACGTTCGAAAACTTCGTTATTGGCAACTCGAATCAGATGGCATACAAAATGGCTCTTGCCGTTGCGGAAGCGCCTGGTAAAAAAGTGGGCCTGAATCCCCTTTTCATCTACGGAAAAAGCGGATTGGGGAAAACGCACTTGCTGCGCGCCATTGAAAACCAAGTGCTGGAAGCCTATCCCAATTTCAGCGTGGTGTACGTTGACTCCTCGGAATTCCTGGACGAATACACCGAAGCGAGCGCCGCACACGACAAGAACAAGCACAGCTTCAACAACTTCAAAAAGCGCTACGAAGAAGCAGATGTTCTGCTTATCGACGACGTACAGTTCTTCCAGGGCAAAAAAGGCACGCTGGACAACATGTTCCAGATTTTCAACAAACTTACCAATAAAGGCAAGCAAGTCGTTCTTTCCGCAGATCGTGCGCCCAAAAACATCGATATCGACGAGCGTTATCGCAGCCGTTTTCAATCAGGTGGCACGTTCGATATCCAACCGCCCGAAATCGAAACAAAGCTGAGCATCATCAAGAGCTATATCGAAGAATACAAAGCATCCGACCCGAACGCCAAGTTCAACATCACGTCCGAGATGCAGCAATACATTGCGGAAGCGTCATCGTCGAACATTCGCGAGCTCAAAGGTGCGGTCACAGTAGTAATTACCTCCATGCTCACCGACCCTTATATGAACATGGAAGCGCTCAAGCAGCTCCTTCAAAACCATTTCGACAGCAGTAACATCAATCGGCTGAACATTTCGGATATCCAAGAGGCGGTGGAGAAGTTCTTCAAGGTAAGTCACAATGACCTCATTGGCAAAAAACGGTCTCAAAACATTGCTTACCCACGTCAAATAGGTATTTTCCTGTGCCGCGAAATGCTTGACGACATTCCTTACAAAGAAATTGGCGAAGCGTTCGGGCGCGATCATTCAACCGCCGTCTACGCTTGCAAGAATATCAGCGCGAAAAAGAAGGAGAGCCGTCAAACACAAGAGGAAATCGAAGCGCTCCAGCGAATCATCGCGGATAGATAGCGCATTACCTGCATCTGAAACAAGGGTAGAAGGACGTTTGAAAACGATGTTAAAACTCTGTTCACAGCGTGGGTAAACAATGTGGACAGTTTCAAAGAGAAAATATGAGACATGAAAAAATGTGGGGAAAAAGACTGAGTTTTCATTATTCGATGAGCATTTGAAAACGGTATATGACATGGCGAAATAAATTATTTACCTTGTTTGAACAAAGCTTATTATTATGACTATATATTTAATTTTACCCGCGTAAGCATCGCTGCAACAAAATGAAAAATGTTGATAGAATAATTTATCTTCCAGATATAAGAGAAAAGGAACAATCGTGAAATTCAGCATAAACCAAACCGAATTGCAAAATGCATTGGGAACTGTTCTCAAAGGTACATCATCTAAATCAACGTTACCCATTCTCTCTGGTATCTTTATTGAAGCAAAGGAAGATTCCCTTATCTTCCAAGCAACTAATCTTGATTTATCCATTCAATACCAAGCAAAAGCATTAGTTGAGGAACCTGGCAAGACCGTTTTGCCAGGCAAACTGTTCTTCGACATCGTAAAAAGCATGAATGACGCAGCGGTACATATCACTACAAACGACGAAGGCGCTGCCATTATCTGTGATTCTTCTTCGTTTATGATTCGTACCCTTGATCCCAACGATTTCCCTTCCTTCCCGAAAGTCGAAATCCTTCAGAAAATCAGCGTACCGTTCGAAACCTTCACCAGCATGATCAAGAAAGTCTCAAAGGCGGCATCGAAAGACGAATCGAAGCCGGCACTCACCGGTATCAACGTTACGCTTGAAGATGGAACGTTGAGCATGGTCACTACCGACTCGTATCGTTTGGCACTTGCATCTGCTGCGGTGAAAAACGATAACGCCGAAAACTTCCAAGCAGTTATTTCATCGGTATTCATGGCGGATATTGCCTCTTTGCCCAAAACGGCAGATGATTTGACGCTTGCGTTGACCGAGAATCAAATTGTGGTCACGTATCAAGATACGGTGTTCATCAATCGTAAGATCGAAGGCGCCTACCCAGCTTATAAACGCATCATTCCCACGAGTTACGTAACGCGTATTCGCGTTTCTCGCCAGCAGCTTATCTCTGCAGCGCGCCGCGCAAGTCTTTTGGGCAATGCGGGTGTGTCCGTCAAGTTCGAAGTCGATGTTCCTTCCCACACGTTGCAGCTTTCGTCCACCCAGGATAATGGCTCGCTGAAGGAAACGCTGCCTTTCGAAGGTGACGGCGAGAATATCGAAATTGGCTTTAACTGCGCTTATGTGACTGATGGTCTTTCTTCCGCCGATGGTGACGAGATTTTCCTTGAACTTACTTCCTCGGCGAAGGCCGGCGTGTTCAAGACCGAAGGGGAGTGCAGCTTCCTGTATCTGGTTATGCCAATGCGCATCTAATTTTATCGATAGGATTTTCATGTCGTTGCAGATTACGCAACTTGAATTGTCCAACTTCCGGAATTATCGGGAGTTTAAGTGTGACGGTTTATCGAAATTAAACATCTTTGTGGGTCCGAACGCGGTTGGTAAGACGAACATTGTCGAAAGTATTGATCTTCTGACAAGCATTTCTTCCTTCCGCAATCCCCGCGCCGCGGAATTAATGGGACCTTATGAAGATTTCGCCCGAGCGCGCGCACAGGTAAAAGACGATCATCGTGCGCTGGAATTCGAGTTGCGGGTAAAGGACGGGAAAAAGAAGTACTTCTACAACGGGAAAGAGAAACCGGCTAACCAGCTCCGAGGAATAATGCCGTCGGTAACGTTTACGCCCGATGACCTCTCGTTGATAAAGGGGTCGAATTCGTTTCGGCGGCGCGCTTTGGACGCGCTTGGTTCGCAGCTTTCCGCAAATTATCCGGTTGTGAGGAAGGATTTCGAGCAAATCCTTCGCCAGAAGAACAATCTACTGAAAGACAATCCATCATTGGTGTTCCTTGAGAGTGTCAATGAGATGTTTGTGCTCTATGCAGCGCAGCTTTATTGTTATCGTGTGAGTTTGTTCGAAAAGCTGCTGCCTTACGTGAGCGAGTATTATCGGAATATCTCGCATCGTGGCGAAGAAGTGGCGGCGCGCTATATTCCTTCTTGGCTTGCTGAAAATGTTTCACATGAAACATTTTCAGTTGATCTTCCTGACTCTCACGATAAAGAGCAAGTTCGTTCTGTTTTGCTTGATGAGGTGAATGCATCGAGCCAGCGCGAGCTTGCGGCGCGCCATGCTCTTGTTGGACCGCATAAAGACAGTATCCTTTTCTCTATTGACGGGCGCGAAGCAGGAACGTTCGGGAGTCAAGGCCAGCAGCGTTCGCTGGTTCTTGCGTGGAAACTTGCCGAGGTGCGGCTCGTGCAGGAAATATTGGATACGAAACCGATTTTGCTGTTGGATGACGTGATGAGTGAGCTTGATGAATTGCGCCGCCAAGAATTGACCCGTTATGTGTTGTCCAGTACACAAACGTTTATTACCACCACGAACCTGAGTTACTTCACTCAAGATATGCTCGATTGCGCTCATATCGTTCATTTGAATTATCAAGGAGATGAAAACCAATGCAAGAATTGCGGGAACTAAAGCCGGTTTCCCTTTCTCAGGAAATGTATTCGGTTTTCGAGCAGCTCACGGGTTCTGCCGAGCAAGCGCGCATCCAGATGCGCGCCGTACAGGTGGAGGATGCTTATCAAACAGCAGTGCAAAATGTTTTCGGGCGCGCGGCAGCGCTTGTTTTGAAGCGCACGAATGCGGTGTATTGCTTTGAAGAAAAGGGAGTCACCCAGTTCGTTGTCTATTCCGATGACAGCGGTGTTCGTTCTTCGCTTGATGCGCGACAAGGTTTGTTGAAAATCGACCTTTTTAAGCAAGGAATCGATTTCATGCAGTTTAAGGTGCTTCCCGCGCAACGAAGCATCAAGAACCGCCATCCGTTTGAGAATGCAGTTGTTGCGCCGCCCAAGGCTCGTTTGCGTGAGCTCACGGCAGAAGAGTTGGCAGAAGTGGACAAATTCGTTTCCTCCGTTGAAGATAAAGGCGTGCGCGAGGCTCTTCGTCAGGCTGTAATAAGCGATTTACGCGCTCAATCGAAGTAAAAAGGTGTTTTAAGCGCTGCAATACCCCACAAACCCGTTATATGGTGCTCCCATTGCCTTCTAGCCATATGTTTTGTGGTGGTGTGGTGGTATAATTATTCGGTTACATTGGTTTCTATACGAGAAAGGGAATAAACGTGACTCAGCAGAAACCAGATCACTACGATGGCTCCGACATCCAAGTTCTTGAAGGTCTTGAGCCGGTTCGTAAACGTCCTGGCATGTATATCGGTTCAACGGGTCCGCGCGGTTTGCACCACTTGGTCTACGAAGTGGTGGACAATGCGGTAGACGAAGCGCTTGCCGGCTACTGCAATCATATTGAGGTTTGGATTAACCCCGACAACTCCGTTACCGTACAAGATAATGGTCGTGGCATTCCCGTTGATCTTCATCCGAAAGAGCATATTCCAACTGTCGAAGTTGTTCTGACCATTTTGCACGCAGGTGGTAAATTCGGCGGCGAGGGATACAAGGTCTCCGGTGGTCTTCACGGCGTTGGCGTTTCCGTTGTCAACGCGCTTTCGAAGCGCACGGAAGTTGAGGTGTGCCGCGATGGCAAGAAATATGCGATTTCGTTCGCATATGGCAAAACCATCGAGAAGATGAAGGTTATTGGCGACAGCGATACTACGGGCACCCGTGTGACGTTTTGGCCCGACGAGACGATTTTCACTGAGACGACCGTTTTCGATTACGATACGTTGGCAAACCGCTTCCGCGAGATGGCTTTCTTGAATAAGGGCCTTAAGATCACGCTGTACGATTTGCGCGCTGATAAGGACGAAGAAACAGAAGCCGCCGAAAGTGGAAGCGAATCCATCAAAAAGGAAACGTTCCACTACGAAGGCGGCATTGTTGACTTCGTAACCTATCTCACCAATGGAAAAGAAACATTGAATACCCCGATTTATTTCGAAACCGAAAACGAGGATGGTGCGGTTGAAATCTGCATGCAGTGGACCACGTCGTATTCCTCGAACTCGGTTTTGGCGTTCGCGAACAACATCAACACGCACGAAGGCGGCACGCACCTTGATGGCTTCAAGCAAGCTGTCACGCGTACGCTGAATGAATATGCCCGTGATAAGAAAATTCTCAAGGGCAAAGAAGCCAATTTGACGGGTGATGACTGCCGCGAAGGTTTGGCTGCCATCATTTCCGTGAAACTGCACGAGCCCCAGTTCGAGGGCCAGACGAAAACAAAACTCGGAAACACGGAGATTCGCAGCTTGGTGCAAACGGCGGTACAGCGCGGTTTGGCGGAATTCCTGGAAGAAAACCCCGGTGCTGCAAAAAAAATCGTCGGCAAAGCGGCTCAAGCGCTTAAAGCGCGTGAAGCCGCTCGTAAAGCACGCGAAACCGCGCGCAAGGGTGTTCTGGAATCGTTCTCCATGCCGGGTAAATTGGCTGATTGCTCCTGTAAGGATCCTTCCCTTTCAGAGATCTTCATTGTAGAGGGCGACTCCGCAGGCGGTTCCGCAAAACAGGCACGCGACCGTAAGCATCAAGCTATCATGCCGTTGCGTGGTAAGATTCTTAATGTTGAACGTGCTGGTCAGAACCGCGCTTTGTCATCAGAGACCATTTCTTCGCTGATTACCGCCATTGGAACGAACATCGGCGAGAAGTTCGATGCAAGCAAGGCGCGCTATCACCGCATCATCATCATGACCGATGCCGACGTTGACGGCGCTCATATTCGCTGTCTTCTTTTAACGTTCTTCTATCGCTACATGCCCGACCTTATTCGTTTGGGGTACGTATATTGTGCGCAGCCCCCGCTGTTCGGTCTGAAGAAGAAAAACTCGCGCTCACCCAAGGTCGAGAAATACATCTTTGACGAAAAGGCGCTCAAGCAGCATATGTCTGAGCTGGCCGACCCCGAAAAATACGATGTCCAGCGCTACAAAGGTTTGGGTGAAATGGATCCCGAGCAGCTTTGGGAGACCACTATGGAGCCCACGAACCGCACGCTTGTTCAGGTAAGCATCGATGATGCTGCTATGGCGGAGCTTGTGGTAACCGAGCTGATGGGCGATCAAGTTGAGCCGCGTAAGCAGTTTATTCAAAATCACGCAAAAGATGTTCGTTACCTGGATATTTAAGGAGGGTGAGAAATGGCTGACGAAATGAATGAATCTCAAAACCCTCAAGGGGAACAAGAAGAAACCGAAACCGAGGTAAGCGGTTTCGAGCAGCATAATCTGAAGATTCGCACCACCGAGCTTGGCAGCGAGATGCGCACGTCGTTCTTGGAATATTCCATGAGCGTTATTGTCTCGCGCGCCCTGCCCGATGTCCGCGATGGCTTGAAGCCTGTTCATCGCCGTATTCTGTATGCAATGTACGAAAGCGGCAACACGCCGAACAAGCCGCATGTGAAATCTGCGCGTCCGGTCGGCGACTGCATGGGTAAATATCACCCCCATGGTGATGCGGCAATCTACGACACCATGGTGCGTTTGGCGCAAGATTTCAGCATGCGCGTTCCTTTGGTCGATGGTCACGGAAACTTTGGCTCTATCGACGGCGATAGCGCTGCAGCTATGCGTTACACCGAAGCGCGCCTGGATAAGGCAGCCATGGAGCTGCTGCGCGACTTGGATAAAGAGACGGTCGATTTCCAACCGAACTACGATGAAAGCTTGCAAGAGCCCAAGGTTCTTCCTGCTCGCTTCCCGAACTTGCTGGTCAATGGTTCGAATGGCATTGCCGTTGGTATGGCAACGAATATTCCACCCCACAATTTGGGCGAGACGATCGACGCCGCCTGCATGGTTCTTGACAACCCTGAAGTAACCACCGAAGAGCTCATGACGGTTCTTCCTGGCCCCGATTTCCCCACGGGCGGCATCATTATGGGCCGCAAGGGCATTAAGGATGCCTACGAAACAGGTCATGGATCGCTGACGGTTCGCGCAAAGTGTGAAATTGTCGAAGGTAAGAATGGCAAATCGTCCATTGTTGTCAAAGAGATTCCCTATCAGGTGAATCGTAAGCGCCTGCTTGAAAAACTCGGCGAGCTCGTGCGCGATAAGAAATTGCCGGAAATCAGCAACATCCACGATGCGGCCGACCGCCACGGCATTGATATCATCATTGAGCTTAAGCAAAATTCTATGCCTCAAGTTGTACTGAACAAGCTGTTTAAGGCAACGCAGCTCCAAACGGGCTTTGGTGTAAATATGTTGGCGTTGGTCAATGGTGTACCCAAGGTTCTTCCGTTGAAAGATACACTGGTTCACTACATTAATCATCAGCGCGACGTTATTTTGCGCCGCACACGTTATGATCTAGCGCGTGCCGAAGAACGCGCTCATATCCTTGAAGGTTTGGTCATAGCGCTTGATAACATTGATGAAGTTATCAAGATCATTCGCGCGTCCGATACCGATAAACAGGCAAGCGACGAGTTGATGAGCCGTTTTGGCCTGTCAAAGCGTCAATGCGATGCCATCTTGGAAATGAAGTTGCGCCGCTTGACTGGCTTGGAGCGCGAAAAGATTGAGTCTGAGTTGCAGGAATTGCGCGAAAAGATTGAATACTACAAGCGCGTTTTGGAAGACGACGCCCTGGTGCGCAGCATCATCAAAGAAGAGATGATGGAAATCAAGAAGCGCTTCGGTACCCCGCGCCGCACCGAGATTACTGGCGCAACGAAAGACATTGATGTTGAGGATCTTGTCCCCGATGAAAATGTTGTCATCACCATGACGCAAACGGGCTACATCAAGCGCATGCCGGTATCGCTGTATCGTCAGCAAAAACGTGGCGGTAAGGGCATGCAGGGTGCTGCGAATCTGAAAGAAAACGACTTCGTGGAGCATCTCTTCGTTGCATCGAACCATTGTTATATGTTGTTCTTCACAAGCGCCGGAAAAGTGTATCGCCTGAAAGCGTACGAGATTCCCGAGGCTTCGCGTCAAGCGCGCGGCACGGCCATTGTCAACCTGCTTAACCTTGATAAGGACGAAACGGTTCAGGCCATTATTGCCTCGAAGGAATTCCCCGAAGACGAATTCTTGATGTTCGGCACGAAAAACGGTGTGGTGAAGAAGACGTCGATGGATCAATACGACCGCACGCGCAAGGAAGGTTTGATTGCCATCAATATGCGCGACGGCGATGAGCTCATCAGCGTAAAGCGCGTCAAAGAGGGCGATGACATTATCATGGTGTCGTCTGCTGGTAAGGCGCTCCTGTTCCCCGAAAGCGAGATTCGCGCAACGGGACGCGATACATCGGGCGTGCGCGGCATGAAGGTTCCCGACGGCGTGAATGTGCTGGGCATGGAAATTTCAAGACCCGATGCCGATTTGCTGGTTATCACCGAAAACGGCTACGGCAAGAGAACGCCGCTTACGGAGTATCCGTCGCATCATCGCGGCGCACAAGGCGTGTTCACCATCACGATGACCGAAAAGAAGGGCCAGCTCATTGCCATGAAGGTGGTTGAGTCCGGCGAAGAAGTCATGGTCATCACGCACGAAGGTGTTATCGTGAGAACGTCGGTTGACGGCATTTCTCAGTTGGGTCGATCCGCTCAGGGCGTACGCATCATGGATGTTGCGGATAACGATGCTGTAACTGCGCTGGCTATTCTTGCGGAAGGCGATGACGACGATCTACCTGAAGATGAGGAGTTGGAGAGTTCTGCAGAAGAGCAGGTTGCCCAGGCGGACAATGCCGAGCCGAATGAGTCGGATATGGCTGACGAATTCGACGACGATATTGAAGAAGACGAAGCCGCCGATAATAACGATGAGTGTGAATCGGAAGACGACTTCATTTAAAAAGAGCTTAAAAGCACGCCGCGCTCCAGTCGTTTAGTGCCCATGTAGAATAACTCGCTTTCTGGATTAAAAGCGATTTTGGGGATGCCGCAGGAATATGCTCCTGCGGCATCCCCTATGTAGAGTGTTGTTCGGCGCGCGGACGCACTAAGCTGCGGTAAGCGATTGGCGCGACAGGCGGATATATTCACAGGAATGCAGTAACCGGTAGCGAAATTAAGCGACAAACCTGATTCAAGGGAAAATTTTTTACAAAAGTTGAAAATTTTGCTTGACACGTACTTGTTTGCGAAGTAAAGTAGTCAAGCACTTTAGCAAGGGCCCGTAGCTCAGTTGGTTAGAGCGCACGCCTGATAAGCGTGAGGTCGCTGGTTCAAATCCATTCGGGCCCACCATTTTCCTTGCGATAAACGCTCCACCGTGAGCCGAGTTAGCCGGTGGAGCGTTTATTATAAAGAATGCGAGAGAGTCATGGGGCATTAGCTCAGCTGGTAGAGCGTCGGCTTTGCAAGCCGAATGTCAGGGGTTCGAATCCCCTATGCTCCACCATGAAGAATCGGGCAGGTTCGGAAGCGAACCTGCTTTTCTATTTAATGGAAGCAGTTTTTGCTTTTGAGCGTTACTCGATGCGCATGCCGCGCATCGAAGGGATGAAATTTTACTCACCAAGTATTAGTAAAGCTTTTTCCCAACGGCGTTTCCTGTCGCTGCATCGCTGTCTGTCTTCTGGCAAAGAAAACAGACAGCGGTACACTGAGAAGTGAATGATGGTTGTATTTATGATCATCGCCGCCGTACCACGTTACGCAGACGGGTTGGAAAATTTCTTGAAAATTTTCCTTGACACGGCATGCGGGATGCTGGTATAGTTCTTTCTTGCGCCGCAATGAGGCGCGAGCGAGGGGACGAGCCCCTCGGCACCTTGAGAACCGGATACTGTGACGAACCGAGGGCATGCACGCATGCGCCT
>CAKUOV010000035.1 GCA_934670115.1 uncultured Eggerthellaceae bacterium
ATTGGCGAAGTGGAGCAGGCTCTGCGTGATGCGGGCTTTCAGGTGACCGGCGTGGTGGAAAGCGCCATCACCGGCGCAAAGGGCAACATCGAGTACCTGGTCTGCGCTGTTTTGCACTGAATAATCGTTCGTCGTTTGTTGACAAATTACCCCACCTTTTGTCAACAATTAGGCTTTTTTTGGTGGCTTGCCGCCGCGCAAGATTCATGTTGTTGAAAAAGTGCTTCCAAATTCGAAGTTGATGTAGGTTGGAAGTAGGTCGAGGGCACGAATAGGGCATTTCTTCTGCTGAATGTTGCGCTTGCAAAAAGCAGGTTTTATAAAATACCAGTTCAAAATAATGCTCTGTTGAGGTTAATTGTATAGTTAATCCAACATTGGGACTGCAACCTACTTCCAACCTACATCAACTGGGAGTGCGGCGGATTCTTGGACCTCGATCAAGGAGGTTCGAATGTATTCGAAGGAAGACAGGGAGCGCATTTTGGCCGATCTCGGCGCGAGCGGCCTGACGCCCCGGGGGTTCTCGAGGCTGCCGGGCAATCCGAGCGCGGCGGCGCTGAGGAGGTGGCTGCGCCAGGCCGAGCTCGGCGAGCTCGACGTGCCGAGGCGCGAGGTGCGCGGCAGGGTCATGCGACCGAAGCACTCGCGCTACCCCGAGGCGACCAAGCGCGAGGCGCTGTCGCTGCTGCGCAAGGGCATGGGGCCGTCGGCCGCGGCGCGAAGGGTGAGCGTCAAAAATTAGGCGTCTTAACAGCGCAATCGTCTTGGATCACAATCCTCTCATCGACAAGATGGGAGGATTTTCTATGGTCACGAAGGAGCACAGGGCCATGCGGCGCGAGCAGATGGAGCGATGGCTCGCGTCAGACGGCATGACCGTGGAGGAATGGTGCAGGCTCAACCGCATGTCCACCTCCACGTTCTACCTATGGCCCATGACGCTTGCGGCGGAGACGCTGGAGCCCCCGGCGGAGCCGAGCAGGCGCGCCGATTTGGCGAAAGACACCTCGGCGCCGGCCTCGACGAGAAAAGCCCTGGCCGAAGGGGAGATGCGCGCGCCCCAGGGAATGTCGAGCGCATCGGCCAGGGGGATGACGGTGTTTCCCGCCGCGTCGCGGCATCTGCGCCATGAGAACCCGACATCGCCCAGCTTGGTGGCGAGCGTGCGCCGCCTTCGATCGTGGATGCGCAGCCCGTCGGGCAGCTTGGAGCAGAGCAGGTCGTCGTAGCGCTCGAGCGCCGAGGACAGCGCCTCGGCCAGAAGCAGGTGCCCTTCGCGCATGCAGAGGTCCTCCGACTCGAAAAGGCCGCGCCCCTCCGCGCATACTATCTCCGAGAAAATCTGGGAAAGATAGCCGACGGCGGCGCGACGGGACTCGCTTAGGGTAGAATTCTGATCCATGGGTTTCTCCTTCTCACTTGTTTGTGGCAAATCAAATGATAGGAGAAGCCCTTCTTTTTTTCAGGCCGTTTCCTCGGGGGGCCTGCGGCCCCGCCTCGAAAACGGGGGCTTACGCCCCTAAACCCCCCAAAAACTTTACGCCGTGTTCATCTGTTTCATTAGGTAATCATTCTTGGTTGTCAAGGCTGCGATGTTTTCGTTTGTGGCTTGATGACTGGTGGTAGTTCGTGCTTTTTAGGTATGTCTAGATTTTCGGCGTCATGATGGTTTCCAGATGCTCGCCGCAGTGGCCAATGACAAGTCTTTCTTCGTCGCGGTCAGCGTAGAAATGGATGCGCAGGGATTCGCCCTTCTTTGACGAGTGCCCTTTGACGTGAGGAGCCATATCCACCATCTTGCCTTTGTAGGGGAAGCTTCGAAGTTTTGAAATCGCGCGGTTCTTCTTGGCGGGGCCCGCCTCTCGCGTTGTCATCTCGAAAGGGCAGCTCGAGCTGAAGGCGGCTTCTATGTCGTTGGTCTTTCCTTCGAAGATGATCGGGTGTAGCACCATGGCCATCGACCGCAGTGCTGCCCAGACCTCGGAAGTGGATCCTTTTACGAACTCAGCGGCAGATTTATGGGCGCTTTCCAGCACGATAAGCCGGTCGGGGAAGGCTGCCTTGGCCAAGGCGAGTGCCTCTGCGGGAGTCTGGGGTATGTCCATCGATTCGAGCACGGCAGCGCGTGCGGCCTGGGCCCCATCTGCTTCTTTTGCCGCCTTCGAGGCGGCGGCTGCCTGCTTTAGGTTGTACGCCATCTGATCGTTTTTACCTTTTTCCTCGGCAAGGCGCGCTTTTAAGACCTCGTTTTCTTGGGCATACGATTCGGCGAGGGCGGCGAATTCGTCGCTGCTCTCATCGATTTCGGGTGTGGTCGGATGCTCAATGGTATCGTAGAGCGTGTCGACCGCGTCGCCGCGCCCATCTTCGTTGAAGTTTACGATGGCGTAATCTGTTGACGAGCTTGTTTCGGGCGTTTCGGAGAGGATTTTCAGCGTCACTAGGTTCTTGCCTGCATGGGCGGTTGCGGCCTCCCCGCTGAGGATGCCATAGAGGACGGCACCTGCCGCATCGAGTAGGGCCGGCGAGCATAAGGCAAGAGGATGAGCCGCGGAATCCCGTACCATCAGGCCGCATGACATGGCCGCCTCGCTTGACAGCACGTTTATGTAGCGCTTGGACAGCAGAAGCGTATGATTGAGAGCGTCCCCCAATGTCTTTCCGTGCAGGATCAACTGCGACGAGAAGGCCTCTTTTGCGGCATCGTCGTAGCCAACGATGATGAGCAAGCACTCTTTTGTGTCGGGATTGGTCGAGGGGTAGATGAAAAGCGCGTCGATGCCGAGCTCTGCGAAATCGTCATAGGCGCCAAGCCACCTGGTGTCGCAGAAAAGGCAGGCTGGCATAAGGGAGAGCACGGCATCGACCTTTAATGTCAGGGTGCGGCCGTCTTCAAGTGCCTTTGCTGCTGCATCTTTGGATGCGGAATCTAAAGAGATTAGGGTGGGGCGCATCTCCCATGCGACGGCAAGACCGGGGAGTGTAAAGCCCGTCTCCTCTTTTCTGAGTCCTTGGTCGGCATCGTGCATGACCATCGAGACACAGGCGTCCTCTATCATGATGTCGCCTATAAAGCCCGCTTCGGTAAGCTCTTCGGCCGGTGCGAAACCTGATGCCGCCGATGTTTTGCGCGAGAAAGTCCTGAGCAGGTCTTTTCTGGCGCGTGTCCAGTCGTCGGGCTCTTCTCTGCGAAAGGTCGCGAGCACTTTTTCGAGGAAACGCTCTTCGGGTGTTCCGTATCTTTTCTTTGACATGGCGCCTCCTGTAATCTGCCACGTGATTACTCCGTGGATATTTTAGCAGCAAGATGGCAGGCGGTGGTGGGGGCTCAGATAAGCTTGAAATTGGTTTTCGTGCGCGTCTGGAAACTTCTCTTTGAAGCTTCGTTATGGAAGGAAATCGCGCGGGCATTGCTTTATTCAGACCGCACTAATGGATCTGTGGTAAGACGGAGCAAGCACGTTATAGGCTGTATTCGTGCTATCTTTAAACTCTATCAAGAGACCTTCTTGCTGCTGGGACGAGAAAATGGCCAACTTTTACATCCCTAGGTTTCTCAGAGCGTTAGGCCACAGGGAGCCAGGGCTTGCTGCAGCTTTCGGCCATGCCACGCACAGGGAGACATCAGATTTGTTCTCCTCAATAGGGATGAAATCTATAGAGCCGCTATAACGCTGTCGATGATGGCCGAACATCAGGGATATTCCCTCTTCAGACTCTATCTGATACGCCAGAGACGGTATGTCGCTGTACTGGGCGATCTCCTTCAGAGCGTATTTTCCGCCTCCTGTTGCCGTATTCACGAACAGTTTCCACAAATCGTCGCCCATTGTACTTTCGTCTGGCACGATGAAGGGTTCTTTTGTTAATTCTTTGATCGTAATCGAGTCCCTCTTGGCAAAGCGGTGCCCGCAGGGAACAGCTGCGAAGTACTTATCTGATCCTATTTTGACGACTTCAAGCTCGTCTCTGCTCGAGATGCCGATATCCAATGTCAGCGCAACATCGATGTACTCGTGGTAGAGGCCGGCCATGAGTGAGCCGAACTCCATTGCGGAAAAGCGCACATCTACGCGGGCTTTCTTTCTAAGGACTTCGCTTATAAGGGGAAGCTTATCGCGCATTGCGTCGTAGAGGTATCCGATATGGAGGCTTCGACGGACGCCCTTTACGGAATCGTCCACTTCTTTGACGCCCATATCGAATTCCCGGATTGAGTTCCGTACCCTGTTCGCGAATATCTCTCCTTGCACAGTAAGGGCGACTTTAGGCTCCCTTATGAACATTTTCGTTCCGAGTTCGTCTTCTATCGACGAGATGTGCCTGCTCAGCGCGGATTGCGTGACGAAGAGGCGACGGGACGTCTCGGCAAAGCTTAGCGTCTCCGCGAGCGAGAGAAACTCCCTCATGTGGTCGATTTGCATGCGCTCCTCCTTCTCCAGCAGAAAGTATAGTGCCTGCTCCCGCGATGCGCAATGCACCGCCTTTCGCGAAATGCAACTCCTGTTGCGAATGATGCAACGGGATGCCCCTCCTTGCGGGAGTAATGTTTTCCTGCGGTGCTGAAGGGGATTTAGCTGCCGCTACGCGACTTAAGGAAAGAGTTAAAAAAGGAGGGAAAAATGCTAGGAGTTGCTGGTATTTTGCTCGGCATCGCCGCGCTGGTCGTCTTGGCCTGGCGTCGATGGAACGCGATTGCGTGTGCGCTGATCGCAACGGTCATCATAGGCGTTTTCAATGGATTCGGAGTATGGGGAACCCTGACGGACTATTGGCTACCCGCGGCGGGCGGCTGGGTTCAGACCTTCGTCTTGATGTTTCTTACCTCCGCGATGTTCGCGAAGGTGATGGGGGATTGCGGCGCGGCCAACCGCATTGCCTACTGGCTTTTGGACCGCGCGGGCGAGAAGTTCATCTATCCCGTCCTGATCCTCATCTGCATGGTTTTGACTTACGGCGGAATCAGCGCCCTGGTCATCGTTTTTGTGTTCTGGCCGCTGGCTATGCCCATCGCCAAGAAGATGAACAAGCCCCGCTACATCTTCTTGACCATCATGTACATGGGCCTGCTCACGGGCGCTAATATGGCTATGCCCGGCTCTCCCCAGGGAGGTATTGTGGCCGCAGCCCAGCTTTTGGGCACTTCGGCGACCGCTGAGCCTGTGCTTGGCGTGATTGTGACCGTACTCTGGTACGCCTTCAACGTCTGGTTCGTTTTGTTCCTGGATAGGTGGGCCACCAAGCACAACGACGTGTTCGAGGAGGGTATTGGCATCGATTTGCCAATCCGCCCGAAGGAGACTTGCCCGAGCATGGCTCTCTCCGTCATTCCCCTGGTTGTCGAGCTTGCGCTGTTCGTTGTTTTGGGTAACGGTTTCGGCCCCATCGAGAAGCTTCCCTCTGCCCAGGCGATTACCTCCGCTAACGTTATCGCGACCTTGGTCGTTCTCGCACTGAACCATAAGTACTTCGCCGATCCTGAGAAGAAGGTTTCTGTCGGAGAGGGCATGAAGAAAAGCGTCTTCGACGGCCTCATGAGCGGCATGAGCCCTGCTGTGACCATGTTTTGCATGGTGGCCTTCGCCAAAGTGCTCTCCGCCACCCCTGCTTTCGGCTACCTGCTTGATTGGGCGCTCAACTCGGTTGACAACCCGTACTTCCAGGCGGTCATTGCAACGCAACTTCTGGGCGTTATCTGCGGGTCGGCGAGCGCTACGGCGACCTCTGTCTGCAGCAACTTCGCTCAGATGTGGCTGGCTGTCCCAGGTGTCAATGCCGAGGCGCTGACCCGAATCGTGTCCATCGGCGCTGCGGGCTTATCCACCGTTCCCTACTCTGGTGGCCTGTTCGTCAACTTGGATGTCACGGGCGTCAAGATGAAGCATGCGTGGCCCCAGCAGTTCATCGCGTGCGCCATTCCCGCGATTGTCTTCGCCATCATCCTGGCGTTCCTCGCGAACATGGGAATCTGTTTCTAGGCCTAGTTCGTCTTTGGCGCGAGGGTCAGAGACTGGCCCTCGCGTGCTGGCGAGCGGAACAAAGGAGGCAAAAAGATGTGCTATGGCTGCATCAGGTGCGGGAAATGCAGGCCCGCTGAGGAGCCTTCTTTACCCCTTGGTACCTGCCCAGTATGCGGGCACCCCAATCCCCAGGATGCCCGAAGGTGCGCCGAATGCGGGATGCCTATCCCTGCACCGCCCGGCGGTGCGCGTGCATCCGCCCTGGCGCCTGGAGCCTCGAATACTGAAAACTGCTAGACAAAAAGATTGAGCTTTGCTCGACGGAGAGAGGAGAGAAGAGAAATGGCAAAAGAATATCAAACCACCACTCATGACAAGCCTTGGCGATACGAGACCGAAGACGGCTTGACCGTGACTCGTGGGTCTGCCTGGTCCGGCCCCGGTTGTCATTTGGGGTGCGGCGTGCTTTTGTACACCGACAAGGATGGCAGGCTCGTCAAAGTCGAAGGCGACCCCGAGAACCCCTTCAATCGCGGGCGACTGTGCGTGCGCTGCCTGGATGTGATGGAGGCCGTCTACCATAAGGATAGGCTTACAAAGCCTATGAAGCGCGACCCCGCCGATCGCGGGAAAGACACCTGGGAGGAGATTACCTGGGATGAGGCCTACGACATCATATCGACCAAGTTTCTGCAGATACGCGAGGAGTCTGGCCCCGAGGCCATAGCGTTTTTCCAGGGCACGGGCCGAGACATCGCTCCCTGGATTACCCGTTACGCGTGGTCGTTCGGTTCGCCCAACAATGTGTTTGGCATGTCTGGCAATTCCTGCTACGGTCCCCGTGTCTCCGGATCGATGGCCGTTACGGGATCTTTTTGGGTCGGCGATTACAGCCAGCAGTTTCAGCAGCGCTACGACGATCCTAACTGGAAGTGCCCAGAGTGCATAGTGGTGTGGGGAAACAACCCTCTGATAACGAACTCCGACGGCCTGTACGGCCATTGGGTTATCGACTGCATGAAGCGCGGCGCTAAAATTATCGTCGTCGACCCCCGCCGCATCTGGCTTGCGAACCGCGCAGAGGTGTATCTGCCCGTGCGTCCTGGCACCGACACCGCTTTAGCTCTCGCGATGATCAACGTCATCATCGGCGAGGATCTCTACGACCATGAGTTCGTCGACAGTTGGTGCTACGGTTTTGCCGAGCTTGCCGCCGCAGCCGAGCCCTGGACCCCCGAGCGCGCAGCCGAGGTCTGCTGGTGCAGTGCCGAGGATATACGCAAGGCAGCCCGCCTGATCGCGCAGTCGGACGGCTGCGTGAACCAATGGGGCGTTGCCGTCGACATGCAGAAGCGAGCCATCAACTCCGGCCACGCGATAATCGACATCTTTGCCATCACGGGCAACATCGACAATCCTGGCGGCAACATCTGTCCCGACTACATTCTGATGTACTTCAACGGATGGGGCAGAGAGTTTCTGGACCCCGAGAAGCGAAAGGATCGTATCGGCGACGACAAGTACCCAATGGTGGCCAACGCCTATTCCAAGGCGATGTTCGACTCGGTCGTTGAGGCTATAGACACAGGCGTTCCTCACAAGATGCGCGCCGCGTGGCTTCAGACAGTGAACACCCTGGTAAACTCCGCCCCCGACCCGGCCTACGTCGTGCGCGCCATGCATAAGCTTGAATTTGTCGCCGCCATCGATTTGTTCATGACCCCGACCATCATGGAGCTTGCCGACGTTGTCCTGCCTGTCGCGACCTTCACCGAGCGCCAGGGTATTCGAATCGGCGATGGCGTGCAGAGGGCAGAGACCATCAACCGGGCGGTCGATCGATCGGGCGAGGGAATCGATGTTCGATCCGATATGCAGGTCAACATGGAGCTCGGTCAGCGTTTCCGCCCCGAGGCCTACCCCTGGACGCGCGTCGAGGACATGTTCAGCGCGATTTTCGAGGAGACGGGCAAAACCTTCGAGGAGGTCCGCGACCAAGCGCCGGTGTATCTGCCCTTCGAGTACTACAAGTACAAGTCCGGCAAGCTGCGTCCCGATGGGCAGCCCGGCTTCAACACGCGCACTGGGCGAATTGAGCTGTGGTCTACGTACTACTACTCTTTGGGTCTCGATCCGCTTCCCACCTACATGGAGCCGGCGCACGGTCCAAAGTCCCCCGAATTCTCGGAGTACCCCGTGGTTTTGACTACCGGCGCAAGAAACTGGTCGCTGTTCCATTCAGAGCATCGGCAGATTCCCCGTATGCGCGCGCTGCATCCATTCCCGATAGCTCGCGTGAACGAGAAGCTTGCAGAGCAATTCGGCGTGAAGGACGGGGACTGGGTCTGGCTTCGCAACCAGTTCGGCCGTTGCAAGCGCAAAATCGTCATCGATTGCGCGGTGATGGACGGCGTGTGTTCCACCGACCACGGCTGGTGGATGCCGGAACTCGGAAGATCCGAGGACGAGGGCCTGTTCGGTGCGTTCGAGTACAACTGCAACATGCTCTTCAAATTCGATCCGGGCGACTCTGGATTCGGCGCTGACTACAAGTGCATGCTGTGCACCATCGACAGGTGTACTCCTGAGGAAGCAGGTCTCGTCTCAACCGTAAAGGGCGAGGGTATCCGCAAGGCCATCGCCATGGCCGACCACGATGCCGCCCCCGAGACCGTCATCTTGAACTAGCGGGCTGCGGAAGAGAAGAAAGGAACCGATCGACATGTCCATCAAGGGTATTCTCGTAGACTACTACTACTGCTCAGGCTGCCATACCTGCGAGATTGCATGCGCTGTCTCGCACGATCTGCCAAACGATAAAGCCGGCGTTGTTCTGACGCACGTTGGTCCGTGGGAGGCCTCCGACGGAACCTGGGTAGAGGATTTTATCCCGCATTTCACCAAGAACTGCAACTTGTGCCAAGGAGGCGAGGCGGCCCATGACGGCCGACCGATGTGCGCCCATCATTGTCAGTCCGAGTGCATCAAATTCGGCGATATCGAGAAACTCGCAATCGAACTCGCTGAGAAGCCCAACCAGGTGCTTTTCTCACTGGACGACTAGCTATTGTTCCAAGCCGGTACAAACGGCTTGTAGGTAAAAATTCAAAGCCGGCTTTCCTGGCAAGCGAAAGCCCAGTCAGAAAAGCTGGCCGATGATAAAAGGAGGTCCCTATGTGCTTCAGACCAGCCGCAATCACTAAATCCTGCCCCGAGTGCGGGGCCGATGTCGACTCTCTTGCCTCCGAGTGCCCCGCGTGCGGGGCTGCTCTTGGGGGCGGGGTGCCGGGTATGCCCTCGATCCCGGGCGCGCCCGCTGCGCCCGGGGCGCCTGCGGCTCCTGGTGGCGTGCCCGCCATGCCTGCGGCACCGGGTATCCTGAAGTAGGTTTTGCAACCGCTCAGAGATCGACGCAAGGGGATAGAGGCGTCGACCCGGGCGGCCGGTAAGGCTATCATTACATTTTTTACAACGTATGGAGGGGAAATGAAAGAAGAGACTTGCGCCTGCGCCCCGGCGAGGAACTTTTCGGGCAAGCAGCTTCTTGGCTTCGGCCTGGGAATCGCGTCCCTGGTCATTTTGTTTCTCGCGCCCGAAAGCGCTAATCTTAGCCACGAAGCTCTGACCTCTATAGGCGTTTTGCTTTGCTGTGTTTTCATGTGGTTTTTTGGAAGTATGTCCACTGGCGTCGTCGGCGTCCTTGGTTGCTTTCTGCTCTTCATCTTGGACGTTCAGCCGACGTTCCAAAGTGCGTTCAGCGGCTTCACCACGACCACGGCGTGGTTCATTTTGGCTGTGTACTGTATGACTGCCTACATGCAATACAGCACCTTGGGGCTTCGACTGACCAAGAGGTTTATCTTGTGGGCCGGAGCCGATTCGAGAAAGCTCGTGCTGGCCATCATGGTCGTTACGGCCCTTTGCTCCGCGTTTATGACCGATACGGGTGCCGTCGCTCTATCCTTGAGCTTTAGCGTCCCGTTGCTCAAGCTCGTTGGAGCGAAGAAAGATAACTCCAACCTCGGTAAGTGCCTCATGATCGGAATCTGCATAGCAGCCTGCATCGGTGGTTTCACGACGCCGTGCGGACACTCCCTAAACGTCTTGAGCTTGGGCTTGCTCCAAACCCAGCTTGGAATCAGCGTAGGGTTCCTGACCTGGATGGCCTACGGCGTCCCGTGCGCCATCGTGGTCCTTCCTGTTGCATGGGCGTGCCTTGTCAAGGTGTTCCCGCCGGAGAACGTTCGCCAAGAGCAAATTGATGCCATACTGAAAGACCAGTTCGGGACAGGTGGATTCACGAAGGTCGATGCGAAGTGTCTTGTTATGATGATTCTGCTTCCCGTGTTGTGGATTGCGGGCAACTGGGTGCCGTTCTTAAACGCTACCGTTGTATCCATCTTCGGCATGCTGATGCTGTTCGTCCCCGGTATGGGCATTCTGAAATGGAAGGAATTCGAGGGGCTCGTGAGCTGGAATCTGTTTTTGTTCTTCGGCGGCGTGCTCAGCATCGGGGCGGCTATCACTGCCACGGGTGCCGCAGACTTCATGGCAAGCGTGTTCTTGAACTCCGGAATCACCAATCTTCCAGTTCTAGCCGCGCTCCTTTTGATTGGCGCGGTCCTGTACCTGCTCCATACCGTGTGTCCCACCGCTCCTGCATGGTGCGCCATTCTGTTGCCTCCTCTGTTCACCTATGCGACTACGGTCGGTATCTCGCCGTTTGTGCCTGCGTTCATGATCGTCTCCCTGATGGCGGGAAGCTACCTTGTGCCGCTTTGCCCGGCTATGAGCATGACTTACGACCACGGATACTACAAGTTTGGGGAGATGGCGCGTTCGGGTGTCATCTCATCGATCGTTCTTGTTGCTGTCGTTGTCTTGTGGTCGTTCCTTCTGGGCGGCGTCCTTGTGATATAGGATGTAGGTAGACGGGCTTTGGAACAGGATATCCAATAACGTGAGCACGAAAAGCATTGTAAAGGCGCGTCCGAGTAATTGGGCGCGCCTTTGCGTTTCTTGACTCATTAGCCTGTCTGGTGCGCGAAGCGCGGCGGAAAAAATAACCACCTGCTATGTGGGTGCGTATTGGAAGCTTCGCCCTTGCATCATGGTAAACCGGGCAAGCAGCCTGTTGCGCACGAAGCGAATGCGCAAGCATCGCATTGCGTCCGCACCAGAGCATGGGTGAAAGACCGCTTGCAACCAATATTGCGATTCCCTGTGAGGAGGCATTCCGTCGGCTTTGCGGCTATCTGCGTTCCTTGACCTTATAGGCGCTGTGCAAGTCATCCTTTTGAGGGCGGTTCGTGATTGATACTAAGGCTCGGCTATCGTGTGCATGCCCGTCGATCGACGTCCTTCTTCTATTATTTGAGTATAGCGCGTTTTGATGCCCGTCGCAGATACATCCTCCATGCGAGTTTAGAAATGTTCGCAAATACGGCTGGTGTTTTTCCCAGGAGCATTTTGCAATCCGTTCGCTCTAATTTGTATGTATTGGAGCATGGCATCATATGTGCGAGCGATCGCACGTGACATGGGGGTCAGAGCACGAGATCTTATGGACACAAGATAGCTGCGAGTCGGTCGGGGTTCGGGCAATTTATCGCTTAAATTGGCGAAAGTACGGACGTAAAACGTGGTTTTTTGGAGAAAATACGGCGGAACTTCTGTTTTCGGCTCATTCTCCTTCGCGATTGCGGAGAACCGTGCCGCTGGTAGAGTTGAGCAAAATCGGCATACCAGACAAGGCGCGGCTTAGCTGCCGGCAGCCTAAAAATCTCAAGCCTTCGACTCCCGTGCCGCCTTTGGTTGCGCAAGGGGTGCGTGAAATGGTTTCGTTCTAGAGTGCCGTGCTAGGGCATTGTTTTGATTTCGAACGGAGTCCTTTTATGAATAGAAAGGTCGGGTCCCCTCCTTTTGATGAGGGAACCAGATCGTGGCTTGAAGGTTGTCTGGCCTTGTCTGTGGCTCTTCGAAATACTTCTATTGCAGGACGCAAGCAACCAGCTGGGTAACGCAACGATAAAACGGATGGCTCGTTTTATCTGCAAGCTGCTGAGCGAACAACGGCATCCAAGCAAGGGCATGTTCTTCGAAAAATCGAAGATACGCGTCTTCGGGAGAGCCGCCAGGATAGGACTCTGCAGAAACCGCACCCTGGGGCGGCTCGATGATTCCCGCAGCGAGGGAGGCAAGGTGCTGAAGCAGTTCGAGCTCGGTGGCAACATGATCTAGGGGCTCGTTCGTCCCTTCGGGCCGACCTAAGCCGCAGCATGCCATGAAACGCTCGACCGACACGGAATATGGGTTCACAAACAGCAACCCATCCACGCCATCGTCATCCGCCCGCCAAATCCCCTCATAGGGAGACACCGCAGGCTCGGGAGGACCTACAAACAGACGCGTCGCCTCGGCCCTAAGCCCATGAAACAGCGCATCTTCATCGCTGCTTTCGCCGCGAAGCTCCTGCAATCCGCGAGACAGCATGGGTTTATCTGCGTCGATGGCGACAGCCACCTCCGCTGCCGCATCGGCCCACTCTCCCGATGCGGCAGCTTCGGAGAGCTCCCTTGTCGGATAGCGGAGGGAGAAAGCCAAAAACTCTAGAACAGAGGCGCGAAGCGCCCATTCATCCGCGCGCGCGGAGGCGCTAGTCAGCATCGACACGGGATGCCCCCTTTCTCTTAATCAGGGCGAAAAGCCACCTCCAGTGCAATGCGAGGTGGACGATGATCAGGGCGAACAGCACTTTCGCCGAAGCCGCGTGCAGGGGGTTCCAGAAATAATACCCTTCCGCGTAAAGTCCGAAGGTCGGCAAGAGGGCCCCTGAGATCATAAGCCCCGAAACCGTGCAGACGGCAAGCGCGACAAACAGCAGCGTATCGACAATCAGGCTGCCCGCCCCCGCCTTGGATAAAGGCTTCGCAGCAGGGCGCAGGGTCTGGGGGAGCCAGTCTGCATGCTGGGCGACGTGGACCAAAAACACCAAGGCGACAGCTGCGCCCAGCCATTCGTGCGCGCCGATACCTGTCGCGGCAGGGAAAGAGGCGATCGCATACGCAAGAAGGGCCAGCGCATCGACGACCAGTCGCTTAACATCCATCGGAGCCCCCCTTCGAGGTATCGTCACCTTGTGCTTCTCGCTCGATGCGTTTTTTGCCCGAGAGGCCCTTCACGGAAAGGACGAGGGTCACCACAAGGAAGACGGGTGCCAAAATCCACAGGTTCAAGCTTGCATCCGACGCATGGCGATAGTGCCCCCGAAGCGTGTCCCAGGCATGGCACTGGGCCGAGGCGCAACCCGTTTCGGGACAGATCATTTCGGATGCGCCGTCGGGTTCGGGGATCGCGTCGGGTCCATGGCATGTGCTTGCCATGCAGCCGACAGCCGGACAGGGCGAGGTGGCCTCAAGTGCCTTGATGGCGGTCGCCGGTTCGGCCAAACGGCCCACTCCGAACACGCAAGCGCATATGACCAGGAAAAACAACGTTGTAAGAATCGCTTTCTTCAAGGCAACCTCTTTACACGCATACGATGGCGATAGCCGAAAAGGCTGTCGTTTTGACCAAAAAAGCGCAGGAAGGGGCAAGGATATGCGCCTCCCTGCGCAAGGAGGGTTGAAAGAGGGGCTACTCAACCGGCTTCAGGGGAAGCTTCTTCAGGCCCAGGCACAAAAGCAGCGCGCCGAGACCCAAGACGCCCAAGGCGACACCGAACTCGAGCGCGGTCGGCCAATACACCATGCCGGCATAGGCATCGGCGCCAGCCTGCCAGTTGGTGATGGTCATGGCGTTCAGCGCGCCGGGCATATCGATGTTGGCGATCTGGAAGCCGCCCACCAGCAGCTGGACGCGCTTGCAGAAGATCGCCACGATGGCGAGAACGCTTGCGACCACGATGAGGGCGTTGGTGCGCAGCTTGGGCGCGAAGCACACGACCGCGCACAGCACGCATCCAACAATCTCAATCCAGAAGAAGGGAGCAAGAGCTCCACTTGCCAGCATGGCCACTACTTCAGCACCCTCACCGCCAGGAAAGCCGCTGGTCAAAAGGTCGCAACCGAAGAAATACAGGTCGACCATGACGAATGCGCCCAGCATCTTCACCAGCTTGACGATGTATTTCTGATCCAGATCCAGGTAGCCCGTCTTGCGCAATGCGATAACCACGACCAAAACAAGCGCCGTGCCGCACACCAGGGCCGATGACACGAACCAGGGACCGAGAAGCGCGGTGTACCAGAACTCGTGGGCGACCTGCAACCCGAAAATCCAAGCGGTGACCGAATGGACCAAGATGGCGCACACCAGGGCGATGACGCTGATCACGCGCAAGGCGAGCTGGGAGACGAGACCCTTTTCGGCGCGCAGGGTCGCCCACAGGTAGACGCAGGACAAGATGAGGTACACGAAAAGCACGATGATATCCCACATCAGGGGGCTGCCCAGGTTGGAATACACGAACAGCTCCCACAGGCGGACGGGCTGGCCCAGATCCACCACGACAAAGCCGATGGCGAGCACCGTGCAGCAGATGGAGGTCCAGACGGCGACCTTGGAGATGCCGCCGAAGCCCTCCATGCCGAAGGCGCGCGGGATGGAGCTGATGATCAGGCCGCCGGCGGACAGGCCCACGAAGAACATGAACATAGTGATGTACAAGCCCCAGGAGTCAAGGTTTCGCATGCCCGTTTGGGCCATGCCGCCCGTAAGCTGCATCACCCACAGCGCGATGCCGATAACAGCAAGCACGGCGCCTGCGGCGATGCCGATGGTAAGACCCTTCCCGCCTTGGGAAGAAGAATTCGCTGCATCTTTCATAAGAAAACTCCTTTCCTTTCTAGACGAGGTAGTAGACAGAAGGGTTTGTTCCCTCTTCGGCCAACAGCTGTTTATATCCGCGAGTTGCAACGAGCTTGGAAATCTCAGAGTTGGGATCATCCAGGTCGCCCCAGGTACGGGCGCGCGCCAGGCAAGTCTTCACGCACATAGGCTCCTCGCCCTTGGCAAGGCGGTGCCAGCACATGGTGCACTTCTCCACCACATGCTTTTGATGCTTGGGCACGTCGGCATCTCCCACGGCTACATCAATGTAGTATTTAGGCTCTTCCCAGTTGAAGGAGCGAACGCCGGTATACGGGCAGGCAGCCATGCACATGCGGCAGCCAATGCAGCGGTCGTAGTCCTGGCGAACGACGCCCGTCTCAGGGTCTTTGTAAGTTGCGCCAACGGGGCACACTTTCACGCAGGCAGGGTTCTCACAATGCTGGCAAGCAACCGGGGCATAGCTCATGGTGACGTCAGGGAACTGGCCTTTGGGGGTATCCACGACATCCCCACCATTTGTCAGAATGCGATTCCACCACATATTGTTGGGCAGGTTGTTTTCAATGCGGCATGCCACGGCACAGGTATGGCATCCAATGCAGCGCTTCGTATCAATCGCAAAGCCGTATCTCATCATGCACCTCCTAGGCTTTCTTGAAATCTACGCGGGCGTCGTAGAAAGACGCTGCGGACGGATACGGGTCCATGCCGGGCTGTGACATCTCTTGGAAGCTGCCCTCTACGAACTGGGCGCGCTGCCAGCCCTTGGGGATTGACAGGATTCCCGGAGCGATGGACTCATCGATAAGGCACTTCACCACGCAATGGCCGCGGTCGTTGAAGACCTCAACCATATCGCCGCTCTTCACGCCGCGCGCGGCAGCGTCAACGCTGTTGACCTTCGCCAGCGGCTCGGGGTCAAGCTCGCGCAAGGTGGGAACCGTGCCCCACTGGGTGTGGACGCGGAAGCGGGAATGCTCCTGCAGGTAGACCAAGGGGTACTTCTCCTTCAAGGGATTGTCCACGCCTGCCTCGCGGGGCTCCTGGTAGTAGACAAGATGCTCGTTCGGGAAGCGCGCGGAAAGGTCCTGGCCATAGTTCAGGCGGGGCGCGGGCTTCTCGGTGTACAGGCGCACGCGGCCGGCTTCTGTGGCGAAAGGCTCGGTCATGCCGGTGATATAGGACTCTCCGGGCGTGCCGGTTGTCTGGATGACCTTCTCCTTGCGGAAGCGCTCGAGGCTCAAGCCGCGCTTCTTCGATGCCTCGTTGCTGAAGAGGATGGCGCACAGCTGCTCGAAGTCGGGCTTTTCGGGGAAGGAGGCCTCAAAGCCCAGGGCGCGGCCCAGAAGGCAGGCGATCTCGGAGTCGGACTTGCACTCGCCCAAAGGCTCGATCGCCTTTTCCTGGTAGATAGTGTAGGGGTTGTTGTAGCCTGCGCGAAGGTCCTCGACCTCGTACCAGGATGCGGCGGGGAGCACCAGGTCGGCATAGACCGCCGAGTCCGTCATTTCCATGTCGATGACCGCGTAGTAATCGAGGTTGCCGATGAGTTTCTCGATGACCTCTTTCTGCGAGCCGATGTTGCTTATGGGGTTGGAGCAATACGAGATCATCACCTTTACCGGGAACGGCTTGCCGTTTAGGGTCTGGGTCGCCGCGATATCGGGAAGGATGCCGAAGGGGATCACCGCGTTGAGCAGCTTGTATTCCTTCGTGATCCACAGGCCCAGGGTCTCAGGGGACCAGCGGGTGGTGAACACGCCGGTAAAGCCGGCACCCGGCTTGGCGAGGTTGCCCGTCAGGCACAAAAGAATCGCTATGGCCCAGGTGTTCTGGTAGCCGTTGAGGTAGTGGTCCAGGCCGTAGGTGATGTTGACGGAGACGGCACGTTCGGTTGCGAAGCGCTCAGCGAAGGAGGCGATGAAGGATTCCTCCAGGCCGGTCAGGCGGGCAGCCTCTGCCAGAGTGTATTGCTTGAGCTGCTGCTTGAGCAGGGAGAAGGATGTGGTGCACTCCACGCCGTCGGGGGTAGTAAACGTTCCTTCAAGCGCGGGGTTTGTCGCCTCGTCGATAAAAGCGATGCCGTTTTTGTCCAGGTCCCAGACATAGTAGTTGTCGCCTACGGGCTGCTTGGTCGCGGGGTCTATCGGCACCTCGGCGTAGTCGCTTTTGCGCAGGAGCATGCCCGTATCGGAGCGGACCAAAAACGCCGCGTTAGATTTATTCCTTATAAAATCCCAGTCAACCAGGTCTTTTTCGATGATATAGTTGCCCATGGCTAGCGCAAAATACCCGTCATGACCAGGGTTCACGTGGATGTACTCGTCCGAGCGGTGCGCGGTCGCGGAGTAGATGGGATCGATGGTCACAACCTTCGTGCCCGCCTCGCGAGCCCATTGGATCCATCGCCAGCTGTGAGGATGCGTGAACACCGGATTGGTGCCCCAAACAACAACAAGAGAGGAATCCATAACGCTGTTTGGCTCGTTGCAGTACTTCCAGTCGCCGGTGCCCAGCACACGATCGATGCCGTGGCCAGCCGCGTAGTCGTAGCAGGCAGCGGTCTTAACGGCGCCCAAGCAGGCCGACAGGCGCGGGAACAGGCCGTAGACACCGTTGATGTAGCCGTAATTTCCGGAAGCCGCATCGAAGACAATAGAGGATCCGCCGAACTTCTCCACGTTCTCCTTAATCTTGTCAGCAAGCTCTTTGATGGCCTCATCCCAGGTGATTCGCTCCCATTGACCGGCACCACGCTCGGTACCGGGAACGCGGCGCATCGGATACAGAACACGCGTCTTGCTGTAGATGCGCTCAATGTAGGTAAGACCCTTAAGGCAGCATCCCGTGTAGCCAGGCTCGGGATATTCGCCAGGCTCAAGCTTGACAATTTTGCCATCGCGAACATGGGCCAACAATCGACAAGAACCCATACAGTTAGAGCGGCAGTTGCAATTGAAAATCTGCTCTTCCGCCTGCGCCAGGGCAGCGGAATCGCTCGCGTAGGCCTGCAGGGCCGAAAAGCCCGAAGCGCCTATTGCTGTAGCCCCCGCAACAGCGCACGTCGTTTTGAGGAAACTGCGACGGGTCAATCCCCCCGTCGAGCTTTGCACTGAAAGCATCGTGCCTCCTTACTTCTTGTTTGGAACAGGAGACAGAGAGCTGCAACATGCGTTCTCCGCTTTGTCTGGAATAACGCTGGCTTTCCTGTGACATTGAACCCCTCACAGAATCGCCGGGCCCCCTCATTTCTCCCCTAGCAAATAGAACCGGCCGGATTCTTCTTGTCATATTCTGCCATATATGCGTAGGACAAGCAATGACAAAATATGACAATTTATGACAAGCAATGTTTTCAATTTCATTTTCCCTTATGAAAATCCGTTTTTATTGACTGCGCAATAATGAGACATCTCTTGAGCAACCTCGGACAAGATTGAGTATGCTATACTCTGTCATACTTATTGTTGCGCAAAGGAGCCCTGTGATCGGAACACTCGCCATAGCTTATCTGTTCTGCGGAGGCACCGGCGCCGGCACCGTCCTTATGGCCTGCGTGCTCGATGCGCGATTCTCACAAACGGGCAACGACTCCAATGCCCTCGCCGTCTCCCGCGCCTTCTGCGCTGGTTTCGCCCTTCTTCTCTTCGGATCTCTTTGCCTGCTTTTCGACGTGGGGCGAATAGACCGAGTCGAGCATCTTTTGTTTACTCCGTCGTTTTCGATTATATCGGTGGGATTTTTTGCCCTCGCCGCCCTCCTTGTTCTCTCTGCTCTTATTTCCGCGGCGCGAATTCTGCAGACGCCGCCGGTCCATCCACATATCGCCCGCATTGCACACGTGCTTGCCGCTCTCCTGTCCATCACGGTGATGGCCTATACCGGCATCCTTCTTTGCAGCATTCGCGCCGTGGCGCTTTGGAATACTTTCTTCCTGCCAGCGCTGTTCCTCTTTTCCTCGGTATCGGCGGGATGCGCCGTTACCATTCTTTCTTGCTGCTCTGCCGGTTCAGACGGTGCCCTTATAGAAAGCATCCTTCGCATCGATGGGCCCATCGTCGTCCTCGAGGCGATCTGCGCTGCAGGGTTCGCGATTGCATCGCTGGCAAGCGAACACGTTGGCGCTGCCATCTCGCGCAATCTTCTCTTCGCAGGGGGAGACCCTACGCTTACCGTGCTATGGTGGGTAGGCTTCGCGATTTGCGGCATTGCCGCTCCCCTATCGATGTATGCAAGAGCTATTATTCCCGCTCGAAGGCAGCGCATGATTACAAGAGCTTCGCTCGCATACACTGCGCTAGCTGTTCTGTTCGCCGCGGCGTGCCTGCGGTATTGCGTTGTCTCCGCGGGAACGCATGCGCCCATGAAACTAGACAATCCTCTCCAAGCCGCGATTCCCGCGGCCGTTTGCCAGGAAAGCGAGCCAAAATGATAATAAAATTGGACGAGAGCAGCAGCATCCCCATTTGGATACAGCTGAAAAACCGACTCATATACCTGATCACATCGGGTTATTACAAAGCCGGCCAGCAGCTGCCGACGGTGCGCGGGCTGGCTGCCGAAATCGAGGTCAACTACAACACCGTGAGCAAGGTCTACAAGAGTCTAGAGGCGGACGGCTACATTGAGTCGAAGCATCGCCAAGGAGCGTTTGTCCGCGATGTTTCCGGCATGCCGGGTGTTAGCGCGGATGTGACCGCGGAAAGCATCACCCGCGACTACATCTTCAGATGTCTCGAGCTGGGGATGTCGCTCGATGACACGCAGGCGCTGTTTTGGTCGGTGATGAACGATGTAAGGGAAGAAAGGGGCGAAAGCCTTGACGAAAAAGAAGAAGAGAGAGCGAAGGGTCATGTCAAGTTCTCCGTCATACCGGGCGGCAATCGAAGGAGCTCATAGCAACGGGCGGAGGCGGTCCTCCCGCAACGGCGCGTACATCGTCACTTGTGCCTTTTTCGTCCTCGGCTTTGCGGTGACATTGCTGGCGATTTCTTGCGCAGGATGCAAAATCGGCTTGGCCGCGCTTGTTGCGGCTTGTCTGGTGGGCTGGCTTCTGTCGTCTTCCGCCCACATAGTCCTCCAATGGGAGAAGGTCGTCGTCTTGCGTCTTGGCAAGTTCAACCGCGTGAGCGGTCCTGGGCTCGTTTTCACCATACCGCTCGTTGAACACTGCACTATGCGCGTTGACCAGCGCATCTCGGCAACATATTTCGGCGCCGAGAAAACGCTCACCAACGACTTGGTCCCAGTAAACGTGGATGCCGTGCTGTTTTGGATGGTATTCTCGGCCGAGAAGGCGTGCGTGGAGCTCGAGGATTACCCGAACGCGGTTTCGTGGATCGCCCAGACCGCCATGAGGCAGGCTATCGGCCGCCGAAGCGTCTCCGAACTGGCATGCAGCCGCGAGGTGCTCGACGCCGAACTTGAGAAGGTGATCGAAGAGAAGCTCTCCCCCTGGGGTATTGCCATTATCGGCGTTGAGATTCGCGATATCGTCATACCCAAGGAGCTTCAAGACGCCATGGCGATGGAATCCATTGCCGAGCGCGAGCGCAACGCTCGCATGGTTCTTGCCGAGGCCGAGCACGATATCTCTGAGATGCTCGCGGATGCGGGCGACGTGTACGCCAACGCACCCGAGGCTATGAAGCTACGCACCATGCACTTGGCATACGATAGCGTGAGAAAGTCCGGCGGAACCCTGGTGATACCAAGCGCGTTCAGCGAGGGATTCACGGATGCCGCGCTTGGCCACCGAGACGAGGCGGGCCCGCAAGCCCTGGCTGGCAAGGCGCCGGCAGAAGGAAAAGCGCCCGCGAAGCAATAACTTCTCCGCGCACAAAAAGCCTGGCTCGCCTGCAAACCGTAAAGCACCACCCCTTCGGTGGGGCATTTACACGCCTGAGCAAAATATAAGCGGCCTTACGGCGGCATTTGAAATGCAAGTATCAAAAATAGGGCGTAGCGCCCACCGTGCGCAATGATATCCTTCGCGCCGGAAAACCGCAGATGGGTGCCGGATCGATACCAGATGGGCGCATCGACTTTCTGCCGGCCATCGTCGTCATTCGCCCCACAGTAATGCGTTACCCACCGCGTACAGCGGTATGTTGCGCATCCAGTCCTGCTCGCGGTACCCTGACATGCTGAAGCGAAGTGCGGTGGTGTTGGGGTACCTGTCCTTGAAGGCCCGAAGGCTTTTCGCACGGAGGTTCTCCTCGGCTTTTACCTCGATGGCGACGATTCTGTTCTCATCTTGGACCAAGAAGTCTATCTCTCCCGCTGAGTGCTCGGCGGACCAGTAGTAGGGGGCAAGCCCGTGTTCGGAGACGAGCTGCTGGCAGACGTACTGCTCGGTGAGTGCCCCCTTGAACTCTTCGAATATGGAGTTGCCACCGATGACGGTGCTCTTGTCCAGATGGGCCATGGCGCCCAAAAGACCAACGTCGACAAGGAAGAGCTTGAACGCTGCATCGTCCGCGTAGGGGCGAAGCGGCAGGCCCGGTTTTGACACCCTGCGTACTCGCGTGACGAGTCCCGCCTGCTCCAGCCAGGTGATTCCGGACTGGAAATTGCGCGCCCGCGCGCCCTCGGCGATGTGCCCGAACACGAATCTCTTGTTCTCCTGGCCCAGATGCAGGGGGATGGACTCCCAGGCCGCTATCGCGTACTCGGCCTCCGTCCGGGACAGATGTTTGGAGATATCTCGCTCGTAGCCGCGCAGGATGTCCTTCTGCACTTTGCGCGCGTCCTCCAAAAGCCCGTGCTCGAGAAACGCGGTTACCGCCTCTGGCATCCCGCCCACGTAGTAGTACTGGCGAAGCAGGGGGATAAGCTTGCCGGAAAACGAGTTGATCATAGTCGGATTGCCGGACGCGATAAGGTCGGCCATGCCTTCATTGCCGGTTGCTCGCAGGAACTCGGTGAACTCCATGGGGTACAAATCGAGCGTCTCCACCTTGCCGACGGGATAGCCAGTGCCTTCGTGGATGGTAAGGCCCAGAAGCGAACCTGCCGCCGCGACGGCATAACCCGGTGCCTCTTCGCAGAAGTATTTCAGGGAGGTCAGCGCATGCGGGCATTCTTGAATCTCGTCGAGGATGATGAGGGTGTCCCCCTCATCTATACGCTCCCCCGTCTCGAACTGGAAGGCCGAGATGAGTCGCGAAATGTCGTAGCCGAGCTCGAACTGCTCTTTCATGGCCGCATTTCCATCAAGGTTGATGTAGGCGACATTGGAGAAATGTCTCCTGCCGAATTCTTTTAGCAGCCACGTTTTTCCGACCTGGCGTGCGCCGTTGAGGATGAGCGGCTTGCGGTGTGCCCCGTCTTTCCATGCGGCGAGCGCGGCGATCAATGTCCTGTCCATGATTCCCCCTAAAATAAGATTACGTCCTCATTATCGCCTAAATTGGCGAAAGTAAGGACGTAAAACGTGATTTTTTGGAGAAAATGAGGCGGAACTTTTCGTTTACGCCATGATTGTATCCATAATCGTCTGAACGGTATTGCAGGTGTCATCAAAGGAAATGCCCTTTGCGTACTCATATTCGCGGCTGTATTTCTCCCATAGTTTGCGGAGCGCATCGCTTTCGCGGATCTCTTTTATAATCTCTGGGTAGTCTGTCAGAATCACGCCGCTGCCGCGTTTCTGCGTCGTTCGTTCCAGTGCGTGGCGCAGCGTCTCTTTATCGCATTCCGTGCTGCGCAGCGTGTACAGGATATGTACGTCGTAATAATCTCTCGGACGGGTATTCGCAATATTGCGGGACAGCACGGTTTCCAGCTTTTCTGCCAGTACCGTTTCAAGGTTGTAGGCAAGAATGCTGATTGCTCGGTCGTCGAATAGCAGCGAGAATGTGTATTCCACCTCGCGGGGCGTTATCATGTCGCCCGTGGTGACATCTACTGTCAGCGGTACACTGATTGGCGGATAATTAGCTTTCAGCGAAACCCGGATGCTGGGATAATCGTCGGTTTCCCGAATGTCAGAGATGCCGACAACCTTAAACTGCACGTCGTCTGAAATCTGGACTGCGCAAATCTCTGTAAAGATTTTACGGATTGCTTAATGAGTCAGGGTGAAGCCCTTAATCGTTGTGTCCAGGTCCATTGTTGCCCGCGTGTCCAGTCCCACAATGGTAGAAATCAGGAATCCGCCCTTGAGGATGAAATTGTTTTTATAGGGAGAAAGCGAAATCCGTTCCAGCAGTCGTTCGAGCATATAGTTCTGCATAACGAGCTGTGCCGAGATATGCTTCTGTGCCGCTTTGTTCTTAATAAAGGCTTTCAGTTGCATTGGATTTTTTGTAATCATAGCAAAACCTCCATGTATCGCAGCACCTTGGGTTTCACGCGGAGCTGATCTGCATACTGCATCAGTTTGTGAATGTTCTTATCCTTGGATGCTGCATAGCGTTTCATAGCCTCTCCGACGATCTGGACATCGATACCGTCGCCGCGCAGGATGTCGCACAGCGTCCGTTCCAAATCGTAAACACGAATTGGATTGCCGGAGGGGGATTCGATTTCAATTCTGCCGAACTCGTAGTTTTCCGGCACAACGCGCTTGATGATTAAGTTCTCCTGCTTCAGCGATGGAGCATTGTAGCCCTTGGGGAAGGTCATTGTATATTTCGCCGGGGTACGGTCTGAATAGCCCAGCAGGTACAGAGCGGTATCGTGCGAGTAAATCCCGCGGCCATACTTTCGTTGCAAGAGGTAAAAATCATCCTCCCATGCGCTGCTCCGCACATACAGGCCGCGCCCAAAGCGGTACATCTCGCCGCTTTCGACGAGCTCCTGCAAGACGCTGCGGTGTATTCCGGCTTTTGTTACCTGAGCTGCGGTAATTGTTCCGTCCTTCGACGCTTCTAGCAGTTTTTTGGTCTCCTCCACGGCGTTCATGCTTCTCACCTCACTTTGACAATCGCACATTATATTATAGAGAAATAATGTGTGATTGTTAATCATAAAGCGACAAATACACATTAAATTAGTAGAAAATAATGTGTATTTGTCAGATAAGCTACAAGGATTTATCCTGTTCCAGCCTACGATCGAGGGATGGGATGCTTCCGATGTTTATGTTCGACGGGCATTGTATTCCCGCATACGTTTTTCAAGTTTCCATACCCCGCACGCAGCCGATTTTTAGGAGGATCTGGAATACTCCTCGCGCAGCTTGGTGGGGCCAAGGAGGTATTCGCTGCTTTTTTTGAGGGGTGCTGCTTCTAGGTGGATTTGCCTGTAGGGAGCACATGCGAGTTTGTCCCCTTGTTCATTTATATGTGGATGTAAACGCCCCTGAAAACCTAGTGCAATCACGCAAGGCAGTATTTCGGCATTCGTTTACTGGTCCGGCTTTGGCGTTGATTGAAGGGCTGGGCCGCAACGACGACCAACGAGGTGGTGGCTTTATGGGAGAAACTGGGCATCCGAAGTCTTTAGTGTTCGTGTTTTCTGCTCTTGCGCTGGCATTTCTTCTGCTTGCCATGCCCGCAAAGGCCTTCTGTGCACCCGATGATCCGCAGATGCGCTTTGCCGTCCTGTATGACGCCGACGGGGATGGCGAAGGTGAGACCTTGGTGTTCCAGGTAACCCCAGATGAGAAAGAGGGCAAGGGAAGCCTTGTCGAGACCTGGCAGTTCGATCAGAACTCGTACGCATGGAACCAAAGCAAGGGCGTGCGACCCTGGTACGATGTGCGCGAGCAGATCGTATCTGTGGAATTTGCAGACGTTATTTCGCCGGTATCTCTTGCGGATTGGTTTTCAGGTATGAGCGCTCTTAAAAGCGTAGATCTGTCGCTGCTCGATACGTCGCGAGCGACAAGCATGTCGGGACTTTTTAAGGACTGCCGTTCTCTGACGCACCTCGATTTGAGGAGCTTCGATACCTCGCAGGTAACAATCATGTCTTCGATGTTTATGAACTGCTCCCGCCTGAAAAGTGTGGATTTGAGCTCATTTGACACCTCGAGGGTGAGAAGCTCTTCATACATGTTCTGCTTTTGCAGCCGCCTGCCCGAGCTCGATATCGCGTCGTTTTCGTCTGGCGCGATTACTTACGCATACGGCATGTTCTACTCCTGCGGGGCAAAAAAGATATACGCCACTGCTGATTTTGACCTGTCGGGTCTTAGCGGCGAAAACTCGGGCGACGATCTTCTTTTCAAGGGTGGCGCGCGCCTTGTGGGAGGAAAGGGCACTCCGAGGACAGATGACGCGTGAGCGTCAAAAATTAGGCGTCTTAACAGCGCAATCGTCTTGGATCACAATCCTCTCATCGACAAGATGGGAGGATATGCGAGGAGGGCGGGGTCACGCGCTCCATGTCCCGCAGGGGGTGCTGCCCCGACAACGCCCGCGCCGAAGGCTTCTTCGGGACGCTGAAGGAGGAGTTCTACAACGGCCGCGACTGGTCGCAGGTGGGGTTCGACGAGTTCCGGGCGCGGCTCGACGCCTACATCGAATGGTACGTGGACGGCAGGCTCAAGGCGTTCGGCGAAGACGGGCGCAAGGTGTACGACACGATAGCGGGGCGAAGGAGACGCTTGGGCTATACCGTGTAGGCGGTCCAGGATATTGCCGCACTTCCACTTCGAATTTCGACCTCAAAATTCAACAATATGGATTTGATTGCCTACTTGTAGCGGAGTCCATTCGGCTCGACCCTTGCCGCCGGGTGGCCTTTGTCGGTTTCGCAAGCCTGCGCGCTGGGGCTGCTATTTCTCCTTGTAGTAGAGCATGCAGTGGCAGAAGCCTTCGAAATCGGGGTCTTTGATCTGGTTCTTGAATTCG